>JAZTZT010000156.1:0-4696 GCA_045637605.1 Pilosibacter sp.
CCGCTACTTTCAACGCTTCTATTGAAATATCCGCAGCCTCCACATGATGATATCCACCATGTACAGCCAGGCTGATCGCGATACAGCCGGAACCGGTACACATGTCGAGAAGTTTGATATCCTTCTCTTTGTGTTCCGCCAGAACCAACTCCACCAGCGTCTCCGTATCCTGTCGCGGGATCAAAGTATGGCGGTTCACATTGAACTCCAGCCCCATAAACTCCTGCGTACCGAGAATATGCTGGAGCGGTTCACGATTTGCACGTCGCGCGATACCTTCATCGTACTCCTTGAGAGCTTCCTCTGTCGGTTCTGCATTCTGGACAGAACACATAAAATACTGCATCCTGCTGATCCCGAACGCATGCTCAAAGAGATACCATGCATCTAAATTGTATTCTGCAATCCCTGCATCTTGCAGTTTTTTCTGGCCTAATGCCAGGATCTGAGCCCAAGTCTGCATTACTCCTCAGCCTCCGCTTTTGTGAAATATCCTTCCGGATACTTCTCCGGGAAATTCTCTTCCAGATATGCTCTCCAATCAAATATCGCTTCCACAGCTGCGATCGCAACCTCAGCCATCTTCTCATCCGGTTCCAGAGTTGTCAGACCCTGCATCATCATACCCGGTTTGCTGATGATATCCATGATCTTAGAATTGCTGCGTCCGGCCAGACGAAGCACCTCATAAGAAATACCTGCGATTACCGGAATCAGAATAATACGGCTCAGCATCTTCAGCCAGATTGTCTCCACTCTGACCACCATGAAGAACAAAATACTGATCATCATAACGATCAAAAGAAAACTGGTTCCACAGCGTTTATGTTCCTTAGAGCTCTTCATCACGTTCTCCACGTTCAGCTCCAGACCATGCTCCAGACAGTTGATGCACTTATGTTCAGAACCATGGTACATAAACGTGCGTTTGATATCCTCCATCCGGGATATCAGCTTTATATAAGTGACGAAAATTCCGATACGGATACAGCCCTCTAAGACTGCCATAATCGTGTCGGACTTGATAAACATACGGAATACGTTGGAGATCAACATCGGAAGGATCATAAAGATTCCGATGGCCATCACGACCGACAGTACCATAACCGCCGACATGATCATATCTTCCAGCTTCTCACCGAATTTATCGATCAGCCACTTTTCAATCTTGCCCGGTTCCTCTTCTTCCTCTCCATCTTCGAAGAATTCCGCGGACCAGGTCAGTGTTTTCATACCCAGGATCATGGAATCTGCAAAATTGAAGACTCCACGAATAAATGGCAAGGAAAAGAACTTTACTTTTTCTGTCAAACTCACATAGGTATCTTTTTCAACGACAATCTCACCGTCCGGTTTGCGAACCGCAACCGCGTAATTGTCCATGTTTTTCATCATGATACCTTCTAATAATGCCTGTCCCCCGATGCCGGAATATTTCACTAGCAATTACCTCCATTGGGTTTCTTGCGCCCGTCAAATGGCTCTTCATGCAAGCATGGAGCCGCTTTCCGGGCTGTTGCCACAAAAAAAGGTTGAGTTTTCGTTACCAAAAGCTCAACCTCATTAATCAAACATAAATTGTCTTATTTCACACCATACTTACGGTTGAACATTTCGATACGTCCGCGAGCGGAAGCAGCCTTCTGCTGACCTGTATAGAATGAATGGCATTTGGAACAGATTTCTACGTGAATGTCTTTCTTAGTAGAACCAGTTACAAATTCATTACCGCAGTTGCAAACAACTTTAGCCTGATAGTAATTTGGGTGGATTCCCTCTCTCATGATGTTTACCTCACTATTATTTTAGTACATGACTGACAGTCACGCCTTCTATTCTTGTGTTTCCTCTGAAACAGCTTAGTCAGTATAGCATAGAATATTTTTGATTGCAAGTATTTTTTCTTGTACTTATAAGGTTTTTTAAAGGTTTCGTCCTCCGGACAATACACGCCAGACCGGGTGCGCCCATCTTGACAGGAATCGGGCCATCGGATAGGAAACAATCAGAACGATCATCGGGATTGCAAAATAAGTTGCGATCGCAAATCCGGATTCCATCGTCTGCGGAATCATCTCACTCGCAACGCCTTTCACCAGCACCATGGCAGTTCCCTTATTTACAAATCGTACGATGATAAAATGGATCGCATATAAGAACAAACTCTGCCTCATCCACGGTTTCGTTTCCGGGAGTTCTACAGAGGAGGTCATAAGCCACAAGCTGACCGGTGCCAGCAGTCGATAAGTGATCGTCCACAGAACCAACGCTCCCGGCACTTTCATCATACCGTAACTGTAGACCGCCGGAATCAGGATCACAATGCCGGCGAACATCCGGTCACTGGTTCCCTTTTGCTCCAACCATGTTCTCCAATGCACAGCTGCATACGCTGCAAATGAGAAGTAAAACAACGCATCCGTATTGGGATATCCATTTCCCCAGCCTTTATAAAGTGCAGTTACCAACAATATCAGATACCCTAGACCAATGATCTTTTTCTTTACCAGTCCGTAAATCATCGGTGCAAGAATCAATAATATGATCAACTGGAACAAGTACCAAAAGATAGGAGCATAGCTATGATGCAGTACAGCATTCGCAATCTCTTCCGTATTAAATGGAATCGGTTCTTTTCCAACTATCTTCTCTACCATCGGAATTCTCGTGGCAACCACGTATCCCAGATAATACAGAAAATTCCATACGACATACGGGACCGCCACACTGAAAAATCGGCTTTTCCATTTCACTGCAAGCTTTGATAAATCAAAGTTCCGGAAAAACAAATAGGACGACAGCATGAAAAATCCCGGAACTGCGATCTGCCCGACCCCTACAGACCAGAAAGTCTCGATTTGAGCCGCACGATCCCAATCCGGTCCCCATGTGGAGCCGGCGAACAATTCTACATTATAAGAATGTACCCAGATAACCAAGATGCTGAATAGAAACATCAGCCATGATATCTGGTTATGGAATCGCTTGTTTTCCATGGAACATCTCCCATTGTATTTATTTTGTCTTTACAGCTGATCTGCCAAAGTCTTTCTCTTCTCCCATTTTCCAGACAGGAAGTAGATGAGGCCCGGAATCGCACAGCCATACGGTGCAAGTCCGTAACCCAGTACAAATCCGTAGAAACCAAAGTCAAGGACAATACCAAGCAGCCAGCTGAGACCGATTCTCAGGATTACACCATCCAGCAGAGAAAGAACAAAGCCCAGTTTCGCATTTCCGATACCCTGGATAAACGCGAATGTTCCGCGCATGATAATGAACGCCGGGAACATCCAAAGGATCGCAGAAATGAAGGTTCCGGACAGAGCATGAACTGCCGGGTCATCGGAGAACAGCATAAACATCTGCTCGCCAAAGAGAACATACAGGATCATACAGGTAACGGTAAAAATGGAAGCAAACGTCCAAGCGGAATGTACCACCTGCTTGCTTCGTTTGATCTCTCCGGCCGCAATGTTCTGGCTGATCATCGGCATAGCTGCCATCTGGATACCCTGAGCGATCTTATTGATGATATCATCGATCTTACAACCAACACCGAAGGTCGCGGAAGCTACTACGCCAATGTTGTTGATCATAGAGTTTACGTAAAGCATGGAAATATTGATACAGCCGGACTGAAGCGCCATCGGTGTTCCAAGACTCATGATCAGCTGTACATATTTCTTGTTTGGATAATAACTGGTCCATTTAAAGTCAAAACCAAACGCCTCTTTATTCTTATATAAATAATACAGAGAAAACAGGAAAGAGACTGCCTGTCCGATGATTGTCGCCCAGGCTGCACCTGCAACTTCCATTCCCATATATCCAGTGAACAGAATATCTAATACGAGATTGATCACAGACGCAAGACAAATAAACATAAACGGACGCTTGGAATCTCCCATTCCTCGCAGAACCGCAGACACCATATTATATCCGGCTGTAAATACCAGACCTGCTCCACAGATAATCATATAGTCTGCGGAATAATCGAGGGATTCGAGCGGGATATTCATAATATTCTGAATCGGTTTCAGGAATAACAACACCACTGCTGAAAAGATAATTCCCATACTGAGGATTACCGTAAACAACGTTCCGATAATATCATTAACCTCTTTTTTCTTTCCTGCACCAAGGGCCTGGGATACCAGAATCTGACCCGCATTGGCGAATCCGAGACATACCATGGTCGCAAAGTTCAAGATCAAGCTGCTCTGAGAAACCGCTGAAATACCTGCTGTACCAACATAGCGGCCAACGATGACCATATCAACGGTACTATAAAGCACCTGCAGACCATTGGATGCCATGAACGGAAGCATGAACCAGAACATCTGCTTCGGAATACTTCCCTTTGTAAAATCTTTTGCTAATTTCTTTCCACTCATGTTTTTCTCCTATGTTTACTGTGCAAAAACATTTTGCTTATAAAAGTGCATACTAATTAAAATTATACAGAATCTAAGATGTGATTGCAAGTAAATCCCAAAAAGAGAGTCATCTTATATTGCAAATTTTACATAGTACATTTCGGCAGAATCATAATCTAAATGATATCTCTTAATCAATTTACTAAGAATTCGTTCTCTTTCAATGCCCTCTTCCACATTATCTTCGATCAGATTACGAATACCATTCTCTCGTTCAAGCTCTTTTCCTTTTCTTACGCCTTTTCTTTCACCACATT
>JAZTZT010000157.1:0-30878 GCA_045637605.1 Pilosibacter sp.
AGCGTGAGTTATATCTTATACTGACAATCCTTCTCGCCGTATGCGGTTTCACTTTTGCAAACCGTATTCTATTTTCTGAGCCAGGCTCAAAAGTGGAAGTTTCTGTTATCACAGTCGACTCCTCTAAAACCATTTTGAAAACATTTGACCTGTCTCAAAATGTAACTTACACAATATCTTCAGAACCTCAGAGTACGAATATCCTGAACATTCAAGATGGAAACGTATGGATTTCTGAGGCTAACTGTCCAAACCAGGACTGTGTAAAGCAAGGAAAGATATCTATGAACGGTGAAATGTTGGTGTGCCTGCCACATCGAGTGACCATTTCGATCGTTGAAGAATAAAAAGAGACGTTCTGCCCGACTGGGTGGAACGTCTCTTTCTCTATTATATGCTTATGCATGAAGGCCCATAACTTCCATCTCAGCATTCAGTGCATCCTCACAGGAACGCATCGCCAGAATGGTCATCTCTAACAGCTTTGCAAGCTCCCAGCCAAGCTTATCTGCACCTTCGGAAATAATCTCTCTGGAACAACCGGCAGCAAAACGTTTGTCTTTGAATTTCTTCTTTAAGCTGGATACTTCCATATCCTGTGTGCTCTTGGACGGACGCATCTTAGCTGCTGCCCAGATAAGACCTGTTAACTCGTCTGTTGCATACAGCACTTTCTCCATCTCATGATCCGGGCTCTGTTTTACTTCCGGACGATGACCGAAACCATGGCTGCAAACCGCATGGATCACTTCCTCTTCCGCACCGCCTTCTGCAAGCAGACGCGGAGCCACAAGACAATGCTCCTCCGGATACTCCTCAAAATCGATATCGTGAAGAATTCCAACCACTTCCCAAAAGTCTGCCTCATCACCATATCCCAGCTCTGTCGCATACCATTTCAATACGCCACCTACAGTCAGACCGTGAAGTACATGAAAATCTTCTTTGTTGTGTTTTCTTAAAAGCGCAACGGCGCTCTCTCTTGTCAGTTCTGTATGCATCCTGCATTTCCTCCCCAAATAAATCCTTAACTTGCATTATAACAGAACAGAAAATAGTTTAAAAGCTTTTTTGCACAAAATTTCAAATCCCACAAGCCGACTTGTTCTGTGGTCACAATTGGATAACTAGAGATCAGATCCTCGCCGACATAATAGTCAATCTGACCGACAGACATTCCTATCTCTACCGGAGCGTACAAGGATCGGGCAACTTTCTTTCTTATTTTTACCGGTTCATCTTTTCTCATCAAAACCCTCATCTTCTTCCCTTCCGGATAGCAGATTTTCAATCCGGTATCTTCTTGTGTTCCGTCTTCTACCGATATTGGATCTAATCGTACCTCCTCCTGTTGGATTTCATAATAATCAAATGCTTCGTTACCATATGCGATCAATGATCTCATATCCTGCCATTTGTATGTTTTATGTGGAGGCCATCCACACGCCAAAAGTACAGCAATAAACATCTTTTCACCTTTTTGAACTGCTCCCACATAACAGTATCCGGCTCCGTTGGTATAACCGGTTTTTCCGGAAACAGCTCCTTCCATGGTGGTCAACAGAGCATTATGGTTAATACATGAAAATGTTCGCGTTCGTTCCAAGTCGGAAAACGTATGGGACGGAGATTTTGTAATTTCCAGGAACATTTCACTCTTTGGCGATTGTTTGATGCAGTAACGCATGATCTGCGCCAGTTCTTCTGCCGTCGTCGAATGTTGCATCCCGGTTCTTTTGTCTGTTCCGTCTAATCCGTTCGGTGTCACAAAATATGTATTGGGGCAGCCAATGTCACGCGCCTTCTGATTCATCATATCCACAAACAGCTCTACACTTCCTCCCACATGTTCTGCGATGGCAACTGCAGAATCGTTGTGGGATTCTAACATCAGAGAATACAATAAGTCCTCCATCCGGTAGGTTTCATCCTTGCGGATATTTAGCTGCACATCCGGCATCGAGGCAGCATAACCAGACACTGTTACCACTTCATCCGGTGAAGCATTTTCAAGGGCCAGAATGCAGGTCATGATCTTTGTCGTACTTGCCATCGGAAGAACCGTATCTTCTTTTTTCCCATATAAAACCCTCCCGGTATCTCCATCGATCAGAACAGCCGATTGAGCAAGTAACTGGGGTTCAGAGATTACAGAGTTCTCTTGTTCTGTAGATGCCAGCACCTTTCCTGTTGTATACAATATCATTAATACAGTAAACAAGATTCTATACATACACTTACAAATTTTCATTTTAAAACTAACCGGACATTTTTTACAATATATGCACTCTTGCTATCTAAAATCTCCTATGGTAGAATTCTCTTTATGAAAACGACATTTACTTATACGATCACTCCGGCCGACGCCGGCAAAAAAATATCACAATTTTTATCGGAACATGGCTATTCCAGCCGCCTTCGACTGCATCTCCGTACAACACCGGATTGTATTTTTATAGGGGAAACTGCTGTGTTCTCCAATCGAATTCTGGTAGATGGCGATATCCTGAGAGTAGAATTAATCGAGAAAAAAGGTTCGGAAGCAATCGTTCCGGTTCCCATGGCTCTGGACATTCTCTTCGAGGATGATCATGTCATGGTACTCAACAAACCTGCAGGAATGCCTGTTCATCCATCTCAAGGCAATTATGGAAACACACTGGCCAACGGAATCGCTGCATATATGGAAGAAAAAGGCGTTGATTTTGTCTTCCGTGCTGTCAACCGTCTGGACCGCGATACGTCCGGACTTCTGATCATAGCCAAACATATGCTCAGCTCCTGTATTCTCTCCGATCAGGTTAAGGACCATGCGATCCATCGGGAATATGCTGCCATTGTGTGTGGAAAACCCGATGATCACGGAACCATCGATGCTCCGATTGCAAGGAAAGACGGTTCTACGATTGAGCGTGTTGTTGATCCGGAGCGAGGAGAATCTGCCATCACACACTATAAAACTCTGGCTTACAACGACCATGCAGACCTTTCCTTCATTCGGCTTCTTTTAGAGACCGGACGGACCCATCAGATCCGCGTTCATATGAAACATATCGGTCATCCACTACCGGGTGATTTCCTTTATAATCCGGACTATCGTTATATGGAACGTCAAGCGCTTCATTCCGTGTATCTGCGGTTCACCCACCCGATCACAAACGAAACCATGGAGTTTCACGCTCCGCTGCCAAACGATATGGCAGCTTTGTTTCCGAATATTTCCTGTCAAAAAACGGAAGTGTTTACCTGATGATCAGGTAGACACTTCCGTTTCGCGTTCTATGGATTCACTCGTTCTCCAACCTTTTGATATTTCGTTTTTAGCAGCCACTTCTGATCGATCACTTTTAATTCTTCTCCAAATCGAATGTGAAGTCTTACGGAACCGGTCATCTGCTCGATCTGCTCAATAGTCCCTTTTCCAAATTTGGGATGCTTGATCACCTCTCCTACTTGAAACTGTACCACGCGGTTCTTCTGATCCTGATACTCTTTTTCACGTCGATATGTATCACGGATCGGAATTGTCTTATCGTGAATCGGATTTCTCAAGACTTTTTCATAATCCGGTTTCATCAAAGCTTCTCCAGCCTTGTAATATGGTGTCGGAACCGCCCCCACCAGCGAACAGCAATATTTCCATGCACTTCCGTGAATCCCCGGCTGCCACACGTATTCCTTTGGGATCTGGTAATGAGCCTGCATATAATGTGCGTATTCATGCTTATAAAGATCCTGGCGGTCTTCTTTGCTCAATGGATGTTCTACTGAGCGTCCTACAAATAGCAAAGAAAAATGAAAATGCTCCTCTTCATCGATCCCTGCTTTTGTATAAGAGCCAAGAAGATCGGTATCAAATCCAAATGTAAGCGGAACTTTTGCACCGTTAAGATGAAACTTTCGGTCCAGTTCTCGATATAAGGTCTGTATCTCTGCGGTCAGGATCGGGATTTCTTTTTGTAATGCACGGATCAAATCTGTATTTTCCAGTACGTTCATATTACGGTTTTCTAAGTCCTTTCGGATAATGATTCTTTAATACACCACGGTCTGCTTTGCCAAATCCAAGAGAATATCCGTCGCATGTTACCAGCACCCATCCCTTAAGATTGCTTACTTCCTCCGGAATAGACAGGGTCTCTCCTTTGAGATAACGCTCTGCCTGCTCGCCGGAACCGATTTCCAAGGACTTCTTCACTGCATCCTCTTTCAGGAAAAGAGCCAGGGCATGGGACGGTTCCAAACGTCCTTTTTTCAGCATTCCGACGTGAAGACCCGGACGCAGAACCTTTAATCCTGCCATATCAGGCATTTCCGCTGGGATTAAATATAAATTTTCTCCGAATGTCAGAACACGTCTTCCATTCTCAAGACTTCCTCTGTCAAGGATCATTTCATCACAAAAGCTGTCGAAATCACTCAGGTCTGTACCTTTGTTCTTTCCTGTATTTTTTCCACTTTTCTTTGTGGTTTTTATGTGCTTATCCGCAATGTTTTCCACGAACTCCCCAGCACTATCCCGCACAGAGCGTTCTCCTTTTACGAGAAGGGCCAAATAATGACCTTCACCATCCACTTTATGTGGCCAGATGCGGACTGTGTCTTGAATATTGGCCCCTGAAGCCGCCGCACGATCTTTGCACCACTCCGGATGTCCCTCTGCGAAATGCTCTGCACAAATTGGACGCTCTACATGGAATTCCGGATGACGTTCTAAAAATCGTTCCACTGCCTGTTCATTTTCTTCAGGTGAAAATGTGCATGTAGAATACGCGATCCTTCCGCCATCACGCAACATCTTCGCCGCACAGTCCAGGATTCCGTCCTGACGGTTGGCACAAAGTGTTACATGGTCCGGACTCCATTCGTTGCGGGCATTTTCATCTTTTCGGAACATACCCTCGCCGGAACAAGGTGCATCAACCACAATTCCGTCAAAAAACTCTGTGAATGTATCTACAAGACCTGTCGGCTCCATATTGGTCACAACTGCGTTGGCAATCCCCATTCGTTCCACGTTCTGAGCAAGTATCTTCGCACGGGCCGGATGAATCTCGTTGCACACCAAAAGTCCCTTCTGCTCCATCTTACCTGCCAGGTGGGTGCTCTTTCCACCCGGAGCTGCACAGAGATCTAAGATCCGCTCGCCCGGCTTTGGCTCCAAAGCCTCTGCAACAGACATTGCGCTCGGCTCCTGAATATAATAGATGCCCGCCTCATGGTACGGATGTTTTCCCGGACGCATCGTTTCATCATAATAAAATCCCTCTTTTGCCCACGGGATCTTCTTCCATCCACTTACATACTCTGGGATCACATCTTTGCATTTCAACGGATTGATACGCAATCCAAAACTACGCACATGGTCATAGCTGTCAAAAAATGTTTCCGCTTCCTCTCCCAACAACTTCTGCATCTTTTCAACAAAAGCTATGGGAAGTCCTGTTCCTGTCATCTTCTCCATGTTCAATTACCTGTTATTTTCAGTATCACATTTTTATCCTCGTATATGCTAACAATAGGAGGTGCAAAATGGACATATTACTTTCTTACGTTATCATCCCCGGACTGACACTTATGCTGCCCGGTCAAACAAACTGGTTTACATCCAACTTTTCCGTCGCAGGAGCATACTTCCCCCAAAACATTCTGTTGGTTGTCTGGGCCATTGTCATTGCCCGATTTTACCATACTTTCATAAAACGCACAATCGGTCAAACCAGGTCTTTTCTGAAAACAGAAAAAGAGCTGATCCTGACCGATGTGTCTGCTTATTTACTGGTAGGTTCTGTATTCCTGCCTTATCGCCCGCAAACCTACCCTTTTGTTTCTTTTCTTCATCTCATCATGGCATTTACAGCAACTTTTATTTTTTATTTATCGGTTACCATGATGGCCGGAAGACTTTATCTTCTGGCGCCGGATCTATTTTCCTGTCCCATCGCATTTCTGGTGTTAGCGATTGCCTGCGCCTTTATTTTACTCATACTCTGTGACTTTCTGATCTCCAGTGCACTGGAAATCTTTCTCACAATCTTTTCATGCGGATGGCTGCAATTATTTAATCAAAGGATCCGGATCCTGGTCAGACGAAAGAATCTGCAAAACCGTGCGCTTCGTCATTAAAATCTAAATAAAGTATCCAGAAGACCGCGTCCTAAAGCAGCGCCGAGATTACCTCCCAGCTTCTTACCGAATTTGCCACCCACGGAGCTTCCGATGGTATTGCCAATCTCACGTCCGATGGTTCCTGTCGCAGTCTTTGCCACACTCTTTACCGCAGTCTTTGTCTTCTTCGCCTGACGCTCCGCTTCTCTTTCTGCTGCAGCTCTCTGGCGTTCCGCCTCTTTCTCTTCCAGTTTTCTCTGTTTCTCTGCCGCTTTCGCCTGAAGTGCATCTTCTTTTGCCTGCTGTTCCGCAGCATCTTCCGCCGCGATACGTTTTGTAAGAAGTTCATACGCAGAATCACGATCTTCTACAGCTTCATATTTGATGTAAAGATTGTTCTGCTGAATCTGGCGAGTTCTTGTCATATCATCGATCGGTCCCATCTGGCTCTTCGGTGGTAAGATCTTTGCACGCTCTACCACAGACGGACGGCCCTCACGGTCTAAGAAGGAAACCAGAGCTTCGCCGATACCGAGACTGGAAATCGCCTCCATCGTATCAAATTCCGGATTCTCGCGGAAAGACTCTGCAGCTGCTTTTACTTTCTTCTTCTCCGCCGGTGTGTACGCATGAAGTGCATGCTGAACTTTATTACCCAACTGTGCAAGGACATCGTTTGGGATATCAGACGGATTCTGTGTAATAAAATAAATACCTACGCCCTTGGAACGAATCAGCTTCACAACCTGTTCAATTTTCTGTAACAGGGCTTTCGGTGCGTCTTCGAATAATAAATGAGCCTCGTCAAAGAAGAATACCATCCTCGGCTTTTCTGCATCGCCGGCTTCCGGAAGTGTCTCAAATAACTCAGACATCATCCACAGCATAAAGGTGGAGTACATGGTCGGATTGTTGATCAGACTCTGACAATCTAAAATATTGATCATGCCTTTACCGCCATTTCCTGTCTGGAACCAGTCACGGATGTTTAAGCCCGGTTCTCCAAAGAACTGGTCACCACCAGCCTCTTCAAGTGCAACTACAGAACGAACAATGGCTGCGATACTCTGCTTCGCCATGTTTCCGTAAATTGCGGAATATTCCTTTGCGTTTTCATACACATACTGGAGCATAGAGCGCAGATCCTTAATATCTAAAAGAAGTAATCCCTCGTCATCTGCAATCTTAAATACAATCTGCATGATCGCAGTCTGGGTCGGGTTCAGATCCATCAGTCTCGCAAGGAGTGTCGGTCCCATCTCACTGACCGTGGTACGGAGCGGAATACCATTCTCTCCGTAGATGTCCCAATAGCAGCTCGGATATGCTTCGTAATCAAATCCACATTCTGCCAGACCAAATCTTGCAATTCTCTCCTGCATATCTGTACTATCGACGCCCGGTTTGCACATGCCTGCCAGATCACCTTTTACATCTGCCAAAAATACCGGAACGCCGCAGTCACTGAAGGACTCAGCCATCACTTTTAATGTCACGGTTTTACCAGTACCGGTCGCACCTGCAATCAAACCATGACGGTTTGCCATTTTCGGCACAATAGAAACCTTTTTATCGCCGGCGGATGCTACCCAAATCTCATTATTATAATACATGATTAACCTCCCGTAGTTCTCTTTCCAACTCCACAATCGTTGGACATTCTAGCATTCATTATACACTTTCTCTGGTCAAACCACAAGATTTGTAGTACACTAAAGTGACAGAATTTTAAGGAGGCTCGAATTATGAGCATGACAGGCGTATTTGCAAACACTCTGACCGTTATCGCAGGAAGTATCATCGGTCTAATTTTTAAGAAGGGAATTCCGGAAAAAGTATCATCGGCAGTTATGACAGGCCTGGGACTCTGCACCATCTACATCGGAATCGACGGAGCTTTATCTGGTGAAAATGTATTGATCACCATCGCATCCATGGTCATTGGTTCTATCATTGGAACCATCATTGACATCGATCTTATGATTAACAATCTGGGAAACTGGGTGGAAACTCGTTTTCCAAAAGGAAAAAATGGACAGGTTTCTGTGACAGAAGGTTTTGTCACTGCCAGCTTATTGTTCTGTGTCGGCGCCATGACCATCAACGGATCTTTAAATGCCGGTATTTCCGGAGACAATAGTTTATTGTATACAAAATCATTGCTGGATTTGTTCTCTTCGTCCATGCTGGCTGCCAGCCTCGGCATTGGCGTTCTGTTCGCAGCCGCCTTTGTTCTTGGATTTCAGGGTCTTCTGGTTTTATGTGCAGGATTTCTTGCTCCTGTTCTGACATCTTCCGCTATTGCAGAAATGACTTGTGTCGGTTCATTGATCATCATCGCTCTGGGAACCAACATCATCGGAATTACGAAGATCAAAATCGCCAACTATCTGCCGGCCATCGCACTTGCTCCGGTCATTTGCTGGTTGATCACCCTTCCGATCTTTCAATAAGTCTTTCATCATTCACTATAACATACAAAAACACCGCTGTTCTCAGGTAAGTCCTGAATCCAGCGGTGTTTTTTCATTGCAATATGTCAGACTTATGTCTGTTGTAGATTAAAGCTCTACTTTGTAGTCCTCAGAAGCTACGCCGTTTGCTACGAAGTAAGCAGCGTTCTCCTCTACTTTGATATAAACTTCAAGAGTCTTCAGGTCCTCACCTGTAGCAAGATCAGCATATGCTTTCTTACAAGCAGCTACTACATCTTTCTCTACGATTTCCTTGCCACCAAACTGCACGAACACAGCGCTCTTAACAGCCGGTTTTCTTGTTGCTTTTTTAGTCTCTACTACCTCTACTGCCTCTACAACAGCAACTTCTGCAGCTTTTTTCTTTGCCATAATAAATTTCCTCCTATCACCTTATCGGCTGTTGGAATTATAAATCCTAAGATGATTTTTGTCAAGAAAATAACCATTTTTCAACATTTTCAACAATTTTCTCCAGCCAATTAAATCCATTCCATACACATCGCCGCCAAATTTGCCGCAATATGGACTACGATCGGTGCCTTTATCGTCTGGAACCGTTCCATGCACCATGCTAAAAATAAACCCATAAAAAAGCCATATATACCCTGGCTGAGATTTGCATGATACAAGCCAAATCCCAGTGCGGTAAGCAGCATCGCCATTTCCGTTTTTACCAATTCTTTCAATCGGCCATATAAGACTCCGCGAAAGAAAAATTCCTCTAACATAGGAGAAGCACCAAGTAAGACAATAATCTGCAGCCATTGCTCTCCGCTGAGCAAGTTCCGTTCCACACTCTCATAGCCTGGCATTCCGAGCACTTCAAATATGACTCGAAAGCCTACAGATAAAACTGCGCCGATTCCGGCAAGTTTAATAATAATCGTAACATTCCCTTCCGTCTTCTTCCGCATCTTCTGATCTTCACGATAAAAATACCACAATCCCGGCATTGCAAATATGGTTCGAAATAATGTATCCCATAAGATCACATCATTTCCAAATATAGTTGTCTTCGCGAGTGGAATTTCCACCAAACATGCAACAGCAAGACAATAGAAACATGGGATGAGAACTCTTTGAAACCGATCACTCATTCATCATCAGTCCTTCCATTTAATTCGAACAGGAACATCTTATCATAGTTCACACACAGATTCCAGTCTATTTCCTGCATGATGGATCACTTCCCTCCATATTCTAATAAAAAAGTAAAGGAACAATACATGAAACGATCGAACAGATGGACCTTATTTTCTGCTCTTCTACTGTTGTTTATCTTTGCATTTGGTGTAGGTACTTTGGCAGCTTCCATCACTCTGAAAGGGCGACCTCAGGAAGCTGTACAGGCTTCTGCAAACGGAAACTGGGGACTAAGTTTTCAAACAGAAGGAAAAACGCCCGTAGCCAACGCCACCGCAGATCAATTGGCTAAATACAATACGTATTATGCAGAAATGACCGATGAAAAAGTACTCTACCTGACCTTTGACGCGGGATATGAAAACGGTTATACACCTGCAATCTTGGATGCATTGAAGAAACATCAAGTTCCTGCTACCTTCTTTGTTGTCGGGAATTATCTTGAGACCAGTCCGGATCTGATCAAGCGAATGGTTGAAGAAGGCCATATGGTTGCCAATCACACCTACCATCATCCGGATATGTCCAAGATATCTTCCAAAGAAGCTTTCCAAAAAGAGCTCTCGGAGCTGGAAACGAAATATACGGAGATCACAGGACTTTCCATGCCCAAATATTATCGTCCTCCACAGGGAAAATACAGTGAACAAAATCTACAAATAGCAAAAGAACTGGGCTATACAACATTCTTCTGGAGTCTTGCTTATGTGGACTGGTATCAGGAAAAACAACCGTCAAAGGAAGAAGCCTTTGAAAAATTACTTGGGCGCATCCACCCCGGCGCCATTGTACTTCTGCACAGTACCTCGTCGACCAATGCGGCCATTCTTGATGAACTGCTGACAAAGTGGAAAGACATGGGCTATACCTTTCAATCATTGGACGTATTGGCAGAAAAAACACATTCTTAACAAATGCAAAAACGCCGTCCGAATTCCACACCCATCGGACGGCGCCCACATTTCACAATATAGATTATTAATCCGGTTCAACGATTCGGTATCCAACACCTACTTCGGTAAAGATGTATTCCGGTTCTGCCGGGTTTTTCTCGATCTTTCTGCGTATATTTGCCATATTTACACGAAGAATACGGTTGTCATTCTTCATATTCGGTCCCCAGATCTCTTTAATAATATAATCGTAGGTCATAACCTTTCCGGCAAATTTGCCCAAAAGACTTACGATTTTGTATTCATTCTGTGTCAGGCCAGCGTCTTTTCCATCTATGTAGACTCTGTGCTTATCATAATCAATCGTCAACGCACCAGAAACAAAGGTACCAACCGGTGCACCGGTCGGGGATACCAGCGTATTTCTTGTATGACGGATCGCTGTACGGATCCTGGCAAGAAGCTCGGATGTTCCAAACGGTTTTGTAATATAATCATCGGCTCCCATATCCAGCGCAGCAACCTTGTCTTTTTCATGAGTTCTTGCAGATACTACGATCACAGGCATATTGGACCATTCTCTCACGCTTTTTAAAATTTTCATACCGTCCATATCCGGCAGACCTAAATCTAAGATCACCACATCCGGGCACTGGGACGTGATCATACTGTAAGCCTCGGTTCCTGTCTGAGCCATTAATACATCATAATTATTTGCCTCCAAAACAGTCTTATAGAAGCTATTAATTCGTTTATCATCTTCAACAACCAATACTCTGTCTCTGATCTCCATAGATCCTCCTGTTTATTTAGGCAGCCAGAATGTAAATCTGGCACCACTGTTTTCTATATTTTCGGCTTTCATATTACCTTTGTGCGCTTTCACGATGGTCTTACATACGGAAAGGCCAATTCCCATATTTCTCTTGGAATCACTTACCCTTCCTTCTTCAGACTGCATACTGCCACTAAAAATCCGTGGTATCAATCCATCTTGAATTCCTTGTCCATTATCCGCTACGGATACTATTGCATATTCTTCATTACTTTCTACTTCAATATTGATTCTTGAAGTTGTTTTTCCGTGGAGAACTGCATTTTCCAGAAGGTTGACCAAAACCTGTTCGATCAGAATACCATCCATCGGTACCAGGACCAATTCTTCCGGAAGAGTCACCACAACCTCCATTTCCGGAAATCTCTTTTTGAACTTCAGTACAGCGCTTCCAATGATCTCCTCGATCATCTCTTCTACTTTATCGATTTTCGCGCTGTCAGAACCATCGCCAATCCTGGTAATAGAAAGTAAATTTTCCACAATACGGATCAGCCACTGCGCTTCCGAGCGAATATCTCTCACAAACTCTAACTTCTGTTGATGGGAAAGCTCTTCGTCATTATCCAAAAGCAACGACGCAGCCCCTACAATTGAGGTAAGAGGTGTACGAATATCGTGAGAAACTGCGCGCAATAAATTACCACGCATTTTTTCTCGTTCGATTTCCAGACGAATCTGCTCTTTTTCCTTAATCTGTGTTGTTAACGCACTAACGATTGCAGCAACTGCAAGCATTGCTAAAAAGGTAAGTGGGTAACCAGTCAGGCTGAAGTTGATCTCAAAATATGGATATGTAAACACATAGTTTACACCGACAACAGCGATCATAGCTGCCAACACACCATAGATATATCCTTCTGTAAATCGTGAGACCAGTACCACGGCCAGCACAAAAAGCAATGGAACATGGTTGTCTGCTTCCGATAGACCTTGTAGCCAAAAACAAAATACTGCCGCAAGCGCCAGAATACCAAGAGTAATCAGACTATTCTTTATTATTCTATCGATCTTCAAATATCATTACCTCTTGAAAAATCAGATTTTTTCACATTATATCATAGAACCATGTTAATTTCCCGTTAAGAAGAAATTTGTATTTATTTTTTTCTCGTTCTTGAAGGTATATTTTCAGAGTGCTATAATGAAAGATATTACATGGAACGGAGACTTACTTATGACAAAAAAACACATAAGCAACAGTATGATCATAAACGGAACCGCACTGGGCTTTTCCGCTGCATTTCTGATCTCCGCTTTTATTGCGGCTTTTTATACGGGAGAATGGGGATCTGTCTTTTATAACTGGTACTTGATCCTGATCTCGCCCTGTCCTCTGGTTACGGATTACTTTGAAATCGGCGGTCTTGCCAGCACCATGCTGAACGCAGGAGCCTGCGGTCTTGCGTGCTTCTTCATGATGATCCTTTTAAAAGGTGAGTCTCATCCAAACACACTGGCCGGCTATTTCCTTGTGGTTGCCCATTGCTTCTACGGATTGAACTTCCTGAACATGTGGCCATGTTTTCTGGCACCGTTTCTTTATCTCCGTATGAAGAAATTGGATTTCAAGAACAACCTTCATGTCTGCATGTTTGCAACATCCTTCGGACCGTTTATCAGTGAATTCCTGTTCCGTTATACGCAGGGTGAGGCCTTCGAATTTGGCAAAGTCAATCTGACTCTCTCCGGAATCGCCTTAACCATCGGATTCGCATTGATTCTCGGTTTCGTGATCCCGGCAATCCTCCCGGGCGCAAAAGCATGGCACAAAGGATACAACCTGTATAATGGCGGCCTTGCATTTGGTATTTTCGGATTTTTCATCTTTAACTTTATGTACAAGACCATGGGAATTACACCTCCGCAGACCTTACATCAGACTAATATGATCTATGAGCATTTTGGTCACAGCTATCATTTATATGGTGTTATCTTTTTCGTCCTGATCTTCGTTTCCTGTATCCTGATTGGATATTACCTAAACGGAAGATCCTTTAAAGGTTATCAGGTGCTGTTAAAAGATACCGGATTTGCCAGTGATTTTGCAGACAAATATGGAATGCCGGTCTGCCTGATCAATATGGGAATCTATGGACTGATCTTTTTATGCTATATTAACCTCATTATATTCCTTACACCTGGTGCAGGTTTTACCGGACCGACGATCGGCGTAATCCTGGCTGCCCTGACCTTTACAGCCATTGGTCAGCACCCGAAGAATGTATGGCCGATCCTTGGCGGATACATCCTCCTCTATCTGGTAACACTCCTGTTCTGTGAGATCAACGGACGTGATATTACCTGGTCTGTATCCACACAGGGATATATTAATGCCGTAGCCTTTGCAACCGGTCTCTGTCCGATCGTTGGCCGCTACGGTGTCCGCGCCGGTATCGCTGCCGGACTCATGTGTGCATCCATGTGTACAGCAACCCGTGATCTGCACGGAGGCTTTGTACTTTATAACGGTGGTTTTACTGCCGGTATTACAGCTCTGGTTCTCCTTCCGATCTTGGAGCATTATATTCCAACAGCACGAGAAGCACTGAAACCACAGGATATGCGCTCTGTGATCGCACTGGTCGAAAACATCAAACCACGTTCGAAAAAGTATACTAAGAACACGAAACACACTACATTCGAATAAAACATAAAAAAACAAAAACGTTTGCAGAAGCCCTCAAGACTTTCTGCAAACGTTTTTTATTGATTCGCGATAATGTCAATAACAGAAAGAACTCCTTCTGCTACTCGAAACTTCACTTCATATCCGGCAAATTCCATTCCGTAAACCCGCTCCGGATCATTTTGATAAGACGGCCTCGGATCATGAGCAAGGACTGCCTTCAGTGCCTCTCTTTTATCTTTGTTTACTCTCTGGAGGATTGTGTCCGGAATTTCCACTTCGAGCGCATACTCCTTAGTCTGATCCGTAAATCCTCCTGTTGCTTCCGGGTGGCTGTCCGCAAATGCCAGATACGGTTTGATATCATAGATCGGTGTTCCGTCCATCAGATCCGCACCGGACACATGAAGGATCGGTCCCCGGTTTGTGTGAAGTTCCACCGCTTCCAGACGCACACTGGAAAGCCCTACAGCATTAGGACGGAACGGAGACCTGGTTGCAAACACACCCATCCGTTTATTTCCGCCAAGCCGCGGTGGACGGACTGTCGGAGACCATTCATCTCTAACCGCCTCTGAAAACTCCCATAACAGCCAAATATGAGAAAACGCTTCGATTCCTCTCAGTGCATCCGGGTTGCGATATTCCGGTTCAAACACAATCTCAGCCTTCAGATCATGGATCAGACCACTTTGTCTCGGAATACCAAACTTGGTTGGAAAGTCCGTATGAATACGGGCAATGACATGAAACATTCTTTCTGTCATATGCTCTAACCCAATTTTTCTACGATCGCATCGCCAACCTGAGATGTAGACGCATTTCCTCCAATATCCGGAGTCATGTATACACCATCCACTAAAACATCTTCAATGGCATCCAGTACTTTCTTTCCCCAATCCTCATGACCAAAGAAATCCAGCATCTGAGAAATCGCCCATACGGAAGCCATCGGATTGGAAATACCCTGGCCGGCGATATCCGGTGCAGAACCGTGGATCGGCTCAAACATGGACGGGAAGGTACGATCCGGGTTGAGGTTTGCACCTGCTGCCAGTCCCATTCCGCCGGAGATTGCTGCACCAAGATCAGTCAGAATATCACCAAACAGATTACTTGTTACAACTACTTCAAAACGTTTCGGATCCTTTACCATAAACATCGCAGCTGCATCCACTAACAAACTTCTGGTTTCAACATCCGGATATTCCTCGCTGATCTCTTTAAAGATCTGATCCCAGAATACCATGGAATAGTTTAAAGCATTTCCTTTGCTGATACTTGTCAGGCTGCGTTTTTCTTTTCTCGCCACTTCAAATGCATAACGGATGATACGCTCACAACCTTTACGTGAGAATACACCGTCCTGAATTACAACCTCATTCGGCTTATTTTTAAACAGCCAGCTTCCACTTCCTGCGTACTCGCCTTCGCTGTTTTCGCGGATAAATGTCATATTGATCTCTTCACGCTGTACATCTGCCAGCGGACACGGAGCCCCCTTTAACAGTTTCACCGGGCGAAGATTTACATACTGATCGAAATTTTTACGAATTGTAAGGAGTAGGTCCCAAAGGGAAATATGGTCCGGAACGCCCGGATAACCCACAGCACCTAGATAGATCGCATCAAAATTCTGCAAGATTTCAATACCATCTTCCGGCATCATTTTCCCGGTTTTTAAATAATACTCACAGCCCCACGGGAACCAGGTATCTTCAATCTGAAATGTACCGGCTAATTCTGCCACGCGTTTTAATACTTTCATACCTTCTGTCAACACTTCCGGACCGACACCGTCTCCCGGAATTACCGCAATTTTATAAGTCTTCATCATACTTCCTCCTTCATCCATGCTTTCAACTCTTCCAGATAATCAAATGCATCGCTGCGGCCACGTTCATATGTGCGGATGATCTCTTTCATATCGTGGCTCATGCGTCCGATCTCCAACGGTCGTTTGGGACGGAACACGAAACACGTTCCTTCTTCCTCCAATTTTGTGATCTCCTCCACCGCCCGATTATACTCTGTCGGTCTTCCTTCCAAACGTTTTACGAACTTTGGATATTTGCGGTAAAACACGCGTGCAAGACCTCTTTTTTCTGGTTTCTTCCGATAATCGGCCGGTCTTGTCAGGATCACCACGTTCTTTGTAAAACCCAATTCCATAAATTTCTTTACCGGAATGCTGTCGCTGCATCCGCCATCCAACAGTTTCTTTCCATCCTGTTCTACAATTCTGGAAACATAAGGCATAGAAGCTGAGGCACGAAGATACTCGATCTTTTGATTCATGTCCCGGATCTTCACATATTCCGGCTCTCCGGTCTCAAGATTCGTACATACCAGATAGAACTCTGTGTCAGATTTCATAAATGCTTCATTATCAAATGGATCATACTGTTCCGGGATTGTATGATAGCAGAACTCTGCACCAACCAGATCCCCCGTTGTAAACAGGCTGTAAAAACTCATCATCCGCTTGTCTGTACAATATTTTTTATTATAACGAATGGTTCTGCCAACCTGACCGGATATAAAAGAACAACCACAGATCGCACCCATAGAAACACCGATCACACCGTCAAATTTAATCCCTTGTTCCATAAATACATCCAAAATTCCGGCTGTGTACATACCACGCATGGCCCCGCCTTCTAAAACCAAACCTATCTTCTCTTTTTGAGCCATATCGTTTCCCTCCTAATGCAACTTCGTCCCAATTTCTTATATTTTAACACTGCGAATGAGAGACCGTCAACCATGCGGTTTCACGAATGCAAAAAAGAAGGAGTCTGCACCTTTTGCAAGGTACAAACTCCCCTCTATTGTAAAATCACTATGGTTTGTCGTTTTATACAGCTCCTCTGCAGCCACATCCACAACTGCAGTCGCCACCTCTGCGAAATCTTTTCGTGGAGGATTTCAATGCATACCATGCGGAAACAATTACTACTAATGCAAATACGGAACTTGTCATATCGGGATCCTCCTTTATCTTTTTTATCTATCATCTGGTTAGTTTTATTTAACTAAATAATACCATAGATAAGGAGAAAATGCAAGTGTTTTTAGTAATAATTCCTATTATTCTACAAGTTTGTTTAACTCTTCCACATACTGTGTCTCGTCCGCTTTTTTATGACCGGCTTTCGCCGCGTACTGGTTGACTGCCACCTGAGACTTCTTGATCGCTTGCATGGTACCTGCACCGCCGATACATCCACCCGGACACGCCATACCCTCCAATAAGTAACCGTTGTATTTTCCGGCCTTGGCAAGGGTCATTAGCTTCTTACAATCTCGAAGACCTTCTGCCTTCTCCACTTTGATCTCACGATCCGGGTAACGCTCTTTGATCACATTTACAACTGCTGTTGCCACGCCACCGGATACCGCAAAGTTACGACCGTCTGTGGACGCATCATTGACACCGTACGGATCTTCTGCGATATTTTCAATGTCCACATGTTTCGCGTCAAAAATTCCATCCATCTCTTCATAGGTCAGAACAAAATCTACTTCACTGCGAACGCTCTTTCTCATTGCCTCCAGCTTCTTCGCCGCACACGGACCGATGAATACAACTTTGGCATTCGGATGCTGGTGCTTGATCAGTCTTGCTGTCAATACCATCGGAGTCAGCGCCATGGAAATACATTTTGCCTGTTCCGGGAATAATTTCTTCGCCATGGATGCCCACGCCGGACAACAGGAAGTCGCCATAAACGGGATTTCTTCCGGAACTTCTTTGATAAAGTCCTCTGCTTCCTGAACAGTGCAAAGGTCGGCACCGATCGCCACCTCGAAAACATCTGCAAATCCGAGCTGCTTCATCGCTGCACGAAGTTTACCCGGGGTTACTTTAGGTCCGAACTGGCCTACAAATGCAGGAGCCACAGCTGCATACACTCTTTCACCGGACTGGATCGCACGGATCACCTGGAAAATCTGAGACTTGTCCGCGATTGCACCAAACGGACAGTTTACCAGACACTGACCACAGGATACACATTTATCCGGATCAATGTGGGCACGTCCATTTTCATCAGAACTGATCGCATCCACGCCACAAGCTGCCGCACATGGACGCTCCTGTTTAATGATCGCGTTATAAGAACAAGCGTTAACACACTGGCCACATTTGATACATTTTTCCTGATCAATAATTGAACGACCAGTATTGGGATCGATAGAAACTGCTTTTGTCGGGCAGACTTCTACACACGGATGTGCGAGACAACGCTGACAACCTTCTGTTACGAGCACACGCTTCTCCGGACATGCGTTACATGCAAATTTGATCACATTGATTAACGGCGGTGTGTAATATGTTTCCGGTTTATCTGCCGCTTCAATATTTTCAGAAAGCGGTGCATGTTCTGCAGCCGTTCTGCACGGAAGACCCATAGCAAGACGCAGACGCTCTCCAACGATCGCACGCTCTAAAAATACATCGTTTCTGTAGTTTCCTACTTCTCCCGGAATAATTTTATACGGAAGCTCTTCAATGCGTTTATCCACCGGCCATTCGGTATGATATGCCATCCTTGCTACTTCACGGAAAATTCTATGACGGATTTCCTGAATTCTTGTTTCAATACCTCTCATATAGTCACACTCTCCTATATTAAATTTCACTGCTCTTTACAAAACAACTATAACCGATTCAACACACTATTACAAGAAAAAATAATTGGTGTTTATGGAAATATCAGAAAAAGGTTCCCTTTTACGGAAACCTTTTGTCTAATTTCTTATACGAGCAATGTAATGATCGGGATAGAGATCATAGAAAGCAATACACTTGTCAGCACGATCTTAGTTCCATATACTGCATCTGCACCATACTTCTGAGCTAAAAGAGCTGTTGTACTTCCTGCAGGCATTGCTGTCAGGATCACACCACAAGCCACCAGCACATCATTTGCTCCAAGAGCTTTCATAAATACCAGTGCAAAGATCGGAAGCACTGCAAGACGGATAAATCCGTAATAAATGATACTAAAGTCTTTGAAGGAATCCAGAGTCAGAGCTGTCAACATACTTCCGATCAGCAACATAGAAATCGGAGTTGTACAGTTGCCAAGACCTGTCAGAGCTTTCTGTGCAAAATCCGGGATCGGAAGCTGGATCGCTGCCTGAAGCATACCCAGATACACTGCCATCATACACGGATTCATCAAAACCTTTAACAGTGCCTTCGTTTTATTTCCGGATTCTTTACTGAAAATAGAGATTCCGGCTGTCCACATAAAAATACGATTCGGAATGATAAAAATTGCAGCCAGAACAAGTCCCTCTTCGCCAAGGATTGAAGATACGATTGGAAGGCCTAGGAAGCCACAGTTATTAACTAATGTACCATACTGGAGGATGCTCTTTTTATCAATGGGATAACGGTTGTATACAAATTTGCCAAGCAGCCAAGCAGTTCCACAAATTGCAAAAGACAACGCCAGACAGAAAGACGCCTCTTTTACAAAGTCCATGGTCAGTTTCATGTTAAAGGAATTAAACACCATACAAGGCATCGTAACCTGGAGCACGAAATCTGTCAGCTTGATCTCAGTTGCTTTATCGAAAATTTTTTTCTTGTTACAATAATAGCCCACACACATATAAATCAGCATTAATGCCTGTGTGGAAAGCATTTTCATAAAACTATCCATGCGCTCCCCCTACTGCTCCGTGCAGATAAAAAACTTATACTCTGTCCTAGTTCGATACTCATCGTCTTTTTTACAGATACAGGACGGAAAATTCTCGTGATTGACAGAATCCGGATAATACTGGGTTTCAAATGTCGCTCCCTGGTACTTCTGATAAATGGCTCCGTTTTTACCGATTTCATTTTCCACGTAGTTTGCTGTATACATCTGAATACCCGGTAAATCTGTGTAGATCTCCATCCCAATTCCACTCTTATAGGATTTCAATTCTGCAACTTTCTTATATGTACCATCATTATCAAGAACCCAGTTATGATCATAGCCTTTGCCAATGAGCAATGCTTCATACTTTTCATCCAGATCTTGTCCGATACTCTTTTCCACTCTAAAATCCATCGGAGTTCCTTCTACCGGAATGATCTCTCCTGTTGGAATCAGTTCTGCATCCGTTCGTGTATAGCGGTCTGAATCAAGCCACAGTACCTGGTCTCGCACTGTTCCGCTGTCATGACCGTTTAAATTAAAGTATGTATGGTTTGTCATGTTGATCGGCGTATCTGCGTCAGTTATTGCATGATAATCGATCACAATACGATTGTCCTCTGTCAATGTATAAGTAACCGTTACGTCCACATTTCCCGGAAACCCTTGGTCTCCATCCGGACTGTGCAAGAAAAATGAAATACTGTTTTCTGTTGTTTCTTTTACATCCCAAATTCGAAAACTCCAGAAATCCAGACCACTATGCAGGTTATTGTTTCCATTGTTTTTATCCAGCTGGTACTGGACCCCATCGTATGTAAATACTGCTTTTCCGATTCGATTGGCGTGTCTTCCAACCGTTGCGCCAAAAAAGGTTCCCAACGGACCTTCATGACCTGTCGGATCATCGTAGCCAAGCACCACATCTCTTTTCAATCCATTTTTATCCGGAACAGATAGTGCATGCAGTGTAGCACCGAAATCAGAGACCTCCATCTCCATTCCATTTTGATTTTCAAATATATATAACTTTGAACGCTCTCCCTTTTTGTTATATCCGAAATCACAAACTCTCATAGTCTTTCCTCCTGTCGTTCAAGTAATGAAATGATCTCTGACTTTTATTATATCATTTCACATAGAAAAAAGGAATCGTCAAACTGTGAAACGACTCCTTTTCTCTATTATTCAGCATGTTTTGCTGCTTCACGTTTTCTCTTTGTCACCAGGCCTCCGATGCGGCCGCTTTCCTTTGACGTCAGGCTTCGCCATCCATTTGCGATCACTTTATCTGCCAAGCCCAGTTCTGTTGCAATTTCAAACTTCAAACGATCTTCCGGTTTTAGATTGTTTGGATCAATCGGCTCCTGCTTCTTTTTGGTCATGATCAGATTTCCTCCTAAAATCATTTCCTATGTTCTTTTATAATGACAGTATGCACAATTTTTCCAATTATATACTTCTTTATTCTTTTGCTACACTTGCCGGGGAGCGAAATTCCAAAATAATTTTAAATTTTTTCGTTTTCCTCAGCAAATTTCTTTGTCTTATCTGAGAAACCTTTGATCTTGCGAATCAGCCACGGAATGCTCTTTTTGTAAAACTTAATGGAAAGGAAAAGCATTAACACTCCCAATCCCAAAAGTAATATGCCCAGACCTATGACGTTCACACCATTTGATCCACTCTCAGAAAGACTGCGAATTCCAATGAAAACTTCCAAACCGCCTGCAAATAAAAAACCCAGAGTTGCACAAAACGGCAGCATAACAATCGCTGCCACTGCAATCATGAACGCGAGCACAACACCAAGGACTGCACCGCCGCCTCGTAAAACGATCGGAAAAGCAGCCAGTATTAATACAATTACGAGCAGATCTCTGATTGCCTTTTTATTTTTCGGTGTTTCTTCTACTTTCTCTGGCTTTACTTCCGGCGTTTCTTCTACTGTGTTCTTTGATAAATCCATCTCGTTCATCTATCCATCTCCTCAATGCTCATAAAAAGAGCATTGTAGCCGAAACTACAATGCCCTTTGAATATCCAGAGATTATTCCTCTACCGGAGCCTCTTCAGCTGCTGCCGGAGCTTCCATAGCTTTTACGCTTAAGCTGATCTTCTTGCCTTCCTCGTTGAAGTCAACGATCTTAGCTGTGATTTCCTGACCGATTGTAAGTACGTCTGCCGGTTTAGCAACGTGCTCTTTGGAGATCTGGGAAACGTGAAGAAGAGCATCAACGCCTGCTTCTAACTCTACGAATGCACCGAAGTCAGTCATACGAGCAACCTTACCGGATACTACGTTGCCAACTGCGTATTTCTCTGTAGCGTTTGCCCACGGATTTGTATCAGCAAATTTCATGGACAGAGCGATCTTCTCGCCATTGATATCTTTAATTAATGCTGTAACTTTCTCGCCTACCTTGAATACCTTCTTCGGGCTTTCTACTCTGCCCCAGGACATCTCGGAGATGTGAAGGAGACCGTCTGCGCCGCCAAGATCGATGAATGCACCGAAATCTGTAACGTTCTTAACTGTACCTTCAACAACCTGACCAACAGCGATCTTCTCGAAGAGCGCTTTCTGAAGTTCTGCTTTCTTAGCAGCTACGAGCTGTTTGCGATCACCGATCACTCTTCTTCTCTTCGGGTTAAACTCTGTGATAACGAATTCGATTTCCTGACCAGCATACTTGGAAAGATCTTTCTCATATACGTCAGAAACAAGGCTAGCCGGGATGAAGATTCTAGCTTCATCAACGATCACGCTTAAGCCACCGTCAAGAACCTGAGCAACTTTAGCTGTAAGAACTTCTTTGTTCTCGAAAGCTTCCTCAAGTCTCTTGTTGCCTCTGTCTGCAGCCAGTCTCTTATAGGAAAGAGCAACCTGACCTTCGCCATCGTTCACTTTAAGAACTTTAGCTTCCATCTCTTCGCCAACCTGTACAAGATTTCTTAAGTCTACGTTAGACTCGTTTGTGTACTCGCTGCGCGGGATAATGCCATCTGCTTTGTAGCCGATATTTAAAACGATCTCATCTTCTTTAACGTCGATGACCTTACCAGTAACAACCTCTCCTGTACGTATTGTCTTTAAAGACTCTTCTAACATTTGTTCAAAACTTAACTCTAACATTAGTATGAACCTCCTCGATAATATTATTCGGGGTTGACGCCCCTGCCGTAATACCTACATTGCACGCCGAACTAATACATTCAGGATTTAAGTCGCCTACGGTTTGAATGTAATATGTATTCTTACATTCTTTCTGGCAGATCTCGTATAGCTTCTGGGTATTGGAGCTGTGTTTCCCTCCGATGACCAGCATCACATCTACCTGGGAAGCTACCTTTTTTGCTTCCACCTGTCTTTCCTGTGTCGCATTGCAAATTGTATTTAAAACATTTATATCATAACTCGTTCTTGAAAATTTTTCAACTAATTCTTGAAATTTATTGTAATTAAATGTCGTCTGAGCCACCAGACACAGTTGTACTTCTGGGGGAATCGCCAGTTTTTCAAATTCCTCATAGGAATCGATCACTTTTGTCTTATCGTCGCCCCATCCTCGGATTCCCTGAACCTCCGGATGATTCGCATCACCGACGATAATAACCTGACGGCCTGCTGCACTCTGCTCTGCTACGATGTTATGAATTTTCTTAACAAACGGGCAGGTCGCATCCACGATCTCCACACCGTTTCCTTCCAGGATATCGTATATCTCTTTGCCGACACCATGAGAACGGATCACAACGACTCCCTCTTTCAATGCCGCTAATTCGTCCTTTGTATCGATGACTCCGACGCCTTTTTCACTCAGATCTCTGACCACTTCTTCATTGTGAATGATCGGCCCATAAGTGAAGATCGGCTGTTTTCCGTTTGCGATCTGCTCGTAAACCTTTTCAACCGCTCGCTTTACACCAAAGCAGAAACCGGCTGTTTTTGCAACGATCACTTCCATTCTGTTCCTCCTTAAACGGCTGTCTGTTTGTCCTTGATCATATTCACAATTGTATCAATGACTTCTTTCAGTGTCATATCAGAGGAATCCAGATATGCTGCACCCGGAGCCTGTACCAACGGCGAATTTTCGCGGTGCATATCCTGATAGTCTCTGGCAATGATATCCTGCTCGATCTCCTCTAAAGTCTTGGTTCCGCCTTTTTCCAAAAGCTCTTTATATCGTCTTCTTGCACGTTCCCTGGAACTTGCAGTCAGATAGATCTTCACATCTGCATTCGGGAGAACCCACATACCGATATCTCTGCCATCCATCACAACATCTGTTGTCTTTGCGATCTCCTGCTGAAGTGCTACCATCTTTTCTCTGACTTCCTTAATCTTGGAAATCGTAGAAGTTGCCATACCGACTTCTTCGGTGCGGATCAGTCCGGATACATTTTCTCCGTTTAAGAAAACCTGCTGAACGCCATCTTCGTAAGCCAGAGAGATTTCGATCTCGTCTAATTTGGCACAAATGGCCTCTGCATCGTTCACATCAATTCCTTTTCTGATATAATACAGGGACATGGCACGGTACATGGCACCGGTATCCACATAGATAAATCCCTGATTTTTAGCCACTGCCTTTGCTACAGTGCTCTTTCCGGCTCCTGCCGGGCCGTCAATTGCCACGTTAAAAGACATGTTTTCCTCCTCGTATTATACTTCCGTATTCGGAAAATTATTCATAATCTTACTGACAGCTTCTTCCCGCCAGCATTCCGGTCGACCAAGCGATCTGTAAGTTAAATCCACCGGTCACAGCATCCAGATCCAGTACCTCGCCTGCAAAATACAGGCCGGATACTTTCTTAGATTCCATTGTTGACGGATTTACCTCTTTTACAGATACACCGCCCTGGGTAACGATCGCCTCACTGAATCCACGAAGGCCGGTCAACGTCACACGGAATGCCTTTGTAATAGAAAGAAGGCGCTCACGCTCCACTGCAGTCACTTCGTTCACCTGTTTCTCCGGATTGATCCCGCTTCGTGCGATGATGACCGGGATCATCTTCGCCGGATATAACTGATTCAGCGCATTTTTAAACTGTTTGTTCTTTGCTTCATCAAAATCCCGAAGGATTCTGGCATCTAACTGCTCTCTGGAAAGGGCCGGTTTTAAGTCGATATCCATCACAAGCGGATTCTTTTTTAATGTCTTTGCCGCATAGCTGCTGGCACTTAACACGACCGGTCCACTCACGCCAAAGTGGGTGAACAGCATTTCTCCGAATTCTTTCCAAAGAACTTTCTTTCCGTTATACACAGTTACCGCAATGTTGCGCAGGGAAAGTCCCTGTAATGCACGAACATCTTCTTCCGCACAGATGAACGGAACCAGTGCCGGAGAAAGCTCTGTCACCGTATGTCCTGCTGCTTTTGCAAATTCATAACCGTCACCTGTAGAACCTGTTGTCTGGTAGGAAAAACCACCAGTCGCGATAATCACTGAATCGGCTGCAACTTTACGTCTGCTCTTTTCCAGAACCACGCCTTTGCATGCACCGTCTTCTACGATCAATTCCTTGACCGGTTCATTGAGACGGATCTCCACACCCAGACTCTTCATCTTGCGTTCCAATGCAAAAATAACATCGGAAGCCTTATCAGAAACCGGGAATACACGGTTTCCACGCTCTGTTTTCAAATGGCAGCCGCTTTCTTCCATCAGATCCATCATGTCAAAGTTAGTAAAACCGTAAATGGCACTGTATAGGAACTTTCCGTTGGTCACCACATTGCCAAACAATTCTTCTGTATCGCAGGCATTGGTCACATTGCAGCGTCCCTTACCGGTGATATAGATCTTTTTTCCAAGCTTTTCATTTTTCTCATAAAGCGTTACCGAATGACCGGACTGGGCTGCACCGATTGCAGCTGCCATTCCGGCTGCTCCGCCGCCGATCACTACAACTTTTCCCATATTATTTCTTCGCTTTTTCCACTTCTTTAATTTTCTCTTCCAGTGCTTTTACAACCGTTTTCAGTACTTTGATGCGGGCATAATACTTGGAATTACCTTCTACAACAATCCACGGAGCCGCTTCTGTGGATGTATTCGCGATCATCTCATTGACCGCCTCCTCATACTGATCCCACTTTTCACGGTTTCTCCAGTCCTCATCTGTGATCTTCCACTGTTTTGCAGGATTGATCATACGCTCATTGAATCTCTTCTCCTGCTCGTCTTTATCAATATCGATCCAGAACTTCAAAACGACTGCACCGGAGTGGCTCAGATGCGCCTCAAAATCATTGATTTCTTTATACGCTCTTCTCCAGTCGTCTTCTGTACAGAAACCCTCAATACGTTCTACCATCACACGACCATACCAGGTACGATCATAAATCGCAACATGACCGTCCTTCGGAACATTGTTCCAGAAACGCCACATATAGTGATGTGCTTTTTCTACACTGTTCGGAGCCGGAGTCGGACACACTTTATATCCTCGCGGATCCATATGGCTGGTAAGGCGCTTGATCGCACCGCCTTTTCCAGCTGCATCCCAGCCTTCAAAGCACAATACCACCGGAATTCTCTGACGGTACAGCTCGCTATGCAGCTTTTCCAGTTTTTTCTGAAGCTTATCCAGCTTCTCTTTATATTCACTCTTTTCTAGAGATTTTGTCAGATCTACTTTCGAAAGAATACCATTTTTATACTGATCCTTTTCCGGAACCGGTCCTTTATATACTCCGGCTTTCTTTCCTTTTGCCCGATCAGCAAGGGCTTTCTCCAGGCGCTCAGTTACTGCAAGCATGATCGCGAGTCCTGCCTGGTCTCCATCATTCGCATCAACGATGACCCACGGCGCCTCTTTGTTCTCAGAACGTTCGATCATGTTCTGATTGATCTTCTCAAATTTTTCAAACTGGGCATTTCTCTTCCAGTCATTGCTGTTTACACGCCAGGATGTCTCCTTGGAGCCTTCTAATTTTTCAAAACGTCTCTTCTGCTCTTTCTGCGAGATGGAAAGGAACAGCTTGATCAGGATCATTCCACTGTCGATCAACTGCTGCTCAAACGCACAAATATCATAAAATGCATCATCCAACTGAGATTCGTTCGTTTTTCCGTCAAACAAATCCTTCTGAACATAGCGATACCAGCTGGTATCGAAAATTGCAATTCTTCCATCCGCCGGAGTTTTGATTGCATATCTCCAGAGGAACGGATGCATCGCTGCCTCTTCTCCGTCTTTTCCTCCTGCATATACATCAAATCCTCTTGGGTCCATCGCCTGGATCAGACGATTGATCTGGAGCCCCTTTCCAGCCGCGCTATATCCATCGAAGGTGATCAGGATCGGGATTTTCGCCTCTCGCGCCTGGCGCTCTAAAAGACTCAATCGCTCTGTCGCTTTTTCAATCTTTGCTTTCAATTCCTTCTTACCGATATCTTTCTTCTTATCTTCTGACATAAACAGGGCCTCCATTCTCCGGTTTTTATATGCATCCGGCCGGCACTCAAAAAAGTGCCGGCCCAATGCCTGATTATTTCTTATGCGAATGTCTTTACAACCTTCGGCATTACTTCGCTGATCTTGATGTTCTGCGGACATACCTGCTCACAGCGACGGCATGCACGACATGCATCTGCCTTCGTTTCCATAGCCTCGTACTCAGCCTTACCTGTTGCCATGCCATGGCTTGCGCTCTTATTGTAAGCTGCGAAAATGCCCGGGTTATTCAGTCCGAACGGACACGGCATACAATATTCACACTTTGTACAGTCAACTAAAGAAGCTCTGTCGAAGATCTCTTTCGCATTTGCGTAGATCGCCTTCTCTTCTTCTGTCACCATACCGATACTGCTTCTGGAAGCATATACTAAGTTCTGCTCAACCTGCTCCGGCTCTGTCATACCGCTGAGAAGAAGGCTTACTTCCTCCTGATCCCATAACCAGTCAAGTGCATACTCAACGTGCGGTTTGTTCTCCGGGAATGCTGCTGCCACGTGCGGAGCCAGATTTGCAAGCTTACCACCGAGAAGCGGCTCCATGATCACAACGCCAAGCCCCTTGGAAGCTGCGTATTTTAAACCTTCTGTACCAGCCTGGTGGTGTGTGTTGATATAGTTGTACTGAATCTGACAGAAATCCCATCCGTCATAACAGTCGATGATCTCTTTGAATGTATCAAGGTCATCATGGAAAGAGAAACCGATAAAACGAACTTTACCTGCTGCTTTTGCTTCTGCCATCTTCTGTACAAGACCATACGGTTTTACCTTCTGCTCGAAACGCTCGCGGTTCAGAGCATGAAGAAGATAGAAATCAAAATGGTCTGTGCCGCACTTTGCAAGCTGCTCATCTAAAAGCTCATCAAAATGCTCTGCGGAAGAAACCACGTTCATCGGCATCTTGTCAGCAAGATATACTTTCTCTCTGTAACCATCCTGTAATGCCTTACCAACTACAAGCTCACTTGTTCCCTGATGATACGGATATGCTGTATCCACATAATTTACACCATTGTCGATCGCATGACGGATCATAGCAATTGCTTTCTCTTCGTTGATTGTTTTATCCTCGTTGATCGGGAGACGCATACATCCGAAACCAAGAGCGGACACCTCAACACCAGTATTACCCATTTTTCTGTACTGCATAAACTTTCCTCCATATAATTAAAAGAAATCCTTCACGACGGCGAACCGGTACTTCGATCTCATTGCACCTTTTTCGCCATTGCACGTCTTTTATATTATACCAAGTTAGCGTACTGTTTGCAAGCAATCCAGGAATCAAATGTTCCAGCTAAGTTCGGAATTTCATCACGGAAAATCCTTCCGGAGAATGCTTCCACCGGAAGCGGAATAAATTCGGTTCCCTCCGGACAGATTGGTCTGTAAAGCGGGTCTGCGATCATATATTTTACACCGGATAGAGCTTCTTCAATCTCTTCCTCATCCATTGTCATACGATCCTTCTCACGGAGAATTCCGTCCTCGCATTCGGTCGCGCAGAGAACTTTCACTCCTTTCTTTATTGTAAGCTCGATGGCATTTGCAAAAGCAAGGGATGTAATTCCTTCACCTACAATAGCGATTTCTTCGCCCGGAAGACAGCTCCACTCTACAAAACTTGCCTGGTCCTTCGCATGTTCCTCACTCACTGCTCTGTGAAGCAGTTTAGAAAGCCTTTCAGAGGCTTCTTTACCATACGGAAGGCCGATCACATACGGAGTTCCAAACATCTCATAAAGAGCCTTCGCCACACCCAGGCCAGTTGCAGAAATCACCAGATTCACATGTGCTTTTCCTGCCATCTTCAGTTCATCTGGAGTGCTTCCCATCGCCCATTTCGAAATCACTTCAAAACCGGAGTGTTCCAGAAACGCTTCAATAGAATGATCACAGCCGTTTACTGTAAAATCAAGTGGAGTCAATCCTAAAATGTTGGCAGAAAGATTCTCTGTCTTTTCCACATTGCAATCCACAAAGCGCCGCGCATAACCTTCCAATGCCATGGATGCTCCATGCACATAAGTATTCATACCGGTAGTTGCAAATCCAAAGGTCGGGATCCCGGTTCTCTGTTCGATGAGATATGCCACGGAATCATAGTCAAATCCGGTCATGGCAGGGATCGGAGTTCCGGCAATCGCTATAAATGCCGGTTTTAAATCTTCAGCTGCCTCTGCGATATCATTGATCAGCTTCTCATCGTCACCCATGATGGCTTCCATCTCCGTCAGTGCAGAAATGTACACCATACTGTCCATATCATACCAGCGCGGCTCATCGTGAGTCGTATAGGTAGAATTACAGCCGGATGCGTCATGCATGACGACCATTCCCCCCAGTTCAAATAATGCGGAACATACGCCGAACACATCGGCGGAATATGTCGAAATAATTCTCGCTATCTGTCTCATATGCAGCCCTCACATCCCATTCCTTTGATCTGAATCAAGGAACGCATATCTTTTTCTTCTAAAAATGCTTCTCGCATGTATTGTAATGTCTGCAGCACAGCCTGATATCCGTGCATACCGCCGCCTTCCACCACATTGACAAAATGATTGGTGTTTGCAAAGTACGCAGCTTTCTGACCGATGGCCAGTGTCTTGGTCGGTTCCTTTGACGCCATGAATCGCATTTTTGCATGAACCGTCGGATGAAGGGTCAGATTCGGAAATGCTTGCTGCAAATATAAATAATCATTCTTTTCTTCACCGGAAATCGCGTCCAGATACACTTTTTCCACGTTAAATCCTGCATCCAGCAGCATTCGTGCCAGTCCAAGCGGTCTCGGACAGAATGCAAAATCGATAGAAATCGGTGTATCTCCAATCAGGTCTTTTGTTTCTTTTAATGCTTTATCGCATTCTTCACGTTTGAAAGAAAAATCCGGGGCCGGCTTTCCAAGAGCTTCTGCCAATGCACGATAACCTCGATCGATCTCATCGTAATTGAAACTGAACGGAACATAAATCTGTTTTCCACCCAGACGTTCCTCCAGCATTTTTCCGCCTGCAACAGCGGCTGCATTGTAGGAAACATAGAAACTGCTCTCTGCCATTTCCTGATATTCTTCGTATGTCTTGCAGGAAGTGATCTCGTGGATCTTAAAGCCCTGTTCCTTCAAGTACTGATATAATTCACTTTCCTCACAAGTCGGCAGATCATTTCCGATGATCGCTACTGCATTTTCGTCCTTCTCCCGTTCTTTTAACAATGCGTACAGACGGCTCCTCATGATCTGATCCGGAGTCAGTCCGCTCTTTCGCATGATCGGGTTCATGTAACAATCCGTAAAATCAATCTCCGGGAACCGTTCGCGCAGTTCACGGTAGATCATATCCAGATCGCAGCCGGCAAAATGATGAATGCAGCTTGTATACACTAAAACCGCCGGCGGACGTTTCGGAAGCTTTTCAATGATCTCACTAACTCCTTCAATAACCAACTCTTCCATATCACCGTCTAACAGATTGTGTTCACGGACAGCAACTGTCGAAAAACGATGTTCTGCATGAAGCTCAGCCGCTGTCAGTACAACACCTCTCAGACATCCAGCCGCACAAACAAAAATTTCATGTGCTTCTGGGATCAGCATACCCGTATGTACGATATTCCAAGTTCCTCTGGCCGGTGCCGCATACTCCAGACCGGA
>JAZTZT010000158.1:0-6484 GCA_045637605.1 Pilosibacter sp.
TGGAAGAATGTTCGTGCATATTTAAATATGTTTAACGAATATTCTATTCATCTGAATCACAAACAGAAACGTCAGACACTGACATTCTTATACGAACTTCTTCTTAATAAAGAAGGCGATATCCGCAGACAGGCTGCGACTCTGATGGGCAAGATTTTTGCGGATTTCAATGCCGGATACCGCAAGGAACTTCCCAAAGGAATGGCTGATCCGGATGAAAAGACCGTGTTGGCGCTTTGGGAAGAAACACTGGAGCAACTGGTGTGTCCGGATTATCGTCTGACGATTCAGCAGAAGCAAAGAATCCAGATCTCCTTAAAGTTCCTGATGACAGCAGCCATGGAACGAAGTGCAGAAAGACTCTGTCAGGAATTCTTTGATGTTTTTATGAAATGGTTTGATGGTTCGAAGGAGTTGGACGAGGATTCTATTTTCTACTTGTTAGATACTATTTTTACAATGCCGATAGAGCTTTGTGCCAAGGATGAGCGCTTGGAGAAACTGGTGGACTTCGCGTTGTCACATATGAATCATCCGAGCGAAAAAGTGCGCATTGCGGCGATACGAGTTCTGAAAGTTCTGACCGGAGCTTTGAAAGCCGATCATACTTGTTATGCCAGAGTCTGTGAGGCGGCGAAGGCCATGAATCCAGATTCAATCACTATGTTGTTCTTACAGTACCGTATTTTTACAAATTTACGCATGAATACCAAAGAACAGCGCAGAATGTTATACGAAAAGGATGTTGTCAGCGACATTTTCCTCGAGAACCTGAAATCTGCGACCCCGTGGATCATCAAGTCAGTCAATATCAAGCTATTGGCAGACCAGGTTGACCATGGAAGGAGAGCACATTTGCTCCACATCTGTTCTCATTTTTCAAACCTGATCAAAGTCAGCGAGCAGGTAGGCGTGCGCCACGATGCCGGCCGTGCGCTTTTGAGACTGGCGCATCTTCTTTCTACTGACCAGAGAAATGAGATCGCTGTCGAGTTATTGAAGGGTCTGGAAGTGGGAGAGTACGAAGTTTCCAAGTATATTCCGGAATATCTGGGCGAGTTTGCTCTCTGGTTACCTCCGGAGCAGCTGGATGATCTGATCAAGCGTCTCCATATTTTGCTTGCGAATGGTAACGAGCGTGTGGTTTCGGTTGCACTTGATACTCTTGGCGTACTCTTGGAGTGTTATTCCAGATATCCGGTTCGTTTCGAAGAGCCGGAACTGGTTGCTCAGAACCGTAAGATCAAGCTGATGGGATTGATCCTTGGTTGTCTGGCAAACTATAGAGAACAAGTGCGTCAGGAGGCGATGCTGGTAATCGGTCAGCACGTATTCGGTTCCGAACGCATGGCAGAAAGAGATAAAAATGACCTGTTCTCCCTTTGCTCCAAGAAGCTTCTTTTCTTATTAAATGAAAACAAAGGCGGAGAGTTGAGCCTGTATTACCGCGCAGCCCTGTCTTCTCATATTTACCGTTTTATGTCCAGATATCAGATTTTCAGCGGAAGCGTTGGGTTGAAAGGACGCTATAAAATCGCGTTCTTCCCGGGCACATTTGACCCGTTCACCTTGTCCCACAAGGAAATCGCCCGCAAGATCCGTGAACTTGGCTATACTGTATATCTGGCAGTGGACGAATTTTCCTGGTCCAAGAAAACACAGCCGCATCTGATCCGTCGTCAGATCGTCAACATGTCCGTGGCAGACGAATTTTACGTGCATCTGTTCCCGGATGATATGCCGATCAATATTGCGAGCCCGAAGGACTTGAAAAAATTAAAAGAAACCTTCCCGAACATGGATGTATACATGGTGGTTGGTTCCGACGTGATCAACAATGCAAGTTCTTATAAGAAGGAACCGTGCGAGCATTCCATTCATAGTATGAACCATATCGTATTCCGACGCGCAGGCGAAGCGCATCCGGAAACTCTGTATGATGGGATCACTGGCGAGGTGGTGGAACTGGAGCTTCCGGCTGATCTGGAGCACATCAGCTCCACGAGAATACGTGAAAATATCGACCACAACCGCGATATTTCCAATCTGATCGATCCGATCGTTCAGGAATTTATTTATCACAATGGTCTTTATCTCCGTGAGCCGGAGTTTAAACCGATCATCCGTGCAAAAGCCATCGGATTTGACAATGAATCTGCGGATAATCGGCAGCTTCTGGATGAACTGGAACATACCGTTTTGACAGGAAATCCGGACAGAGGAGCGATCCTGTCCAGAATTCTTCGCAATCAGGAGCAACTGATCGTATTGCGCAATTCTGCAGAAAACGATCGTCCGGTCGGTTTTGTAAGCTATAAAGATCTGCACTCAGAAGAATTATTTGGCGTGCTCCGCAATATGGAGCTGGCCAACGCGGTTCGCAGAAAGACAAGCCGAGAGGCACTCTTGATCACCGGTATTTTTACCAGTGACAGTGGAATGCAGGGTGGAGAGGTGATCCGTGATGCTGCACAGTTGTTGCTGGTGGAGGTGATCACACAAGCGCTTGCGAAGAATTACAGCTACAGTTTATATGTGGCAGAACGTGGAATTACCTCCAAAGAAGTGCTCTTTGCATTGGAGCGTCAGGGCTTTATCCGCCCAGATATCTCTGAGGATCACGAAAAACGCACGATTTATTGTGTCGATATGCATGAACCGCTGATGCTCCTGCATAACCTGGAGACAACGATCAAAGAACCATTTGCAAGCAGTCCTCTAATCCTGGAACAGATTGAGAAGAATCATAAGAAACTGCAGCTGGCATTGACCAGACTGTATCCGGGAAATCTGGTAGTTTCCCTTTCATCCGGCGTCATGCACCACAGACTGGTGGACCGCATCACCGCTCTGAACAATGTACCAAAGGAGCCTCTGGTACCGAGAAAACTGGGTGACAATATGTGCGTTCCATTTGGTAAGCTGCTGCGTGGCAAGGTAATTCCGAATACAGTTACGAAAACATTGCATACGGATAAAGTATATGAACCGGACCTGAAATCCTACACCATTGAACCGTTCCCGTTCTACTCTCCGTTAGAGAGCCAGATCAAGATGATCCAATCTTTTGAGCGGCCGGTCATCTTAGTAGATGATCTGGTTCACAAGGCAGATCGTCTGCAGGTACTGGCGCCGAGCCTTCGCGAAGCGAATATTCCGATCAAAAAGGTAGTGGTTGGTGTGATTTCAGGCTATGGACGTGACCTGATGCAGAGCTTCCGCCTTCCGGTCGAGGCGATCTATTCGATGCCGAATCTTCGCCAGTGGTTTGTTGAGTCCACATTATATCCATTCATCGGTGGCGATACAGTCCGCAGAGATGAATTTGAGGTGGCAGGACTTCAGCCGTCCGTCAATATGATCCTTCCGTATGCGACACCGAAACTTTCCGGCTGCAGCCGAGAAGCACTGTACGAATTATCTGCATGCTGCATTGAAAACTCCAGAGATCTCTTCCGCCTGTTGGAGAGTGAGTATCGTAAGCAGTTTGCGAAAAATCTGACACTTTCCAGATTGTCCGAGGCAATTATTTTACCGCTGATCCCGGATAAAGGAAGCTGTATGGATTATGATGAAAATCTGGCAGCATCCGTTTACCTCGATAACGACCTGGAAATGCTTGGAAGAATGAAAGAATTTATGCTATAAGGAGAAGATAATTATGATTACATTTTACAAAGTAAACGGTCAGATTTGTTTTTCTGACAGGGATGATCTTGATTTTGCGAGAATGGAGGAGCCGTGGGGCGCTGAGAGACTGACCTGGTTATTTGAGAGAGAGCCGGGAAGCTGTCGTGCGTCTTTTAAGGTTTCTGATAAGAAGTTACTGTCTGCGACAGAGGAGAATGTCAGTTGGTTAAACTCCAACAAGCTGGAGGAGCTGGCTCCGGTTGAGGGACTCCCGGAGTGGCTGGAGTATAAGATCGCAGAGGGAAAAGTACGCGCGGTAAATATGGCACATCCGAAGTTTGAGGAAATTCTTATGCAGGAACCGAAGGCAGGCAAAAAGCGCGTGAATATTCTGGCTATTGGTGATGTTGGAAGCATGCTTTTGACTGGTCTTCATCTTCTCGGCGGCGACGTGGTTGAGTCTATCGGTATCTGTGACCTGGAGGAAAAGGTGACTGCACGCTGGGAGTTCGAGGAAAACCAGATCGCATATCCGTGGGACTACGATGCACTTCCGGAAGTCCATGTAGTAAAACCGGAAGAACTGTTTGACTGTGACGTATTTGTATTCGTAGCATCCAAGGGTATTCCGGCGGTTGGCAGCGGTATCAAAGACGTTCGTATGTACCAGTTTGAAAATAACTCCAAGATTATTGCTCATTACGCGAAGATGGCTCGTGAGAAGAATTTCAAAGGTCTTTTCTGTGCAGTTTCCGATCCGGTTGATCCGCTGGCAAAGACTGCATTCTTGGAGAGCAACAAAAATGAAAACGGCGAGCTGGACTACATGGGCCTCCTTCCGGAGCAGATTCAGGGCTTCGGTCTCGGTGTTATGAATGCAAGAGCGGCGTACTATGCAAAGAGAGATCCGCGTTTCACACAGTTCCTGACAGAAGGCCGTTCCTTCGGACCGCATGGACAGGATCTGGTTGTGGCTGACTCCATTGAGAACTACAACGATGAGATTTCCAAAGAATTGACACAGCTCACTGTGACAGCGAACCTGCATATGCGTGCGATCGGCTACAAACCGTTTGTGGCTCCGGCATTCTCTTCCGGTGCAATCTCTATTTTAATGTGCCTGCGTGGTCAGTGGCATTGCGGTTCTGTATTTATGGGCGGCATCTATATGGGTGTAAAGAACCGTTACACAGTAAACGGTCTGGAAACAGAAGTACTTCCGCTTCCGGATGCTCTGTACGACAGGATCGTATTTGCAGAGGAGAATCTGAAAAAGATTATCTAAAGGAAGTGATTCCATGAATAATAACGAAAAACTAATCATTATTTATCCTCAGAAGCGCCATGGTGAAGGCCGTGAACGTCTGGACCGTGTTCTTGACTATGCACTGGAGGGGTTAAATGCAGAAATTTATGAAGATATGAGAACTCTGTGGGACGATCCGCTGGAAACCTGTCCCACAGAAATCTTCAAGAATAAGCGCATAATCTTTGCGATCGCTCTCGGAAAAAACGGAGTCAACCGAGGTTACTATGAGGTTCTTGCATGGCTTCGTGCAGGAAAAAAGGTTCTGGAAGGCTCCGTGGCCGGATTTCTGATCGATGCGGACAGCGAACTATTTACAAAAGCAGCCGCCAAAGAGCTGGCTGTGGCTGCAAACGCAGCCGGCTGTGCATTTGTGGGTCGTCCGCTTGTGGAAGGAACCGAGTCCCTGGACAATTACATTGTTCAGGCAGCCAATATGAAGACAGACAAAATGGGTGCATATCTGAAGAGTGCACGTATCTTGGCAGAGCAGATCTTGGAGTTCCGGTGGGAGAAAAAGGAACATCCGCACCTTCTTGTGCTGCATGCTTCCAATCACAAGACGTCCAATACCATGCAGATCTGGAAGGAAGTCCGCGCTCAGATTGAAGACCAGGTGGAGATTCAGGAAATCAACCTGCGAAATGGTACTTTGGAGGACTGCTCCGGCTGTCCATTCAAAATGTGCCTGCATTTTGGAGAACGCGGTCAGTGCTTCTACGGTGGAGCCATGCAAAATGAAGTATATCCGGCTGTAAAATGGGCGGACGGAATCCTCATGTTGTGCCCGAACTACAACGATGCACTTTCCGCCAACATGACAGCGTTTATCAACCGTCTGACAGCCCTGTTCCGGACACAGAGATTTTATGATAAGGCTATGTTTGCGATTATTGTCTCCGGATATTCCGGAAGTGACCTGATTGCCGGCCAGCTGGTGACAGCCCTGAATATGAATAAGACATTTTATATGCCTGGCAATTTCTGTATGATGGAGACCGGAAACACTCCGGGTTCTGCAATGCAGTCAGAAGGAATACACAATAGGATAAATTGTTTTGCAAATCAAATAATTCACACTTTAAAGCGATAAAATATTTATTTTATAAGAAAAAAACACGTAAAAGTTAACAAAAATAAAAGAAGTCTGAATAGTTTGACTTGAAAATGCTTTACTCATGTAGTATAATAACGTTGTATCCGGAAAAATACAATTTTTCCAGAATCAAAAAAGGAGGGAACTATTATGAAAAAGAATATTTCCAGATTAACAGCAGTAGCACTCAGTGCAGCAATGTTATTAACAGCTTGTGGCGGTGGCAGCACACCGGCAGCAACAGAAGCAGCTAAGCAGGATGCAGCAGCAGCTACAACAGCAGCGGCAGCAGCTCCGAGCGGTGATGTTGCAAAATTAACAATGGGTACAGGTGGTACAACAGGTACTTACTACGCATTCGGCGGCGTTATCGCTAACGTAATCAACGGTAAAGACGCTGGTATCAACATCAACGTACAGTCCACAGGTGCTTCCAAAGTCGGAGGCCAAGC
>JAZTZT010000159.1:0-2620 GCA_045637605.1 Pilosibacter sp.
ATGGTAGAAGTTTGCAGAAACATACGGGAAATCTGCCCACTGGATTGCATTCATTGCGCCTTCCATACCATAGTCGAACTCATGGTTACCCAATGTTGCCAGATCGTAATCTGCTTCATTCATAAGTTTCAGGATTGTAGCGCCTTTGTCCATGGAGCCAAATGCTGTTCCCTGGATATGGTCGCCTGCGTCTACTAATAATACTTCTGCGCCTGCACTTTCCAAGTCATTTTTCAATGCCGCTACATTTGAATAGCGAAGACCCTCGTTATCAACATGTGTATGTACATCATTTGTGTAGAGCACCACGATATCACCTTTCTGTACAGAAATACCGGAGCCTGGACCAAATCCCGGTCCTGCTGCCTGATTGGCAAATGCTGTTCCGGTTACATTCACGATCATAATAGTGGACAGTGCCAGCGCCTGCAGTTTGTTTAATTTCTTCATAAATTCACGTTCCTCCTTTTTTTATTTTCTGATATTATTATATCTTCCATACATTTCCACGTCAATTAAAACCGCAGTTTTCTTATTGATTATCTATTGTGATGCAACAAAAAATACGGAGAGAATTTAATCTTCTCTCCGCATCATTTTTCCTTATAATTAATCATTTTCTTTGCATTTCGGAAGCGCCACTGTTCCTGTGCGGGCAACTTCTGTAATGCTGATGCCCTGCATCATGCTTAAAAACTGCTGCACGCGCTCAGATGTATCACAAAGCTGGATCAACATGTGATATTTAGACATATCCACGATCTCTGCCTTCATAATATTGCAGATCTCCATGATATCTTTTCTGTTAGAACGGTTGTATTTGACCTTCACGAGCATCAGCTCCCGAGAGATACACTCATATTCTTCAAAAGTCTTAACCTTGATAACATCAAGCTTTTTATTGAGCTGCTTCTCGATCTGCTCCAATGTATGATCATCACCTGTAGAAACGATCGTCATTCTGGACATGGTCGGATCATCTGTTTCACCTACAACTAAGCTGTTGATGTTGAATGCTCGTCTGGAAAACAGACCTGTAACCTTGGACAGGACACCGGAGCGGTTTTCTACTAATACAGAATAAATCTTTTTCATAAATCTTCCCCTCCTATACCATGTCAAGCGGATGGACTAAGATCTCCATCAGCACAGTTTCATCTTTTTCTAAGAATCGCTCAATGGCTTCATCAGCCTCACGCATATTGGTCACACGAATGAACGGAACTCCGTATGCCTCTGCGATCTTGGAAAGATCCGGGCTTCCGGAAAGATCTACAACAGAGAAACGGTTGTTGTATGTCTTTGTCTGGTACTCACGCACCATACCCAGGAAACCATTTTTCATAACGACTACTTTCGCTGCCGCTCCATGCTGACGCATGGTCGCAAATTCGCACATGGACATCTGGAAGGAGCCATCACCACAGACAGCAACTGCCTGTCTGTCCGGACAACCAAGCTTCGCACCCATCGCTGCCGGAATGGAATAACCCATGGTTCCCATACCACCAGAAGTCAAAAAGCTGCCATCACGCATCTGGTAGTTTCTGCAGGACCAGATCTGGTTCTGCCCTACGTCCGCTACATAGATACCGTCAGGATCCATTTTCTCGGAAAGCTTGCGCACGAACGCAGCAGGATCCACATACATCGGGTCTGGATTTCTTCTCTGTGCCATGGATTTTGTATAACCTGTCAGAGTCTGGATCCACTCTTCGTGATCTGCATTGATCTCTGTCTGGAGCATGTCAGCAAAAATATGCTTCGCATCACCTACCAACGGAATAGTCGGTCCTGCATTTTTACCGATCTCCGCCGGGTCAACATCCATGTGAACTAAAATCTTATTTCTTGTAATAATCTCCGGCTGGTTAACTGCACGGTCTGCTACACGAGCACCTACCATGATAACCATATCGGCCTCGTTCATGGCACGGTTTGCATACGGAGCGCCATTGTTTCCAACCATACCGAAGTACAGTTCGTCCTGAGTCGGCATCGCACCGATGCCCATCATGGTAGAAACTACCGGAACACGGTATTTATGCGCAAATTCACGCATCTCTTTTACTGCATCACTTAAAAGGACGCCACCACCTGCACAGATAACCGGGCGTTTCGCTTTTTCGAGCTCCGCCATCACTTTCTTCATCTGCACCGCATGTCCCTTGATAGTCGGTTTGTATGTACGGAGAGAAACCTCTTCCGGATATTTGAATTTCTTGATAGTTGCCTGCTGGATATCGATCGGAACATCGATCAGGACCGGACCTTTTCTTCCTGTATTGGCAATGTAAAATGCTTCTTTCATAATGCGCGGAATATCCTCAACATTCTTTACAAGATAGCTGTATTTTACGAATGACTCTGTTGCACCTGTGATATCTGCCTCTTGGAACACATCACTTCCGATCAGCTCACTCTTTACCTGACCGGTAATGCAGATCATTGGAATACTGTCTGCAAATGCTGTAGCAATACCGGTGATGAGGTTTGTCGCACCCAGGCCGCTTGCCACTGCGGAGACCCCCACCTTTCCTGTTACGCGAGCCATACCACTTGCCGCGTGGGCTGCATTCTGCTCAGATCGTACGAGGACGGTTCTGATATCAGAATCCAG
>JAZTZT010000160.1:0-2735 GCA_045637605.1 Pilosibacter sp.
GCAAATTTCTTTACGAAGAGTGCAGCTTTCCTCCATTTAACCTTCATGAAGCGGATACCTTATAAGGTTACCAGACATATCTTTGATAAGCCGCAGTTCAGTGCAGCTGAGGCTAAGGTGATGCAGCTGGCAGGACAAAACCGGTTATCTGTAGGTGAGCTGATCAAATGTGTGGAATGCGGTATCGTAGATGTGTCCACCAACGACAAGCTGATAGACAGTCTGTACACGGATGACATCACCACTTATAAAAATATCGGTACGCTGTTCCGTGCCTGTGATTCCTGTAATCCGGTGCTGGAAGCAGTGGCAACGCTGTATCTGAATAAACATATTCTTTTCGAGAGATAAATTTAACCTTTTTATCTTGCGAGATTATCGAAAAAAGATTGTTGACGAATTGTTTTTAAGAGTTTGTAAAACTTTTCAATACCATTGACAACTACGATAAAATCGTATATAATATTAGTGAGGTGAGGACGTAAAAGATGACCAGACTATTTATCTATACAACTCCATTCCGAAACGCTTGGAAGGCAATGGGGTTAAATGATGCTGATTTGGTACAGTTGGAAGAAGCACTTCTCGAAAATCCGCAAAAAGGCGATGTGATCGAAGGCACCGGTGGTGCAAGAAAACTTCGCATACAAATTGGGAATCATGGAAAGAGCGGCGGAGGACGTGTAATATATCTTGATGTATTGGAACGGGAGCATTTATATCTCCTATTTGCATATCCTAAAAACGTACAGAGCGATCTAACCGCCGATCAGAAAAAAGCAATACGTAATCTTGTTGAACAGATAAAGAAGGAGTGACGATTATGGATGATAAACTCCGTTTTGAGAGCAAACTTACAGAAGAAGAAGTACAGAAGAATTTTGAAGGAATGGACTTTTTCTCCGAAGTAATGTCTGGATTGGAAGAAGCATTGGATCATGCCAAAGGAAAAACACGTTCCACCACGATGATTCGCAAAAGAAGCCTTCCTGATATTGATGTAGCTGCAGAAAGAAAAGCATTGAATCTGACACAGAAAAGTTTTGCCTCTATTCTCGGTGTTTCCTCCAGAACAGTGGAAGCATGGGAAGCAGGCAAAAGCAATCCCTCACCGACAGCGCGAAATCTGATTTTTCTGATCAGCCAGGATCATAGTCTGATTCATAAATTACAAACCATATACGATTAAAACAACCATCCCCCGACGGTTATACCGAAATGGTGTATCCGAGCGGGGGATTCTGCGTGCTTAGAGCAAATTTACAACCGGGATATTGATGATTCCGGCGAAATATGTTATAATATACTCACGCAGACGAAATGCAGTTATATGGTTGACCAACATAATATGAGTAAAATTTAAGAGTCGAACTGGAAAAATCTTGGTTCGGCTCTTTTGTTTTCCGGCAATACTATACTTAAAGAAAGGATGCAAAATGAAATATAAAGAATGGCTTATGAACTGGTTGGCCAACTATGTGATGCCAAACTATAAGAACAGAACGTGTGACCGGTACACCGGTATTGTCACGCAGCACATCATCCCGAAACTGGGAGATTACGAATTGTCTGAGCTTACGCCGTTTATCGTTCAGCAATTTGTTACCGACCTGACTACGCACGGTAATCTGAAGACCGGCAAGGGACTTGCTGCAAATACAGTAAACTCTATTATAACGGTGATCCAGCAGTCCATGGAAACGGCGCATCATCTGAAATTTGTTGACGTGTATGAGATGAACAACATCAAGCGTCCCAAAATTGAAGAAAAGCCGGTGATCTGTTTCACAGTTGCTGAACAGAAAAAGATCGAGCAGGCGGTTCGGGAAGACAGACGTGACAAGATGCTGGGAATTTTAATTTGTCTGTACACAGGTCTTCGAATCGGAGAACTCATGGCTCTGGAATGGGATGATATTGATTTTCAGAAACGTGAGCTGCATGTTACAAAGAGCTGTCATGACGGTAAAGACAAAAACGGAAAGATCTGCCGCATCACCGGTACACCGAAGACAACACACTCTATTCGCGTGATTCCAATTCCGAAACAGCTTATTCCCATTTTGCGGGACATGAAAAAAAGAAGCAATTCTCCTCTTGTCATCACAGACAAGGGCAAAATTCCTTCTGTAAGAGCCTATCAGCGCAGTTTTGAATTGCTTCTTAGCAAAATTGGTGTTCCGAGACATGGCTTTCATTCGTTACGACACACGTTTGCGACCAGGGCGATTGAATGCGGCATGGATGTGAAGTCTTTGTCGGAGATTCTGGGACACAAAAACTCAACAGTTACTCTGAACCGATATGTCCATTCCATGATGGAATACAAGACAAGCATGATGGATAAACTGGGCAGGAATCTCTGATTTGAAATCACAATATGTGCCATTGAATATCATATTAGGTGAACAAATACCTGCATTTTGTTCTGCTATATATGCATATATGAAAAAAATCATTGACAAGACACCAATGATTCGGGGTATGTATTGATTTTTCGATCAGGATATGGTACAATATATAGAGAATTATATCCTTGAATATGATATTAGGTGATAGTTTTGATGCAGGGATTATCATCTATGTGTTTACTAAAATAAGGAAAGGAAGGTATCAATGGTTCCGCCAAGACCCAGCAACAAACGAAAATTACTACAACTTCCTTATCCGGAGAATTTGTTAATGACACTTCTGGAAGGAATAGTTGAATCTATCGAAGTGACTCCTGATATACA
>JAZTZT010000161.1:0-19959 GCA_045637605.1 Pilosibacter sp.
TCGCTGTATGGCATTGCTATATGAGATCCTGGCCCATTTCGCGGAAGCGAATAAGAATGAGACGATTTCGACATCTGCTGCGTTAGAACCTGCATTAGAGTATTTGGAGCAGCATATTTTTGATCCTGCTCTGCGGATTGGCGATCTACATAAATTGTGCAGAGTTTCAGATACGTATTTTCGTCGTATGTTTCTGGAACGGTTTGGAGTAGCCCCAAAGCAATACGTGCTGGAGCGAAGACTGACTCAGGCTAAGGCAATCTTAGAGAATGGAGAGTTTAGCAGTATCGGAGAAGTGGCATTGCTGACCGGATTTGAAGATGCATTGTATTTCAGCAAAGCATTCAGGAAAAAGTACGGTCATGCACCGTCTGACCGATAAATAAAAACACCACCGAGATTCGACTTCGGTGGTGTTTTGCTTTGTCCTAAAATTATTTAATAACGTGGATCCAGCCTTCCGGAGCTTCAATTCTGCCCATCTGGATACCTGTTAATGTGTCGTAGAGTTTCTTTGTGATCGGGCCCATCTCATCCATGCCGCTCGGTAAGAGGATCTCTTTGCCGTGATCAACGATCTTGCCAACCGGAGAAACCACTGCTGCAGTACCGCAGAGACCGCACTCAGCCATGTCGTAAACTTCCTCAAGCGGAATCGGACGTTCTTCAACCTTTAAGCCAAGGTAGTGCTCAGCAACGTAGAGAAGGGAACGACGTGTGATAGAAGGAAGGATGCTGGAAGACTTCGGAGTCACAACTGTACCGTCTTTTGTAACGAACATGAAGTTTGCACCGCCAGTTTCTTCTACGTATGTCTTTGTAGCTGCGTCTAAGTACATGTTTTCATTGTAGCCCTGGTTGTGAGCGTCAACGATTGCGTGTAAGCTCATGGCATAGTTAAGGCCTGCTTTTACATGACCGGTTCCGTTTGGAGCTGCACGGTCAAAATCAGTAACACGGATTGTGATCGGTTTTGCGCCGCCCTTAAAATACGGACCAACCGGAGCACAGAATGTACGGAACTGGTATTCACTTGCCGGTTTTACACCCATAACCGGGTCAGAACCGAACATATATGGACGGATGTAGAGAGTTGCACCGGAACCGTACGGCGGAACGAAATCTTCGTTTGCTGCTACAACCTGTGTGATCGCATCGATGAAACGGTCTTTCGGGAATATCGGCATCTCGAGACGAGCTGCAGAAGTCTGCATACGCTCAGCATTTAAGTCCGGACGGAATGTTACGATGTGACCGTCTTCCGTTGTGTAAGCTTTTAAGCCTTCAAAACAAGTCTGAGCATACTGAAATACACATGCACACTCATTTAATGTGATCTGTGCATCTGTAGTTAAGGTTCCTTCATCCCACGCACCATTTTTATAATTGGAAACATATCTGTAATCAGTCTTGGAATATCCAAATGCGAGATTACCCCAGTCGATATCTTTCTTTGCCATAAATCTTTCCTCCATTCTGCCGGCTTACTGCCGACATCTCGTTCATTTACGCTGTATTAATAATGTAATGCACGAAAGTGTTAAAACAGCGCTTTGTTCCATTATAATGACTTCCTCTCCATCATGCAAGTTATTTATGGAAAAAGAGAGAAAAAATCTAGGAAAAAATCAGAAAAAATGGTAAAATATAAATCTAGGTTATAACATGTATTCCCATTGAGAAAGGTAGGATAAATATGGGCAAATTATTTGAATCTTGGAACTTAAAAGGATTAGAAATCAAAAATAGAATCTGTGTACCTCCGATGGTTTGTTTCGGCTGGAACGGAGATGACGGAATGGTAACTGAGAAGAGCGTGAACCATTACCGTGCGATCGCAAAGGGTGGTTACGGTCTGGTGATCCAGGAAGCAACTTGTATCAACCGCCAGGGAAGACTTTCCGGAGATCAGCTTGGTATTTGGGATGACGCGCACATTCCGGGCTTAAAGCAGATCGTGGATGCAGTTCATGCGGAAGGAACACCGATCTTTGTTCAGATCCATCACGCAGGTGTGATTTCTTCTGAGGAAGACCGCGTATGTCCGAGTGACTATACAGTGGCACATAAGGATATCGAAAAACATGGCCGTGAGCTGACTGTGGAAGAGATCAAAGTACTGGAAGACGAATATATTCAGGCGGTAAGACGTGCTTACGAGGCAGGATACGATGGAGTAGAGCTTCATGGATGTCACAGCTATCTTCTCAGCCAGTTTATGAACCGCAGAGTCAACAAGAGAACAGATGCATACAATGCAGATGATATGCTCATTTTAAAGAATATTTTAGAGGGTATCCGCAAAGTGGTTCCGGAAGAGTTTGTTGTGGGAATCCGTCTTGGCGCGTTCGAGCCGACCATCGAAGACGGTATCGCTCATGCGAAATGGTTAGAGGCGCACGGAATTGATTTCATCAACGTTTCCTATGGTTTCTCCCAGGAAGCTGATCAGATCAAGCCGGAGGATTATCCGTTTGCTGCAGCTGTTTACGGCGGAAAGAGAATCAAAGAATCCGTTTCTGTTCCGGTATTTGCTGTTTATGGAATCCAGAATGGTGAGATGGCAGAAGCTGCATTAGAAGATACCAAGGCGGATATGATCAACATTGGTCGTGGTGTTCTGGTCAATTATGACTGGGCAAACGATGTGAAAGAAGGAAAAGATCCGGGCAAGTGTCTGTACTGTGCGAAATGCTTATGGCGCGGCCAGGTGGAAACATGTGCCGGTAAGGTTCTTCTTGAAAGAAGCAGACAGGCATAGTATAATGGATTGGTTCGCGAGAGCAAATATTCATTAGAAAGAGGAAATTCAAATGCAGCCAAACAAACAGAAAATGCATTACGCATGGCTCATTTTGATCGCATGCTGTATGATGCAGGGTGCAGGTCTTGGTCTTATCAGTAACTGCGCCGGAGTATTTTTCTCCCCGGTATGCAATGATCTGGGATTTGAAATGGGCAAATTTACCCTGTTCCGAACATTGTTTACCATGGCTCAGGCGCTCACGATGCCATATGTGGCAAAGCTGTTCCGTCAGAAAGATGTACGCGTGATCGTTAGTGTGGCAACTGTGATCATGGGTGGTATCAGCATTTTACAGGGAACTTTTACATCACTCTGGCAGTTCTATGTATTTGGAATCATTCAGGGTTGCGCAGCAGCGTTTATCGGTGTCATTCCGGCTCCGATCTTACTTGGCAACTGGTTCTATAAAAATACAGGTACAGCCGTTGGTATCTCTGCAGCATTCTCCGGACTTGTGGGAATGATCGGAAGCAGTGCACTCGGCATTTTGATCCCGGCGTATGGCTGGAGAGCCAGCTATATGATCCTCGGTGTGGCAGCGATGGTGCTGATTCTTCCGTTCTCCTTATTTATCCTTCGCTATAAACCGGAGGATAAAGGAATGCTCCCATACGGCGCAGACGAAACCTATGTTACAAAAGCAGATGCGAAAGCTGCTGCGAAAAAGGAGAAATTCAGCGATTTTGCAAAACAGCCGATTTTCTATATCTCTCTGATCGCTTATGCTTGTTCCATCATCAGCTCTTATCTGAACTCCTTCCTTCCGTCTTGCGGACTCGAGGCAGGTCTTCCGATGGCAACAGCAGCATTGTTAACATCCTTGGCACTTTGCGGCAATATGACTACAAAGCTGTTCCTGGGGAAATTATGTGACTCCTTCGGCGTGATCAAGATCTTCATTATTTCCATTTTGATCGCGATCGCAGGACACGGACTGATCTTCCTTGGATCCACAGCTCCGATGATGGTCGGTGCATTGCTTTATGGTATTACGATGCCGCTCTCTACCGTACTTATGCCACTGTTCTGCAGATTGTTCTGGAAAGGTGATACATATGCGAGCGCATATTCCTATGTATCGATGTTCGGTATGCTGATCTCCGCGCCGTTCAATACACTGTTCGGAACGATGTACGATATGACTGGCGACTACAATATGACCATCATTTCCAGTACTGCATTTGTTGGAGTTGTGCTTGTGATGGTTATCTTACCGAAGTTTGTTGTGAAAAAAGAGGTTTAAGAAATCTGTTTCGCAAGTTCGATGAAGGCGTTCATTTCGCGAGTGATCCATTTGTCTTTGTGGAACAGGATCTGGCGCCAGATTCTCATATGGAAATCTTTGATCGGCAGGATGCTCAGGCGTCCTGCCGTTACTTCGTTTTTCACGGAGAATTCCGGAAGGAAACTGAGTCCCGCATTGTTCTTCAGCAGATTGATAATAAATTCTGTATTTCCGATCTCCAGATAGGGATCGATCTGTTTATTGTTGGCAGCCAGATACCGGTCAAGAACAAATCGGTAGCTGGCATTTTTTTCAGTCAGAAGGAAATGCTCCGATAAGATTTCTTCTAATTCCAATGGCTGGTTTGTTGCAGCAGCTTTTTTTGCACATGGATGCGCTGAGGAGGATACGAAGAAAATATCTTCCGGTTCCTCCAGAACTTTTTCCCATTTGTGATCATAGATCCTCTGGTCGAGAAGATACACCAGGTCAATGGCATTTTTGTTCATGCGATCCAGGAGTACGTCCGGAGAGTCCAGGACAATACTAATCTTTACGTTAGGATGCTGTGCATGGAACTGTTCCAGAAGCGGAGGGAAAATAGAAGCACAGATGGACTCGATAGTGCCAATAGTAAGGGCACCGGTCAGTTCTTCTGTCTCGGTTACAGCAGCTTTTGCTTCAGACAGGTCCTTCATGATCGAAATGGCATAGTTATAGAAGATCGATCCCTGGTGAGTCAGTACCGTCTGTTTTCCGATCCGGTCGAACAGATGGATGCCTAGTTCTTCTTCCAGGTTTTTGATCTGGATCGTAACGGCGGCCTGAGAATAACCGAGTGCATGGGCAGCTTTTGAAAAACTTTTTAATTGTGCAGCCTGGATAAAGGTCTGGATTTCGCGAAGTTCCATGGATAAAATCTCCTTTGTAGTTATCATAAAATGATTTAAATATTTTTAATGATATGTTTAAAACGTTAAATTTTACTTTTGGATAATTTTATGATACAGTAAGAATATAAGATGCGCAAGTATGGCTTTTAGATTTATATTTACTTAGGAAGGATGGTATTTGGGATGCTGAAGACTGATTTAAAGTATGGTGCTTATGTGAAAATTCTTGAGGAAGAGTTAAAACCGGCTATGGGCTGTACAGAGCCGATCGCTCTTGCTTATGCAGCAGCAGTAGCTCGTAAAGTATTAGGTGAGATGCCGGAGAAGGTGGCTATTGGTGCCAGCGGCAGTATTATTAAGAACGTAAAATCCGTTATCGTTCCGAATACCAATCGTCTGAAAGGTATTCCGGCAGCAGCAGCGGCAGGTATCGTTGGCGGTGACCCGGACAAAGAGCTGGAAGTTATCGCACACGTAACAGAAGAGCAGATCAAAGGTATGAGAACATTCCTTGATACTGCTGAGATCACAGTGGAGCATGTAGACAATGGTCTGACATTCGATATTATCGTTACATTATATAAAGGAGAGAATTACTCCAAAGTTCGTATCGTAAACTACCACACAAACATTGTGCTGATTGAGAAGAACGGTGAGATCCTTCAGGAATTAGAAGTACAGGGCGAGAGCGAAGAAGGTCTTACAGATCGTAGTCTTCTCAGCATGGCTGATATCTGGGATTTCATCAACTCTGTTGATATTGCAGACATTAAAGAGATGCTTGACCGTCAGATCGCGTGCAACATGGCAATTGCTGAAGAGGGCATCCGTGGCGATTACGGTGCAAATATTGGTAAAGTTCTCATCGACATGAACGGTACAGACGTTCGTACAAGAGCACGTGCGATGGCAGCAGCAGGTTCTGATGCAAGAATGAACGGTTGTGAGCTTCCGGTAATCATCAACTCCGGTTCCGGAAACCAGGGTATCACAGCTTCCGTTCCGGTTATTGTTTACGCAAAAGAGCTTGGTGTGAGTGAGGACAAGATGTACCGTGCACTGGCACTTTCTGATCTTACAACCATTCACCAGAAGACTCCGATCGGCCGTCTTTCTGCATTCTGTGGTGCAGTCAGTGCAGGCGCAGGCGCAGGTGCAGGTATCGCTTACTTATGCGGCGGTGACTTCGAGGCAGTGATCCATACTGTGATCAACGCAGTTGCGATTGTATCCGGTATGGTATGTGACGGTGCAAAAGCTTCCTGTGCAGCGAAGATCGCAGAGGCAGTTGATGCAGGTATCATCGGTTACAACATGCACATCCGCGGACAGAACTTCGAGGATGGTGACGGTATCGTTAAATCCTGCGTTGAGGAAACGATTCTTAGCGTAGGCCGTCTTGCAAAAGAGGGTATGAAAGAGACAAATACAGAGATTTTAAGTATTATGATTTCTGAATAAGGAGGAAATGAATCATGGCAGTTCTTAGACCACAGGATGAGCATTATACAACAGCTCAGGATATTTGTACACATTTAGGCGACGAGTATGCGCAGTTTATGGGCGCGATCGTTCCGCCGATCTTCCAGAACTCTCTGTTCGTAAAACCAACACCGAAGAATGGTGTTCCGGACAGCGGATTCGTATACAGCCGCGTTTCCAACCCGACTATGGATATTGCAGAGCGCAAGATCGCAGCATTAGAAGGTGCTGAGGCAGCAGCTGTGTTCTCTTCCGGTATGGGTGCGATCTCCGCAGCGATCATGCACTTCGTAAAAAAAGATTGCCATATCGTAGCTCCGCACACAATTTACGGCCCGACACGTACATTCATTACAAAATATCTCGCTGAGAAATTCGGCGTGACACATACATTCGTACACGGTGTAGATCCGGAAGAGTTCAGAAAAGCAATTCGTCCGGAGACAACTCTCATCTACTTAGAGAGCCCGTCTAGCTTAACACTCTACATGCAGGATATTGAAGAGGTTGCCAAGATTGCAAAAGAGCATGGCATTGGTACAGTAATCGACAATACATATGCAACTCCGCTTCATCAGAATCCGTATAAATACGGCGTAGATCTGATCTGCCACACAGCTTCCAAGTACATGGGCGGCCACAGCGATATTATCGCAGGTGTAGTTGCAGGTTCCAAAGAGAACATCGAGCAGATCGCATGCAACGAGAGAGAGCTCATGGGTGCATGCATGGATCCGCATCAGGCTTGGCTCCTGATCCGTGGTCTTCGTACAATGCCGGTTCGTGTAAAAGCACACGGCGAGAGCGGTATGAAGGTTGCAAAATGGTTAGAGCAGCATCCGTGCGTAAAACAGGTATTCTACCCGGGTCTTGACAGCCATCCGCAGAAAGAGCTGGTTGACAAATACTTAAAGGGCAAGACAAACGGTCTTCTTGCTTTCACTTATGATGGTACAGCAGCACAGGCAACTGAGTTCGTTTACTCCCTCAAGATGTTCCAGTTCGGTGTAAGCTGGGGCGGTTTCGAGAGCCTTTGTGTAATGCCGACAGTTGGCATGAGCGAGGAAGAGGCAGCATCCTTAGACGTTCCGACAAACCTGATCCGTCTCCATGTTGGTCTTGAGGATGTAGATACACTCATCGCAGATCTTGAGCAGGCATTTGAGGCAAGCAAAAAGATTACAGAATAATAGCAAATAAATGGCGTGGCATTTCTGGGTTCAGAGATGCCACGTGTCTGTTTTGAACTCAGAGGTATAAATTATGAGTTTGTATGAATTGATCAAGAATTACGCCCCTGTAAATGACCAGGAAGCATGTGATAAAGAGCAGATGCTGCGATTTATGGAACAAAACCAGGATTACCTGACCCGCGATAACCAGATTGCACATTTTACAACATCCATATGGACTGTGAATAAAGAGCGAACAAAAACATTGATGGTATATCATAATCTCTATGATTCATGGGCTTGGATTGGCGGACATGCGGATGGAGAGGAAGATTTATGTGCCGTGGCAATGCGCGAGCTTCAGGAAGAAACTGGTGTGAAGCATGCTGAGTTAGTAAGCAGAGAGATTCTGAGTCTGGAGTCATTGAACGTAAGAGGGCATGTAAAAAAGGGAAATTATGTGCCGAGCCATCTGCACTTTAATTTGACATTTTTAGCTGAGGCAGATGAACATGAAGCGCTGATCGTAAACGAACAGGAGAATCAGGCCGTGAAATGGTGGACATTTGAAGAAGCGCTGCAAGTTTCAAGTGAACCGTGGATGGTCGAGTACATTTATAAAAAACTGATCGCGAAGTCGAAGTAGATAATTAAAAATACGTGGAATGGGATTATTCCCACGTGAGCAGGTAACGACCGGATGCGGACTTAAAACGGAATATCAGGTAGTATCTCTTTTTAGACTCGATATGGATCCGTGCATGCTGCTTTGTATGATCCAGCTGCAGGATACATTGCTTTGATTCATCAAGAAGTTCCATGGTGACGTCGCCTTTGGTCAATTCCAGATCAAAATGAAAGTTTACTTCTCCATATTCTTTAAATTTGATTATACGTTTCGTATAACCAGTGCAGGAGGTGAAGGTAGCTTTTTTACCACCCATGGAGCCGATATATACAAGAGCACGTTTTGCATTTGTTACGAGATAGCCATTAATATATAACAGGTAAAATACTGTGGTCATAATAAGTGGCAATACGATAAAAGCGATCATCTTATCCATTCATGATACCTCCATTCTTTGACGAGTGAGTAGGATATAATTTCATTGTATTTTGAATATTGAGAATGTCAATAGGGCTCATGGGAATTGATTCGTTTTTGGAGGTTTGCATATGAGGATCAAGAGATTCGGATGATAAGGAGAATAGGAATGCAGTATACATTTGAAACATTATACAATCAAGAGGCTTTGACTGTCATGGCAAAGGGCCTCAGAAAAACGATCAGAAAGAAGAAAAGCAAAAGAAGTCATTTGTTTGGTTGGATCGTGGTTGCTTTGGCGATTCTCCTCCCATTTATTTCCGGTGAAGATGGACTTACGCTTGATCTAAGGACGATCATAACCTGGACTGCCGGGATCGCAATTATTGTTGCCCTCATATTTGAGGATCAGTTAAATGGCTATTTTGCAAGGAAGCGGATGCTAAAAGGTACTGAAAAAGCAATCTCCACTTTTGATACGGAAAATATAAATGGTTTTGTATCTGAAACAGAGATTGGCAAATCAGCGTTTTCCTACGATAAGATCGTCCAGGTCGCAGAAACAGGAAAATACTTTGTTTTTGTGTTCAGTGAAAATCATGCACAGGTTTATGATAAATCCAGCTTGTCCGGTGGAACTGTAGACGAGTTTAAAAGTTTTATAAGCAAGGCAACCAACAAAACAGTAGTTTCTGTTTCTTAAATGGATGATTTAGGTGACTAAATGAACAGCGTGAATAAAACCTTATATATCCCCCTGTACGGTAAGGCGTATGTGAGTAGGAAGGGAATCATTCTTGATGACAAAAAAGCGGAGGAAATCTGGGCAGCGGAAGCGTTTGTGCTGAAGGGAAAATCTAAGTCAAAATGGCTTGCCTATTATATGGGGATTCGCTCTGCCGTATTTGATGAATGGGTAAAACAACAGATGGTCGCTGCACAGGATGCCGTGGTGATTCATATAGGCTGCGGAATGGACAGCCGTGTGTTGAGAGTAGGAACTAGGAATCACCGGTGGTATGATGTGGATTTCCCTGAAGTTATCGAGGAGCGAAAACGATACTATCAGGAATCTGCCGACTATCAAATGCTTGCTGGAGATGTAAGAGAAAGCAGTTGGCTTGAAAGCATTTCTGAAAAGAAACGTGCGATTGTTGTAATGGAGGGTGTGAGTATGTACTTAACCTCCAAGGAGTTAAATGAATTAACAACAAACCTGTGTGCTCATTTTGAACAGATTGTATGTTTGATGGATTGCTACACTGTGTTGGCAGCCAAAATGTCAAAGTACAAAAATCCTATAAATGATGTGGGAGTTACTGAGGTTTATGGTATAGACGATCCTGAGTTACTTCAACATGGCGATTTTGTCTATGTAGAGGAACATACGATGACACCGAAACAGTACATGGATGAGTTAAGAGGTGCTGAGAAGTTTGTTTTCGAAAAACTGTTTGCAGGTAGTTTTTCAAAAAAACTGTATCGCTTGTTTGAATATAGAAAATCTTAAAATAAAAACAGGAGACAGTAAAATAATAAATGGGGCAGGTGACACGAAATCACTTGCCCCATTGCTCATTTTGTCAGATAGAAGTAGTTCTGCTGCGTCCTTCCATTTTCTTCACCGTAATAATATAAAGGATTATTACGAGTAACGTAGATAATAAGTCTGCAACCGGCTGTGCCCATGCCAAGCCATTTGCACCAATACTTGCTTTCAAAATAAACAAAGCAGGGATATAAATAAAGCCCTGGCGGCTTAAATTAATGATCAGTGCAGGAGTTGCAGCGCCTGCGGCCTGAAGCGCATTTGCCAGAACATAGAAAACACCAAACAGGAAGCTGGTTGATAAAAGGATTCTCACAAACTGTGCTGCATATGTGAAAGCCGCCGGTTCTGTAAGAAATACGCTTACGATCTGATTTGTAAACAAGTAACAGATAATGGTCATGGTTAAGCTAAGCGCTAATGAAAAAATGACTGAAAAACGCATAACTTTCTTAAAACGGTCCCAAAGATTGGCACCAACGCAATAGCCAAGCAAAGCCTGAACACCCTGACCGAAACCAATACAAACCATGCCTGTGATCATGGTTACCTTAGAGGCCACACCAATTCCTGCTACGGCCATATCTCCAAAGGAAGCCATCTGACCGTTCATAATAATCTGAGAAATACTCATCAGGAGGGAACCAAGAGAAGCAGGAATACCGATAGATAAAATGCGGCTGCATACCTTGTTTCGCATCATAAAATCTTTTGGGTGAATGCTAAGGATGGATTTTCCTTGTAAAAAATACAGAATATAGTAGCAGGCACCGACAATGTTGCCAATGGCAGTAGCAATAGCTGCTCCTGTTATTCCTAAATTAAGACCTAAGATCATGATCGGATCCAGGATTATGTTCAGAAGATTTCCGAGCAGCTGTCCCATCATCGCTTTTCCAGCCTGTCCTTCTGCACGGATAACATTGGAGTAGCAATTTGCGATCAGAACAAAAGTGCCACTGAATGTTACAATGGTAAGATAGGATTTCGCAAAGCCATAGGTATCTGCACTGGTTCCCATTGCGATCAGGATGTTGTCCATAAAGATTAGGAACATGGCAGACATTACAATTCCGACTACAACACAGCTCCACATACAGAAGGCGCTTGCTTTTTTGGCATAATCAGCCTTTCCTTCTCCCAGTGCCCTAGAAATCACCGAAGTTCCGCCAATACCAAAAACAGTGCCCACAGACATGAAAATCAAAAATACAGGGGTTGCCATAGATACGGCAGCTACTTGGTAGGCATCATGGGTTAGGCCAATAAAAAGTGTATCAGCCAGATTGTAAATTAATACCATGAGCATCGCGATCATCGCCGGTACCGCATTCTTTAGAACGGCCTTAGGCACCGGAGCGCTGCGAAATACTTCTAATTCTTTTGTCATTTCCATAAATAATCTCCTTTGCAACGATAGCATACGATTAATAGCATGTTTATTTATCTACAGATTTTCTGCAGTAAATTACAAAATAGTATTTTCTCTGACTCTGTTAATGAGGATAACAATTGTGCTTCCATGTCCTTGATATGAGCTTGTTCATGTTTGCAGCAAGCAATTCCGCTTGCTGTGATAGCGACCCTTTTTATTCTGCGGTCATTCTTATCAACAAAGGTTTCTACGTAACCTTTTTGTTCCAAACGAACCACGATTCCTGCAGCTGTCGACTGTGCAACATGCAGCAAAGATTCCAATTCTTTCAATGATAATTGCTGTTCAGGGATAGCCTCCAGTTCTATCAGGACACGCATTTGTGTAAGCGTCAGATTTTGAGAAGATAATGCATTATTCGCTTGTTTTTCTAACTCATCGTGGATCCGTTTGATGAGCTTTCCACATTCATAGTTCTGTTCCATGTTTTACACCTTCCAAGAATATAAGAAATAATAGCATGCTTTTGAATATTCGTCAATTTATACCTGATACTGCTGATAAATATGATTTTACATATTCTATAGATAAGATTTACTGTATATTGATTGTACGAAAAACGCTTCTATTCTATACTGTCGATGTATGAAAGAGAACATAAATTACATATAATATGCAAAGAATCATGGATTAGGAAAAGGAGGAAATTATTGACTTACAAGGAAATTAGAAAGAACAAGGAAGTTTTAGCGTATCTGAAGAAGGGAAATGATAATCTGGGAGTTTTAGGATTTACAGATCACTCAGAGGTTCATTGTACGGTAGTTGCGGAACGGGCCGGCATGATCTTAAAGAAACTGGGATTTTCAGATCATGATGTAGAAGTGGCAAGAATTGCCGGATTTATGCATGACATTGGAAATGCAGTGAACCGAAAGAATCATGGAGAGTATGGAGCTTTGTTGGCGGATCGAATTTTAGAGAAGACAGATTTATCACTGGAAGATCGTGTAACAATCGTATCTGCGATCGGAACACATGATGAATCCACCGGTGGTGCAAAAGATGCAATTTCTGCAGCATTGATTCTTGCGGATAAAACAGACGTTAGAAGAAATCGCGTAAGACCAAAAGAAATGTCGAATTTTGATATTCACGACCGTGTGAATTACGCGGTAACGGAAGCAAAGCTGAAGGTAAATCCGGAAAAGAAAGTGATTACTTTGAACTTACAGATTGATGAAAATATTTGTTCCATGTTGGAATATTTTGAAATTTTTCTTCAGCGTATGCTTATGTGCCGGAGAGCAGCGGAAATGCTTGGTGTTAAATTCAAACTGACAGCAAATGGAAGTAAAATCGTATAGGAACCAGGGGAGACGGGCAAAGGAGCTCGTTTTTTTGTATTTATAGGGAAAATTTACTGCAGAAAGTGCATTGATTGTTAAAAATAAATCAATTAATGCACTTTTTCCATACTTTGCTTGCCATGTGGAAGAAGCAGTGTTATACTGCCAATCATCTGACAAGACATGTGTAAACGCGATGTGTTTACTGGTAAATATGACTTATACAGAAAAGAGGAAACAATGGATATCAGAGAAGTTATTTGTAAGCTAAAGAAAGAGAAAGATGCGGTGATTTTAGCGCATTATTATGTGGAACCGGAAATTCAGGAGATTGCTGATTATGTTGGAGATTCTTTTCAGCTGAGCAGAACAGCATCTGAATTGAAAAATCGCATATTGGTTTACTGTGGTGTTCAGTTTATGGGAGAGAGCGGATGTCTTCTTAGCCCGGACAAAATTGTTTTAATGCCAGATGTGGAAGCGGATTGTCCGATGGCTCACATGGTTACAAAAGAAGAGGTAGAGCAGGCAAGAAATACATATGATGATCTCGCAGTTGTCTGCTATATCAATTCAACAGCGGAAATCAAATCCTGGTCTGATGTGAGTGTTACATCTGCTAATGCAGTACAGATTGTAAGAAATCTGCCAAATAAGAATATTTTATTTATTCCGGACAGAAATCTGGGACGTTTTGTGGCTGCCCAGGTGCCGGAGAAGAATGTGATGCTGGTGGAGGGCTATTGTCCGATCCATGAAAAGATTTCAGCAGAAGAAATCCAAGAACTGAAAACAGCACACCCGGATGCGGAAATTCTGGTACATCCGGAAAGCAACAAAGCAGTGACGGATCTTGCAGATTATGTTGGTTCTACGACGGGAATTATCAAATATGCATCATCCAGCGATAAAAAGGAATTTATTATCGGAACGGAAATCGGAGTGAGATACGAACTGGAAAAACAGAATCCGGATAAAAAATTCTATTTTACAAAAACTCTTCCGATCTGCCACGACATGAAAAAAATCACCCTGGAGAAGATTCTGCATGTATTAATGAAAGAAGATGCGATTGCTCATGTGTCGGAAGATCAGGCAGATGCAGCAAAGAAAACATTAACCCGTATGCTTGATCTTGCAAAATAATGTTGACAGGTAAGAAAACGCGGTGGCAAAGTTTTATCTAAAAGAACGACAGAACCGCAGAAAGAGAGGGAAAATGGAACAACATTTACATGTTGATGTGGTGATCGCAGGTGTCGGAATTGGTGGACTTTATACAGCGATCAGTCTTCCAGCGGACAAAAAAATTCTGATGATCTGTAAGGATGAGATGAAAATTTGTGATTCGATGCTGGCACAGGGAGGAATCAGTGTTCTTCGAGATGAGGATGACTATGATGCATACTTTGAAGATACCATGCGTGCAGGTCATTATGAGAATCGAAAAGAAAGCGTAGATATTATGATTCGCGGAAGCCGTGCAGTGATTGACCATCTGGTTGAGCTCGGGGTTCCGTTTAATCGTACACCGGAGGGGGAATTGCAGTACACCAAGGAAGGTGCCCATTCAACTGCACGGATTTGTTTCTATAAAGATATTACAGGTCAGGCAATTACGGAAACACTGCAGAATTATGTAAAAGAACTTTCCAATGTGACGATTCTGGAGAATACCACGATGAAAGATATCCTGGTGGAAAATTCCGTTTGTACGGGTATCCTTGCGGAAACAAGAGATGGTGATAAATTGATTGTACATGCGGCAGATACCGTTCTTGCTACAGGCGGAATCGGTGGACTTTATGAACATACAACCAACTATCCGAGTCTTACCGGAGATGCACTGACCATTGCCAAAAAGTATGGCATTCGTCTGGAACACATGGATTACGTCCAGTTCCATCCAACGAGCCTTTATCGGAGTACTCCGGGAAGAAGCTTTTTGATCACAGAATCCGCCCGTGGTGAAGGTGCAATTTTGCTCAATGGAAAAGGAGAGCGTTTTACAGACGAGCTTCAGCCAAGGGATGTGGTTTCCAAGGCTATATTAAAGGAGATGGAGAAAGAAGGAAGCAAGCATGTCTGGCTTTCTTTCGAACGTGTTCCGAAAGAGGAGATTCTTTCTCATTTTCCGAATATTTATAAAAAATGTCTGGAAGAGGGCTTTGATATTATGAAAGAGCCGATTCCGGTTGTACCTGCCCAGCATTATTTTATGGGTGGTATTTATGTGGACAGCGATTCTAAAACCACGATGGACCATCTGTTTGCAGTAGGAGAGACCAGCTGCAACGGGGTACATGGAAAGAATCGTCTGGCCAGCAACAGTTTATTAGAAAGTCTTGTATTTGCAGAGAGAGCCGCGAAGAAGATCGCGGCCGGAAAGGAATAAGTATGAATCCAATTACGATGCTTCTTGCAGCCGATAAATTTATTCGTCTTGCCCTTGAGGAGGACATTAACAGCGAAGACGTAACAACCAATTCCGTAATGCCGGAATATAAAAAAGGTGAGGTTCAGTTGATTTGTAAACAGGATGGCATCATTGCCGGTCTTTGTGTATTTGAAAGAGTATTTAAAATTCTGGATCCTGAAACAGTTGTGGTGTTTGATGTGAAAGACGGAGACCATGTAACAAAGGGACAGCATCTGGCGACAATCACAGGAGACATCCGCGTTCTGTTGTCCGGAGAAAGAACTGCCCTCAACTATTTACAGCGTATGAGCGGTATCGCAACATATACAAATACAGTAGCAAATATGCTGGAAGGCACAAAAACAACGCTCCTGGATACAAGAAAAACAACTCCGTGCATGAGAATTTTTGAAAAATATGCAGTAAAAGTTGGAGGCGGTGCAAATCACCGTTATAATCTTTCCGATGGCGTTTTACTGAAAGATAACCATATCGATGCTGCAGGCGGTGTGAAAGAGGCGGTTCTTGCTGCAAAGGCATATGCACCGTTTGTTCGTAAAATTGAAGTTGAGACAGAGAATCTGGATATGGTACGTGAGGCAGTAGAGGCCGGTGCTGATATCATCATGCTGGATAATATGACTCCGGATCAGATGGCAGAGGCAATCCGCATCATTGATGGCCGTGCAGAGACAGAGTGCTCCGGTAATATCACCAGAGAGAATATCAAGACAATCACAGAACTTGGTGTGGATTATGTATCAAGCGGTGCACTGACTCATTCCGCTCCGATTCTGGATATCAGCCTGAAACATCTTCGTCCACTGGAGGGATAAAATAATAAAAATCTATATGTTTGTATGTCAGGCGTTAGCGGGAAGCGGCGGATGGCGGCAATTAAAAAAATAGGGTAAGGTCAGAGTTTCTGACCTTACCCTTTGGGTTTTCTACTGATAGATCGCTCGTTCGCCACCAATAAATTTCAGTCTTGTTCTCGCACAAACCACATGCGCGGAACCGATGGAATTTCTCTTTGTTCTCACCGGAACAGCCACGGAGCGGAGGTGCATACCGATCAGGGTATCACCAATATCGATGCCTGCGTGTGCCTGGATCTTCTCAACTGCACACGGCGCAGCGAAGTTGTTCCATGCTGCTACAGAGAAGGAACCGCCTGCCTTTAACTGCGGTTTTACGTTTACCATCTCAAGGCCATATTTTTCAGCGGCCTCTTCCTCAATAATGATTGCACGGTTTAAATGCTCACAGCACTGTGCAGCTAAGTAGATCTGGTGCTTTCTTGCTACTCTGTAGAGGGCATTGAATACCTTCTCACCAACCTCTTTGCTGGAGTAACGGCCGATGGTGTGGGCCGCGATCTCACTGGAGGAACATCCGATCACCATGATCTGGCCCGGTTTCATATTTGCAGTTGCAATTAATTCTTCAATAATTTCTGTGGCTTCAGCCGCGATCACGTCTAAATCCACGTCTACGGATTTTGCAATGTCAGTTGCGCTCATAATGTTGTAAATCCTTTCTAGTGTACCTGGTATGCTTCCAGTAATTCATTCTTCATCTTCCAAAGTGCATCGGAAAGGTCGACATGTACTTCATGCGGGTAACGAAGACGTCTTGTCTCATCCCACAATGTCTCTTTTTCCTTGTTGCAGTATTCGCGGATTTCCATAACAGACGGAGACTCATATACACACTCACCATTCTTGAATACCGGAACCAGAAGTTCACGCATGGTGTAAGTACCCGGAGAAAGGTGTGTTTTCTTCCATGTCTGGATCGGATCGAAGAGAAGAAGCGGCTGGTTCTCATCGAATTTCTCGTCTGCAAGGCAGATCAGGTCTGCGATCAGTTTGTGGTTATCTTTGCCGTAGATACGGTAGATGGTCTTGTTACCCGGATTTGTGATCTTTTCTGCATTTTCAGACAGTTTGATCTTCGGGATAAATTCACCGGTCTCTTTGTCTAAGATCGCAGCGAGTTTATAAACACCGCCAAATGCCGGACAGTCTTTGGATGTGATCATTGCAGTACCAACACCCCAGGAGTTGATGGTCGCACCCTGGTTCTTTAAGGACTGGATCAGGAACTCGTCCAGGTCGTTGGAAGCAGAAATCACTGCATCTTCAAAACCGGCAGCATCTAACATTTCTTTCGCTCTCTTGGAAAGGTATGCTAAGTCACCACTGTCGAGACGGATTCCGTAACGTTTGGACTTGATGCCTTTCTCGCGCATTTCCTGGAATACCTGGATTGCGTGCGGGATACCGGACTTTAATGTGTCGTATGTATCAACGAGAAGGATACATGCATCCGGATATAATTCCGCATATGTACGGAATGCTGTCAGCTCGTCCGGGAAACTCATGATCCAGCTGTGTGCATGAGTACCGAGGATCGGAACATCGAACATCTCGCCTGCAAGAATGTTGGAAGTACCAACACAACCGCCGATCATAGCAGCTCTTGCACCGTAGATACCTGCATCCGGACCCTGTGCACGGCGGAGACCAAACTCCATAACACCGTCCGGGCGGGCAGCATGGGTAACACGACTTGCTTTTGTTGCGATCAGAGACTGGTGGTTCATAATGTTTAACATCGCCGTTTCGATCAGCTGTGCCTCCATGATCGGAGCGATAACTTTAATGAGCGGTTCACGCGGGAACATAATCGTTCCCTCCGGAAGTGCCCAGATGTCACCTGTGAAACGGAAATTAGCAAGATACTCTAAGAACTCCTCACGGAAATAACCTGTCTTGCGAAGATATTCGATATCAGCAGTAGAATAGTGAAGGTTTTTGATGTAGTCGATCAGCTGATCAAGACCACAGGAAACCGCATAGCCGTTTCCATCCGGGTTTGTACGATAGAAAGCGTCAAATACAACGGTTTCATTTACATCTTTTGCGAAGAAATATCCCTGCATCATAGTTAACTGGTAAAAGTCTGTTAACTGAGTGAGGTTACGAGAACTCATAATTCTTTCCATAATCGATTCCCCTTTGTGAAAATATGTATCTATTATAGCATAGAAACAAAAAAAGGTAAATCTGCCGTTAATTAATTAACAATAAAGTGTTTTGCTTTAAAGGGAAACTGAATTAATTTGTTAAAGGAAAAGGCGAAACACAGACGAAACGTGAGTTTCCCTTGAAAAATAAGGCTTTTTCGATTGTTAAGACCTTGACATTGCCTTATTTTCTCATTATAATGATATCGCTCGAAGTATATTTTAAAAGCATTGATGGAGACAGTAAATCTGTATGAAAGCCAAAGCGAGCCGGGGATGGTGAGAGCCCGGTGCCGGATGCAGACGGAAGATCCCTCCTGAGCTGGCGGCTGAACAGTTTCTCTTAGTAAGCTTGCCCGGTTTTCTACCGTTAACAAGAACTCATATGTCGGTATGCAGTAATAGGTGGTTTAAACGAGTCTATAGTCTCGTCCTGTTGCAATATAACAGGACGTTTTTTTATAGAATTTTTCCTATTATTAAGGAAGTTTCCGGATGAGGAAAACAAATATCGGACATACGGCACAGGCAGTGCGATGGTACCGGAGACGAGAAATCCGGTTCGCACCTGCACTGGTGAAAATGAAGTTCTCACCAGTGACGCGACAGTCACCAAATGAACATGTGAGCATGTTTGCTTGGCTCGTTGTTCGCGCAAACGACAGCGCTGTGAGGAGAAAGCAGTGCACAAAACAAGATTGGAGGAAATGTGTCATGTACCAGAAAGTGTCAACAGATTTAAATTTTGTAGACAGAGAAAAACAGATCGAGAAATTCTGGAAAGACCAGAAGATCTTCGAAAAGAGTATCGAAAGCAGAAAGAAAGGTACTCCGTACGTATTCTATGACGGACCGCCAACTGCCAACGGTAAACCGCACATTGGCCACGTTCTGACACGTGTTATCAAGGATATGATCCCGAGATACCGTACCATGAAGGGCTATATGGTTCCGCGTAAAGCAGGCTGGGACACACACGGACTTCCGGTTGAGCTGGAAGTTGAGAAGATGTTAGGCTTAGACGGAAAAGAGCAGATCGAGCAGTATGGTCTTGAGCCGTTCATCGAGTACTGTAAGGAAAGTGTTTGGAAATACAAAGGCATGTGGGAAGATTTCTCCGGCACAGTTGGTTTCTGGGCTGATATGGATGACCCATATGTAACTTACCATGACAACTACATTGAGTCCGAGTGGTGGGCATTAAAAGAGATCTGGAACAAGGGCCTTCTCTACAAAGGCTTTAAGATTGTTCCGTACTGCCCGCGCTGTGGTACTCCGCTTTCCAGCCACGAAGTAGCTCAGGGCTACAAGGACGTAAAAGAACGTTCTGCAGTTGTACGCTTCAAAGCAAAAGGCGAGGACGCTTACATCATGGCATGGACTACAACTCCGTGGACTCTGCCGAGTAACGTTGCGCTCTGCGTAAACCCGAAAGAGACTTACGCAAAAGTAAAAGCAGCTGACGGCAATGTATATTACATGGCGGAAGCACTTTTAGACACCGTTCTTGGAAAGCTTGCTGACAAGGAAAACGGTACACCGGCATACGAAATCCTTGAAACATGCACAGGTAAAGACCTGGAGTACAAGGAGTACGAGCCGTTATTTGACTA
>JAZTZT010000162.1:0-9234 GCA_045637605.1 Pilosibacter sp.
CGGAAGGTATTGTTGCTTATGTAAAAAGCTTGAATCATGGAAAAGATCCGGTTCATGAACCTATCTATTTTAAGGGCGCGATGGACAATATGGAAGTGGAAGTAGCAATCCAGTTCGTAGATGCGTTTGAAGAGAATGTACTTGGTTTCTGTAACAATATCTTTACACAGGAAGGTGGTACGCATCTGGTTGGATTTAAGGCTCGCTTTACCGGTTTGATCAATACATATGCACGCGAGTTGGGTATCTTAAAAGAAAAGGATTTAAACTATACTGGTGCGGATACCAGAAACGGTATGACGGCTGTTGTGGCAGTAAAGCATCCGGATCCGATCTTTGAAGGACAGACAAAGACGAAGCTTGCAAGTGCAGACGCAACCAAGGTTGTCAATACGATCGCGGGAGAAGAACTGGTACTTTTCTTCGACCGTAACTTAGAAACTTTAAAAGGGATCATCGCCTGTGCAGAAAAGTCTGCGAAGATTCGCAAGGCAGAGGAGAAAGCAAAGACCAATATGCTTTCCAAGTCCAAGTTTTCTTTTGACAGCAACGGAAAGCTGGCCAACTGTGAGAGTCGTGACCCGTCCAAGTGTGAAATCTTCATTGTAGAGGGTGATTCGGCGGGCGGTTCTGCAAAGATGGGAAGAAACAGACAGTTCCAGGCGATTTTACCGATCCGTGGTAAGATCCTGAATGTAGAAAAGGCTTCTATGGATAAGGTTCTCGCCAATGCAGAGATCAAGACGATGATCAATGCGTTCGGCTGTGGTTTTTCTGAAGGCTACGGTAACGACTTTGATATCAGCAAGCTTCGCTATGACAAGATCATTCTCATGACCGATGCGGACGTGGACGGAAGTCATATCGACACATTATTACTGACATTTTTGTACCGTTTTATGCCGGAGCTGATCTACAATGGGCATGTATATATTGCAATGCCTCCGCTTTATAAAGTGATGCCGAAAAAGGGTGAAGAACAGTACCTTTATGATGATAAGGCATTGGAGGACTATAAGAGAAATCACAAAGGTGAATTCACACTTCAGAGATACAAAGGTCTTGGTGAGATGGACGCTGACCAGCTTTGGGAGACAACATTGAATCCGGAAAATCGCGTATTAAAACGTGTTGAGATTGAAGATGCGCGTATGGCCAGCGAGGTGACAGAGCTTCTGATGGGAAGCGATGTTCCGCCGAGAAGAAAGTTTATTTACGATCATGCTGATGAGGCTGAGATCGATGCTTAAGGAGTAACAAGACAATGGCAGAGAAGATACTGAGAACAGAATATTCCGAAGAGATGCAGAAAAGCTATCTGGACTATTCAATGAGCGTTATTACCGCCAGAGCGATCCCGGATGCAAGGGATGGTTTAAAGCCGGTACAGAGACGTGTCCTTTATGATATGAGTGAGCTTCACCTGAACCACGACAAGCCGCACAGAAAGTCTGCACGTATTGTCGGTGATACAATGGGTAAATACCACCCGCACGGTGACAGCTCGATATATGAGACCCTGGTAGTCATGTCCCAGGACTTTAAGAAAGGCATGGCTCTCGTTGACGGTCATGGTAACTTCGGTTCCATCGAAGGCGATGGAGCTGCTGCCATGCGATATACGGAAGCAAGACTGAAAAAGTTTGCAGAAGAAGTATATTTAAAAGATTTAGATAAGACAGTAGAATTTGTTTCCAACTACGATGAAACAGAAAAAGAGCCGGAGGTTCTTCCGGTTCGTGTACCAAACCTTCTGATCAATGGTGCAGAGGGTATCGCAGTTGGTATGAGCACCAGCATTCCACCTCACAATCTGGGTGAGGTGATCGATGCTGTAAAAGCTTACATCGACAATCGTCTATTGACTGTTCAGGATCTGATGGAATATCTTCCGGGTCCGGATTTCCCGACCGGAGGTATTATCGCGAATAAGAGCGATCTTCTCCCGATCTACGAGACCGGTATGGGTAAGATCAAAATCCGCGGAAAAGTGGAAGTGGAGCTTGGACGAAGAAAGACTGATCGCGACAAACTGGTTATTACAGAGATTCCGTATACGATGATTGGCGCATCGATCAACAAATTCCTGCAGGATATTGCTGATCTGGTAGAAAGCCGCAAGCTTCCTGACGTGGTTGATATCTCCAACCAGTCCAGCAAAGAAGGTGTTCGCATCGTTCTGGAGCTTAAAAAGGATGCGGATGTCAATAAGATTAAGAACATACTATATAAGAAAACAAAGCTGGAAGATACCTTCGGTGTTAACATGCTTGCCATTGATGATGGTCGCCCGGAGACGATGAATCTCAAGCAGATCCTTAATACATTCCTGGAATTCCAGTATAAAAACCTGACTAAGAAGTATAATGTGCTTCTTGCAAAAGAACTTGAAAAGAAAGAGGTCCAGGAAGGTCTCATTGAAGCATGTGATGTGATTGATCTGATTATCGCAGTTCTGCGTGGATCTAAAAATATGAAAGATGCAAAAGACTGCCTGATGACAGGAAATACAGCCAATATCAAATTCCGCGTACCTGGATTTGAAGAAGATGCAAAACAGCTTCATTTTACGGAACGTCAGGCAACAGCGATTTTGGAAATGCGTCTATATAAATTGATCGGTTTAGAGATCCTTGCACTTCAGAAACAGTACAAGGAGACTTTAAGAAAGATTCGAGAGTATCGCCATATCCTGTCCAATCAGAAAAACATGGATATTGTGATCAAAGAGGATCTGGATGCGATCAAAGCAGAGTTCGCAGAACCGAGAAAAACAGTGATCGAAGACAGCGAACAGGTCGTTTATGTGGAGGAAAAGGAAGCGGCCAAAGAAGTAATCTTCGTCATGGACCGTTTTGGATACTGCAAGACTTTGGATAAAGCAATTTTTGACAGAAATGCAGAATCAGTTACGAATGACAATATCCATGTGATGCCGATCATGACCGATGATAAGCTTTGCTTGTTTACGGATATGGGTAATCTGCACCAGGTAAAGGTGGCCGATATTCCGGCCGGAAAAGTAAAAGACAAAGGTATTCCGATCGACAACATCAGTAAATTCGACGGTGCAAAGGAAAGAATCCTTTTCTGCTGCGTTGCAAATGATCTGACTGCTAAGAAGTTCCTGTTCGCAACTGAGCAGGCCCTTGTAAAGATCGTATCCGGTGAAGAATTTGTAACTGCAAATCGTATGGTAGCAGCGACGAAGTTGACAGATGGAGATAAAGTAGCTGTCATTCGTTTGGTAAATCAGGAATCTGAGATTGTTCTTCAGTCTAAGGACGGTATGTTCTTGAAGTTTACGATGGAAGAAATTCCGTTGCTCAAGAAAAACACTCGCGGTGTAAGAGGTATGAAACTGGAGAAGAATGATACTCTGGAACAGGTATATCTTCCGGGAACAGATATTATTATTATGTACAAAGAGAAAGAAGTCCATTTGAACCGCTTAAAATTAGCAAAACGAGATGGAAAAGGAAGTAAAAGGTCTTGATTTTTATCTGTTTTTGCGATAGGATAAGACCAATTCGATTTGCTATTAATTTAGCGTGTTAAAAGGAGTAGAGTTATGGAAAAGAAATTAAAAGTAGGTATTCTTGGTGCGACAGGTATGGTCGGACAGAGATTTATCTCTTTACTTGAAGATCATCCGTGGTACGAGGTAGTAACAGTTGCGGCCAGCCCTCGTTCTGCAGGTAAAACATATGAAGAAGCCGTTGGTGGTCGCTGGAAGATGACAACACCGATGCCGGAAGCTGTTAAGAACTTGATCGTTATGAATGTGAATGACGTAGAAGCAGTTGCTGCTTCTGTTGATTTTGTGTTCAGTGCCGTTGATATGTCCAAAGACGAGATCAAGGCGATTGAGGAAGCTTATGCTAAGGCAGAGACTCCGGTTGTATCAAACAACAGTGCCCATCGTTGGACACCCGATGTTCCTATGGTAGTTCCGGAAATCAATCCGGAGCACATGGATGTGATTAAATTCCAGAAAGAAAGACTTGGAACTACATATGGTTTTATCGCTGTAAAACCAAATTGTTCTATTCAGAGCTATGCTCCGGCATTAACTGCATGGAAAGAGTTCGAGCCATATGAGGTTGTTGCAACAACATATCAGGCAATTTCCGGCGCAGGTAAGAATTTCCAGGATTGGCCGGAGATGGTAGGTAATATTATCCCGTATATCGGCGGAGAGGAAGAAAAGAGTGAAAGAGAACCGCTTCGTCTTTGGGGTAAGATTGAAGATGGTGTGATCGTTCCGGCTTCTGAACCAAAGATTACATGTCAGTGTATTCGTGTTCCGGTATTAAACGGTCACACAGCGGCTGCATTTGTAAAGTTTAGAAAGAACGTAACAAAAGAGCAGCTGATTGAAAAGCTTGTTAATTTCAAGGGACTTCCGCAGGAACTGGAGCTTCCGAGCGCTCCGAAGCAGTTCATCCAGTACATGGAAGAAGAAAATCGTCCGCAGGTTCAGATGGACGTTGATTTTGAACATGGCATGGGTACTTCCATCGGTCGTCTGAGAGAAGACACGATTTACGACTGGAAGTTTATTGGTCTGTCCCATAACACAGTACGTGGCGCGGCAGGCGGTGCTGTGCTCTGTGCAGAGCTCCTCACAAAACAGGGTTATATTGCTTCAAAAAGCGAAAGATAATTTGTCAATGACGGCCAGGGAACTGTTCTCTGGCCGTTATCGACTCAAGTCCGAAACAGAAAGGATATGAATGGGTAAATCATTATTTATTGCAGAAAAACCAAGTGTTGCCCAGGAATTTGCAAAGGCTTTAAAAATCAATGGAAGAAAAAGTGATGGTTATATCGAATCAGAGAACGCTATTGTTACCTGGTGTGTCGGACATCTTGTAACCATGAGTTATCCGGACGCGTATGATCCGTCGTTAAAACGATGGAGTATGGATACGCTTCCGTTTCTTCCGGGCGAATTTAAATATCAGATCATTGATGATGTGAAGAAACAATTCAATACCGTAAAGGGGCTGCTGAACCGTGCTGATGTAGATACCATCTATGTTTGTACTGACTCCGGACGTGAAGGAGAATATATTTACCGTCTTGTGGAACAGGAAGCGAATGTAAAGGGAAAACAGCGACGTCGTGTCTGGATCGATTCTCAAACAGAAGAAGAGATTATTCGAGGCGTGCGTGAGGCAAAGGATCTGTCGGAGTATGATAATCTTGCAGCATCTGCATATTTGAGAGCCAAGGAAGATTATCTGATGGGCATCAATTTTTCACGTGTCCTTACTTTGAAATACGGTCCATCGATCGCATCTTATTTACATGAAAAAAGAGCTGTTCTCTCTGTCGGCCGTGTTATGACCTGCGTACTTGGTATGGTAGTCAGAAGAGAAAGAGAAATAAGAAGCTTTGTAAAAACACCATTTTATCGTGTTTTAGGAACCTTTGAGGTTCCCGGAACCGAAGATATGACAGTTACGGCAGAATGGAAGGCGGTGGAAGGTTCCAGATATTATGGAACCCCTGCTTTATACAAGGAAAATGGATTTAAAGAGAGAAAAACGGCGGAAGAATTGATCGCATTCTTGTCTCAGGAACCGATGGAAGGCACTTTGAAAGGGCTTGAAAAGAAAAAAGAAACAAAGAATGCACCTTTGTTATACAATCTGGCTGAGTTACAGAATGACTGTTCAAAAATGTTTAAGATCAGCCCGGATGAAACACTGAAAGTTGTCCAGGAATTGTATGAGAAGAAGTTGGTCACTTATCCACGTACAGATGCCAGAGTTTTATCGACGGCTGTCGCAAAGGAAATTGCGAAAAATATTGGCGGTTTGAGAAACTTTGCTCCTCTTTCAGGATTTGCAGACGAAGTGTTGAATGAAGGCATGTACAAAGGGCTTTCAAAGACACGTTATGTCAATGATAAACAGATCACCGATCATTATGCCATTGTTCCAACCGGACAAGGATTCGGTGCCATGCGCAGCCTGGGTTCTTTGCAGATGAAAGTATATGAAGTGATCGCAAGAAGATTCCTCAGTATTTTCTACCCGCCGGCAGTATATCAGAAGTTTTCCTTGCATATAGAAAAGCAAGGAGAGCATTTCTTTGCGAACTATAAAGTTCTGGCAGAAGAAGGGTATTTAAAGGTTGCAACGGTAAATGCGAAAAAGGGTGAGAAAGATCTTGCAGATGACAAGGCAGATAAAAAGACAAAAGACACGGAAGGAGATCAGGAAATCGATCTGGGACAGGATGAGAAGGCAAAAGCTCTTCTTGCTATGCTGGCAAATTTGAAAAAAGGTCAGAAACTTGGATTACGTAGCATGGAGATCAAAGAAGGAGAAACTTCTCCACCTAAGAGATATACTTCCGGTTCTATGATCCTTGCCATGGAAAATGCAGGACAGTTAATTGAAGATGAAGATCTTCGTGCACAGATTAAAGGAAGCGGTATCGGAACCAGTGCGACACGAGCTGAGATTTTGAAAAAGCTTTGCAATATCCAGTATTTGTCATTAGCAAAAAAGACACAGGTCATTACTCCAACGCTGCTTGGTGAAATGGTTTTTGATGTGTGTTGTGCATCTATGAAACAGTTATTAAATCCGGAGCTGACTGCAAGCTGGGAAAAAGGCTTAACCTATGTGGCAGAAGGCAGCATCACTCCGGATGAATATATGGAAAAACTAGAGCGGTTTGTTGCATTACGCACGAACAGTGTAAAGCAGACCAACAACCAATATTTGCTTCGTCCATATTTTGACGATGCAGCCCAATATTATAAAAAGTAAACGGAGGACATGATCATATGAAAATGAATGATACGAAAATCGTGTGTCTTTATGATCTAACTCATACTATCGCAAAAGATGTGATGAATTCTTTTACCTATCCTTGGGAGGTACTTGCTCACATTGAGGAAACCATTATTCAGCTCGGTGCAAATCTTCCTGAGGCGGAATACGAAGCACGTGAGCATAACGTATGGATACATAAAACAGCGACTGTTTTACCGAGTGCCTATCTGGGGAAGAATGTAATCGTTGGCAAAAATGCAGAAGTTCGCCACTGTGCCTTTGTCAGAGAAAATGCGATCATTGGAGAGGGCGCAGTTGTTGGTAATTCTACAGAGCTAAAAAATGTAATATTATTTGATGGTGTGGAAGTTCCGCATTACAATTATGTCGGTGACTCCATTCTTGGTTATAAAGCACATATGGGAGCCGGTTCCATTACTTCTAATGTGAGAGCAGATAAGGGACTAGTGAAGATCCACACTGAAGATGGGGATCTGGAAACCGGACGCAAGAAAGTAGGAGCCATGTTGGGAGACCATGCAGAGATTGGATGTGGTTCCGTGCTAAATCCGGGAACTGTGATCGGAAGGAACAGTAACGTATATCCGCTTTCCAGTGTACGATGCTGTATATCAGCAAATTCAATTTATAAAAATCAAAGTGAGATTGCTGAAAAAATACAGTAAGGCAAAGAAGGACCGTAGTATCATGATTTAGATTCGTGATACTACGGTCTTCTATTGTAAATTAGCTTCGATCGGTCATGTGTTCCTGATAATCGACTGCCAGACGAGTTCCGGAATCTTCGAGAATATATGTTGCACCGTAGAGTTCTGGTGAAGTTAAGATACCGGCAGGTTTAAACTGATATTCATAACACCAAAGATCACCGGCACTGCGCCAAGAGTTCGGACTCTGATAGAAATAAACACCTGGTGTATGATGGAGTTGGGCAAATCCATTTTGTCTGGTACCATAAAGTCGAATGGTCAAATCGTGAACGCCAGGTTCACATGGAACGTGCATGCGATATGGTGAAAATGCCAAGTTTCCGATCTCCTTACCATCAAGGAATACCTTGGTTAGGCCGCCTCGATAACGCGGAATGCGAAGATCGAAATCACCCTCCGTCTGAATTTTGAAATGATAAAGCAGGTTTCCGGTGTAGAAAGGAAGTCCTTGAGAAACGATATCGCTAAATCCAAGTTTCTGAATCGGATTAATCAAGATCTTTTTTGTGCCCATGATCCGGACTCCAAAGTCTCCGAGCAGGTACATATATTCCAGATTGGTTCGTCTGCCGATCGGAACTGTGATCAGAAGGATATTTTCTCCAGGAACAAGATTCGGTAACGGAATCGTCTGGATTGCCTTATCCACATACCAACCATCAGTCTTCATAGTCACTGGTTGGTTGTTTATGACAATCGTTGTGGAATCTGCATCTTCAAGAGCCAGATGACATCCATTTATCTCACATTCGGACTGAATACGGAATCGAAGTGTTAGAGTTTCTTTCGCTGCTTCCGGTTCAATGAGATAAGGTTGAACAACTTCCTTACGTCTGACCGGAATATCTAACTGTCTTCGCACGATATTGTCGATACGCAGTAACTCCTCTTCAGAATAAAAGGCACTATCTCGGAAAGAATATTCTGCCATATCTAACAGCAGCATATTGGGCTCCTCCAATGTAACATCAACGAGACCAAACATCAAATCCGGTAATGTACGGAACTTGTTTGGTACATCGTTCTTATGACAAGATATCTTTTCACAAGAAGGCATTATTTTAAGAGAGGTCTCATGATGCGAAATAGGTGTTAAACGAAGCAGCAAACTTTCGTGCATGAACCAGTCGCGTTCGAGAACCGTATTGCCATTTCGATACTCACAAGAGATATCTTGAATATCTCCGGTAAGTGTATTATAACAAGTCAGTTTGTAATATCCCTTGAATGTAATACGAAGAGAACCATAATCATCTACATCTGGACAAGTAGGATTCTTGCCATTGCAGAGAAATAACCAGAAATGATCCCCATCTTTTCGAAGCTGATGAAGAACCCGATCTTCTCGATGTCCGTCTTTTCTTCGGATATCCAGGAAACGGAATGCCTCTAATGCGTCAAGGATCGCAGAAGGAGCAGCTTCCGAGTGGAATGAAGATTCGTACAGTGATTTTGCGGCATCAGAACGTTCTGCATTGACATACTGCGGATAGGAACCAATAAATAATAGTGTGCCACCATCTTTTCGGAATGCGTCCAGTCGTTCCAGCGTGGTTGCACGAATGGTAGTAAGAGTTGGAACGATTACTGCGTCATATTCCATAAGCCCTACTTTTAAAGGATTTCCGCCTGTCGGACAGAGAGCTGGTAGTTCTGCTTCGCACAAATAAAGTCGGAGGCCAAGCGGTCTTAGGAAGACAAATCCTTGA
>JAZTZT010000163.1:0-26250 GCA_045637605.1 Pilosibacter sp.
CGTTGAGATCGTGGAGATTCCGGGTTACATGCCGAGAATCAACAATAAAGCAATGAATGAGCTGTTCGCTGCAAACTGTGCAGAACTGATCGGTGCTGAAAACTGTACATATACAGAGCATTCCACAGGATCTTCCGATTATGGCGACATCCAGCATTTAATCCCGGGTATCCATCCGTACGTAGGCGGTGCTGTTGGTGTAGAACATGGTTCCAGCTATGCGATCCAGGATCGTGAGATGCTGTATCTGGTAGCTGCGAAAGCAATGGCGATGACAGCCATCGACCTACTTGCAAACGGAGCTGAAAAGGCTCTGGAGATCAAACAGAACTTTACTCCGGTCTATGCAAACAAAGAGGAATATCTTGCTGCCTGGGAAGAGTTGATGAAATAATTTCATACAAACAAAAAAGACTTGCACATTAAGATGCAAGTCTTTTTTATTTATTTCGCTTTGCGCGGGCTGAATTTGTTGTATACAATCGCTAATACTGTTGCCAGAACAAAGGAGATGAATCCGAATGTAAACGGAAGTTTCGGATTTACTGTATAGAGTAATCCTGCGAACAGAGCACCGATAATTCCGCCCAGAGACTTCATCGCATTATAGAAGCCCATGATCAGGCTGTTCTGATCCTCACGGCCGCCGCTGGCAACCAGATCCTGGAGGAGCGGAAGGCTGATGGAGTTAAATGCAAAGAAAATAACGAATACGATAATAAACGGAACGATATCTTCAAACCAGATAACACCAAACATCGCTGCGGAACAGATTGCAAGTACGCCAATGACAGATTTGCGGATGTCTGTCTTTCTGATCAGCCAGATACAGATGGACATATTGGCAACCATTGTGATCACACCCATGATTCCCTTCAGGATTCCGTTATAGCCGGAGGAGAAGTTAAACTGATCGCGGATGTAATAGTTGAATGTCTGATCGAAACAAGTATAACCCAGGTTCTGTAACAGACAGGAAATAAACAATACTGTAAATAACGGTGTTAAAAATGCTTTTGCAAGGACAAAGCTCTTTAACGGGTTGAACTCTGCTACCAGATTGCTCTTGCCCTTCAGTTCACTTATCGGAAGTTTGGCATCGTCTTTACAACCGAAGCGGAAGATCAGTGCTGCTACAAATAACATGATAACCTGCACGATGATCGCAAGGTGTGTAAATACTTCTCCAAGCATACCGCCAAGGAAATAACCAAACGCGCTGCACACCATCTGAATGGTTGCTGTGATCGCAAGCTGCTGGCCACGGCTCACGGTGTCCGGAGCTGTGTTTACCACGTATGTCATCATACATACGAAACAGCCTCCGCATACGATACCGGTCAGTGCACGAGCAACAATGAAGCCCATCTCTGTAGTCGCAAGACCAAAGAGTGCCTGTCCAATACCATAACCGATACATGTGATCAACAATACCGTTCTACTGGAAATGTAGGAGCTGATCCAACCCCAGAATGGTGAAAACAGGAAGTTTGTAACCAGCTGGGACGCCAGTGCAACACCGAACATATAACTTCCGAGTCCGAGTGTTGTGAAGATCGTCGGAGTTACCGGATGGGCGGTGTTGGCAGCAATGTTTAAAACAATACAGCCCAGATAAAACATCATCAAATTGATGTCCATGCCCTTTTTTTCATTTGTAATGGATTTCATACTACTATCCCTCTTTTCAATATTAAAAGCTTGTGAGAATACCATCCCACAAGCTTTTTAACGGAGACGAAGGGATTCGAACCCCCGTGCCCTTGCGGGCAAACGCATTTCGAGTGCGCCGCGTTATGACCACTTCGCTACGTCTCCGGATCGGGCACTCGGATATCGAGCGCCACTCTATATATTATACATATTTTTTCTCTTTTGTGTAGTAGGAATTTTAAAAATTTACCCTTCACTATCGACCACAAAATAGTGATCGACCGCATCGGAGATTCCCACTACGATTTTCCTCTGGTACTCTTCTGTCTGAAGCCAACGGTCTTCGTCAGGATTGGTAAGGAAACCCATTTCTACGACAGAAACCGGAATCTCACACCAGTTGATGGCGCTGGAATTGTCCACTTTTTGAACTCCGCGATTCTTGGTTCCGGTGTTGACACAGATGTTGTTGATGATCTGCTTGGACAAACGATAGCTGTCACTGCTCAATTCAGAATTGTATGGATTCTGCTCTGTCATACACATAGCCAGAGCTCCATAAATACTGGAGTTATCCATGGAATTGGCAGATAAGCGGATAAAAATCTCCGCATCACTATTGTTGGCGATCTTGGAGCGCTCAGCTTGACTCAGGTTCACATCATGGCTTTCTCGGATCATGACCACCTTGTAACCGCGGGCTTTCAGTTCGTCCTGAAGCTGCATTGCCACAGTCAATGTCAACTCATATTCTTTCACACCGGTCGCTGCACCAACAGCTCCTTCCGGCATTTTCGCCTTCTTTGTCTGGGACGCCGGACCGATCGGTTCCTTCTCTGCGTTGGCTTTTGCCTGACAACCGGCATCGATGGCTACCACATGGCCGTTAAATGGAATCGCCAACGGTTCGGATTTCTCCGGTTCCATAGCAATCGCTTCTTCAGCAGTTGGATCCTCGGTAATCGCTTTCTCGACAATCGGCTCCTCTGTAACTTCGACCATGTCTACCGACACGTAAGCAATCCCATCATCGTACTCCACTCGACACCACTGGTCATTGTACGCAGTGCGATGAAGGATCTCTCCCCGCGGAAGCTGGATATAGATACGGGCATCCGTACGATCTTCAGCTCTGACATTCAGGAGGTCCGCCGTTACTATGATATAATCATCCGTTTCCTGATATTCCAGATTCAATTCCTCCGGTTCAGATGGAACCTCTACTGATTCCTCGCTCACAGTCTCTTCCTTCGCATCGGACTCTCCCAATTTGATCATCGGTTTTTCCCCTGATACAGAATCCGCTGCAGACTCCTGTACATCTAAAACACTCTCTGCACTACTTCCAGGTATAGAAAGATCAACCGCCTCATATTTTGACGCTCCACAACCGCTGAGCATCATAATTGCCGCACCGGTTAAAATAAGAAGCCGGAGGGGCTTCCTATTCACCTGTTTTCTTAATGGAAATAAGCTCACAGGATCGTACCCCCTCCGAACACATAATCGTTTTCATAAAATACAACTGCCTGGCCCGGAGTGATCGCTCTCTGCGGGGTTTCAAACCGACATTCGACCGTACCATCCGGAAGTTCACGAATCACGCAAGGTGCTCCCTTGTGGCTGTAACGGATCTTTGCCATCACAGTCTTTTCTTCTCCATGAAGTCCATCTACTGCCATCCAATTCACGTTTCCGCAGACCAGTCTGTCAGAGAATACATCTTCGTTGTCTCCGATCACAACTTCTCCGGTCTCTGGTCGGATCTCCGTCACAAACACCGGACGGCCCATGGCAAGATTCAGACCCTTTCTCTGTCCAACCGTATAATGAGTAATACCTTTGTGGCGGCCAAGAACATTGCCATCCTTATCCACAAAATTACCCGGTCCCGGAACATGTTCTACCGAACGCTCGATAAAACTCGCATAATCATTGTCCGGAATAAAACAGATCTCCATACTGTCTTTTTTCTTCGCCACTTCAAGACCATGGTCTTCCGCAATCTGACGGATCTCGTCTTTTGTATAAGCACCCACAGGCATCAATGTGCGGCTTAACTGTTCCTGAGTCAGATTATACAACGCATATGTCTGATCCTTCGCCGCTGTCACGGAATTCTGGATCGTATATCTTCCGTTCGGGAGCTGCATCACACGTGCATAGTGACCAGTTGCAATAAAATCTGCGCCAATCTCCATGCTGCGCTCTAAAAGCGCTTCCCATTTCACATAACGGTTGCACGCAATACATGGATTCGGTGTATGACCGTGAAGATATTCGTCCACAAAATAATCCATTACGGATTCTTTGAATTCTTTTCTGAAGTTCATTACATAGTAGGGAATCCCCAATGACCAGGCTACCCGTCTCGCATCGTCCACAGCGCTAAGTCCACAACAACCGCCGTTCTCCTCGACCTGCTCCGGATCTTCTTCCTGCCAGATCTGCATGGTAACACCGATGACATCGTATCCCTGTTCTTTTAAAAGGCAGGCGGCAACCGAAGAATCGACGCCGCCGGACATGCCCACTACTACTTTTTTTGCCATAGAATTAATATTCCTCGTCCTCTTCGTGCTCACTGATATCAGACTTCGGTTTCTCTAATCCTTCGATCTGGATTCCCTTCTTCTCTGCATAATCCCAGAGTGCAGAATGAATTGCTTCTTCTGCTAAAAGGGAACAATGTACTTTTACCGGCGGAAGTCCGTCAAGTGCCTCCATAACAGCCTTGTTTGTAACCTTCATCGCCTCTTCGATTGTCTTTCCGATCACTAACTCAGTCGCCATACTGCTTGTTGCAACTGCGGCGCCGCAACCAAATGTCTTGAATTTGCAATCTTTGATCACACGTGTTTCATCATCGATATCCAGGTAAATTCTCATAATATCGCCACATTTTGCATTTCCTACTGTACCAACACCACTGGCACCTTCAATTTCACCAACGTTTCTCGGATTCTGGAAATGATCCATCACTTTCTCGGAATACATACTTTATTCTCCTTCTATCTTAAGCTTAAATGTCTTTTTTCTCTCTGCTCTTTACAAAGTCCTCATAAAGCGGGGACATGGAGCGGAGTCTCTCTACGATTCCCTTCAGGTTATCGATCGTGTAATCGATCTCCTCTTTTGTTGTCTCATCGCTTAATGTGAGACGAAGGGATCCATGTGCGATCTCGTGCGGAAGTCCGATCGCCAGCAATACGTGGGACGGATCCAGAGAACCGGACGTACATGCAGAACCGGAGGAACCACAGATTCCTGCCATGTCTAACATGATCAATAAGGATTCACCCTCAATGAACTGGAATGCGAAGTTTGCATTGTTGGACAATCTCTGTGTACGATGACCGTTGAGTCTTGTATACGGAATCTCACTCAGTACACGCTCGATCATGTAATCGCGAAGTTCTGTCTCTTTTTTCTTTGTCTCTTCCATGGAAGCCATTGCAAGTTCCACACACTTTCCGAGACCAACGATGCCCGGAACGTTTTCTGTACCTGCACGGCGCTTTCTCTCCTGTGCACCGCCGTGGATAAAGGAGCGCAGCTTCAGTCCCTTTCTGATATAAAGGAAACCAACACCCTTCGGACCATGGAGTTTGTGCGCACTGGCACTAAGCATGTCAATATGATACTCGTCTACGTTGATCGGCTCATGACCAAATGCCTGAACTGCATCTGTGTGGAATAAAATTCCATGCTCTTTTGCAATCTCACCGATCTCCTTAACCGGCTGAATCGTACCGATCTCATTATTTGCAAACATCACGGAAATTAAGATAGTATCCGGACGGATCGCGTTCTTTAACGCCTCCAGATCTACTGCTCCGTTCTCATCAACCGGAACATAAGTTACCTCATATCCGTTCTTCTCCAGATACTCTGCTGTGTGAAGGATTGCGTGATGTTCAATCGTTGTTGTAATAATGTGTTTACCCTTGGAAGCATACGCCTCAGCAGCTGCTTTCAGTGCCCAGTTGTCGGACTCTGTTCCGCCGTTAGTAAAATAAATCTCTTCTGTTTTTGCTCCAAGAGCGTTTGCGATCACTTCTCTTGTATGGGCCATTGCCTTCTTGCACGGTGTAGAAAACTCGTACACAGAAGATGGATTTCCGTAATACTCCGTATAATATGGGAGCATCGCCTCCACAACTTCCGGACGCACCTTTGTTGTGGCCGCATTGTCAAGATAAATTACCTTTTTCATAAATCCGCCTTTCCGTAAATACAGGTTAAAAGCCTCATCTACTATCACTATATATTTTATGTCCAGAACCTCTCTGGACTATCCTACATTATATATGATACTCCCCTATTATTTCAACAAAAAATGGAAGATTTAAGAAAAATATAATAATATTAGGAATCATTATTAAAAATAATCATATAGTAAAGTGATACCAACATCTCAAGGAATCCCATTCATGTCTATAAAACACTTATTTCGTACTCACACCCTGATCGCAGGTACCTTGTTCCTGACCGCTGCCGGACTCATTTCCAGGATCCTCGGTTTTTTCTATCGCATCTACCTCTCACGAACCATCGGAGCAGAGGGATTAGGGATTTACCAGATGGTCTTTCCCATCTACGGAATCTGCTTTTCTCTCTGCGCCGGATCAATCCAAACTGCAATTTCCAGATTTACTGCAGCTAACCGTGAGAAGGCAAAGCAAACATTATTTTGTGGATTTTGTATCTCCTTCTCTCTCTCCCTGATTTTGGCAATCCTAATCCGAAACCAAGCGGATTTTCTGGCTGTACATATATTAATGGAGCCACAGTGTGCTCCTCTCCTGCCTGCTTTGGCACTGGCGATTCCATTCACATCCTTGCATGCGTGTGTTTGCGGATACTTTTATGGAAGAAATCAGGTCCAGCTCCCTGCTGTATCCCAGCTTTTTGAACAATGCGTACGGATTTTCACCGTTTTTCTGGTAGTTGACATCTATCGGTCTGCAGGATATGAGGTGACTGCTGTTGTTGCTGTTTGGGGATTGCTTGCCGGAGAAGCCTTCTCTGCACTATTTGTCTTGTCGGGTTTTTTCATTGTATCCGGCTCTATCCCTTCTGCTTTGAACCGTCATTCGCCAATCGCTTCCTTTCGGGCAACTGCCGCGCCTTTGATGGCTTTGGCTGTCCCTCTCATGGCAAACCGCCTTGTCATGAACTTGCTTCAAAGTGCGGAAGCCATTATGATTCCCAACAAACTGGAAACATTTGGTCTGACCGGTTCTCAAGCAGTCAGCATCTATGGAGTCCTTACAGGCATGGCCATGCCCTTTATCATGTTTCCCTCTGCCATTGTAAATTCACTGGCAGTTGTGCTCCTGCCAACGGTAGCCAGACAACAAGCCACCGGGAATAATTCCGGTATCATAAAAAATCTATCCCTCTCCGTTCGTTACAGCCTTTATATGGGAATCCTCTGCATTGGAATCTTCACAGTCTTTGGAGCCGATCTTGGAATGAATGTCTTCCAGAATCAAGATGCAGGTACATTTATCACGATCCTCGCCTGGCTCTGTCCGTTTTTATATCTGGCAACTACCATGGGAAGTGTGTTAAACGGTCTGGGAAAAACTTCCATAACCTTCGCAAATAATTGTATCTCTCTTATCATTCGACTATGTTTCGTATTTTTCGGAATTCCTCGTTTCGGAATCCATGCATGTCTCTGGGGAATGCTGATCTCGGAAGTTCTTCTGGTCCTGCTGCATAGTCACGCACTGCGACGACTGATTTTCTTTTCTCCGGATGCATGGGATATGTTGGTGAAACCGACTTTTAGTCTGATGGTTACACTGGGGATACACAGGCTGATGCCTGAAGTGATGCCGATTTCTTCTAACCTTCCTGTGTTTACCTGGACTATTATAAGAATTGGGTTTGTAAGCGTCTGTTATGCATTGATATTGCTTTTACTATGCCATGGAACCAAAAAAGACACGGACTAAAAATTATCCGTGTCTTTTACGATCCATCCTCGACTGCCCTTTTTCTTAAAGAATCCTGCATTCAACAGATGCTCTTTTTTCGCTTCGGCGATTTCTGAAACCATATACTGAACTTTAAATCCATAATTCTCATACTCCAGTTCTTGAATCGTAAACGGATGCTCTTCCATAACAAGAACCTGTCGATCTTCTTTGTGAAATAACGGATACGTGCCTGTGTATCCTTCAGAAGTCAGTTTTTCCTGGACTTCTATACGCTTACGTTGAATCGTTTCGTGAAGCCCATCTGCATATACACGATCCGGATATGCAGATGCCGCTGCCTCGACTTTTCGATAAATCAATTCGTAAAGGTCATTTCGTTTCGGACTCTGCATTGCATTGGCTAACTGACGAACCATTTGTGTTTTGAACGGAGTCAGTTCGTACAGTTTTATCAATCGTATGAATTCTCGATCTCCTGCTTCTTCCGCCAGTGCTCTCATGCATTCCAGACCTTCGTTTGTCTCATCATAATAAGAATCCAATGATTCATGAATCGGAGAATAATACCGGAATGGTGCAAACTCCATCAAAGGCATCAGTGCCTGTTCATTTTCATTGCAAACATCTTCTCCCATATAGCGGAATTTATCATAGATGGTTCCGATGATATAAACCAACCGTCTCCAATGCTCCACTCCGGTAACCCAGAAATGGCCGATCTGGTCATAGCGATAGCACTTCTGTTCACAAAAACTTTCCTCATACCAAATGGTAAACACAGAATTGTCACCCTGACGAAAGAATGCTGCCGGTCCTTTGTCTGTATCTAAAAGCTCCACTGAAATCTCTGCTTCGCATTTTGGATCATAAGCTCCGGTCATCGTTCCATTTGTCAGGATCAGATAACATTCCAATGCATCGTTCATCATATACGGAATATAAAACTCCTGCTTTCCGTTTGGTAATTCTGCTTTATGTAGTTCAAACGCATCGCAAGATACAATTTCATCCAAATACTGCCCCAGTTCTAAATTGTCAATACGCCACATATTCCTTCTCCGGTTGTTTTTCATTATTGTACAAGCAATCCAAGAACTTATCAACTCCAAGATAGGGTACTTCCGTGTAATCCGCGCTTCACGACAAGTTTCCGTTCAATGCTGTCTTTCAATGTATTTACATGGGAAATAATACCGACAAGTCGGTCATCTCCTGCCAGATCATTTAACACACGCATCGCCTGGTCTCTCGTACTGTCATCCAAGGAACCGAATCCTTCATCTACAAACATCGATTCCAGACGTATGGATCCTGCCTGGCTCTGCACCACATCGGAAAGTCCCAATGCCAGCGCTAATGATGCCAGAAACGATTCACCTCCGGACAATGTCTTTACGTCTCGTTCTTTTCCTGTTCCCATCACATATACATTAAGTTCCAATCCGGAAGCGCCAACCAGTCCCATTTCGTCGAGTGGCCGGCTCTTTAATTTCATCTTACCATCGGTAAAGACCAGGAAGCGTTTGTTCGCCGCCGCCAGGATCTTTTCAAAATACATACGCTGTACATAGGTTTCAAAGTCCAAACGCACCTGTCCCTTGATCTTACCCCCGGCAGCCTGCCAAAGACTGTCATATAGAAGAAACTCCTCGAGCAGAATGCGGTATGTCTTTTCTTCTTTCTCCAAAATCACAAGAAGTTCTTCATGATTCTTGTAAATACGAGTCGTTTGCTCTTTTTGAACCTGGATTTCATCTTTCTTTTCTTTCAACTGACGAAGTTCCTGATCAAAGACATCCAGATCAATATATTCTTTTCCTTCTGTCTGTTGTTTTAATGTCTGAACCATCGCACGTATTTCTTGAAGTTCTGCAAAATACGCTGCATTTCGTCTCTTTTCCTGTTCCAACTGCATTTTGGACTTCCACTGGTTCATCATTTCCAGATACTCCGTTTCGTCTGAAAAACCTTCCTCTTCTCGAATTTTTTCGTACTCCAGTTTCGTTTCCTCTGTTTGCTTTTCCGATCGAATTCGTTGTTCTTGCGCTTTTATCAGTGTTTCATTGATATGTAAGAATCGTTCCGATCGCTCTATCAAAGTCTCCAGATATTTCAGACGTATTTCAAAGTTTTTGGGAAGCTCCTTTTTTGCAAGTTCCAGCTGTACAATCGCTTCCTCTATTCTTGCACGCTCACCTCGAATTTCCAAACTCAGGCTTTCGCATACATGCCTCTGTTTCTCCCAGATTTCCTGCGCGTTTCTGACATCTGTTTCTGTCACGGCATTTTCCGAGAGTCTGGCTGGCTGCGGGTGTTCTAAAGAGCCGCACACCGGACATGGCTGTCCGGATACCAGTTTTTCTTTCGCAAGAATTCCTGCCTGCTCTCTGAAAAATTGTTCCTGTAGATTTCCGTATTGGTCTCTGGTTTTGGATAGAATTACAACCTTTTGTTCCAGATCCACTGACTTCTTTTGGCATATTCGTTCTGCGTGAGCGATCTGATCTGCCCTGCGTTCCAGCTCCTGTTTTCTCTGTTTGGCTGCACGAAGCATCTTTTCCTCTGCCTTCCATTCAGAAATCCAAGCCGTCATTGCATGAATGTCCGCATTCCGGAATATCCGCACAAAATCGGTAAATATTTCCGCGTCGATCACAGGCTCTGCTTCCTTCAACAGCTTCAAGTAAAATGCATCTCTTTGAGTGCTTATCTCCTGCTCTGCCAGTTTCGCATCCTTTCCCCCAAAAACAGCAGCCTTCCATTTATCAAAAAACGGTCGAACACGATAGGCTTTTTCTGCTTTTTCTAACTGTTTATTTTGCTCACTGAACGTTTTTTCCTGACTTTCGTAAGCCAAAAGTTCTTTCCATGCCTTATCAAAACGAGCCAAAGTATCATTGTCACTTTTTGCCAGACCACGTTTTTCCAACAACGCATGATACCGGCTTTCCAACTCACTTAGAGGCTCAGAAATAAGAGCCAGGTTTTTCTGATCAATTTCCAAAAATATTTCTAAGAGTTCTCGTACTGCAGTCAGATCAGGAGTCTCCTCCGACTTCATCTTCTCCAGTACCTCTCTGTCTTTTGCGCCTTCCGGTATCTGAATGCCCTGTACATAGGCTTTCAGACGTTCTTCTGTACCACTGATCTTCTCTTTTAGATCCTTCCTACGCTCCCACAGTTCATCTTCTACTTTTCGATACAGGCCTGTGTGGAAGATTGTTGAAAAGATTTTTTTCCTCTCATCGGACTTTGCATGAAGAAGGCGCAGAAAATCTCCCTGCGCGATCATCGCGATCTGCGTAAACTGCTCACGGTCAACTCCCATGATCTCGCAAAGCTTCTTGTCTGTCTCTTTTACTTTTCCGCGATATGCAGTTCCATCCGGCATCGTAAGTTCCACAGAAGCTGCTGCTTTTACCAGACCGTTTCCACGTTTCTTTTCTCTCATGTATTCCGGACTGCGTCGAACCGTATAAACCTCTCCACGATAGGAAAATGTCACCTCCACAAAGGTTTCGTCTGTCGGTGCTGCAAACTGACTTCTCATCATCTTTCCATCGCGTTTTCCACCACTGGTCTCGCCATAGATTGCAAATGTGATACCGTCAAAGATCGTCGTTTTTCCGGATCCCGTATCTCCGGTAATCAAAAACAATCCATGATCAACCGTCGTAAAATCGATCGTTATCTCTTTTCCATAAGAGCCAAAGGCACTCATAGTCAATGTTAACGGCTTCATTCGATGTCACCTCCCACGGCATGCATAACCTTCCGCATCACTTCCATCTGCTTTTCGCTCAACGCTTCTCCTCGCATCTGTTTGTAAAAATCACCGAACATATCCAGAACACTCTTCTTTTCCTCCTGCAGTACAACATCCTGCATCTCATAGCGAGTTCTGGAATTTTCCACACGCCACTCCAACAGTCGTGGATATGCACGCGCCAGAGCCTGTCCCGGCTCGTAGAGCTCTTCTTCATCTGTGAGAATCACACTGACATAGTCTTCCGGATTTGCAGAAGCCAACATCAAAGGTGATGTAAGTTCTGCAAGAGTCCCCTGAATTTTCCGTACATCATAAAGAGGAGTAAGCGGAAGGAGTTCCAAATGAATCTCTCCCTTTTTTCCCAGTGTTACTTCCGTTACAGATTTTTCCCGGTCTGCTTCTGAAACAGAATACTTTAACGGAGAACCGCAATATCGTACGACATTTGTCTCTTCCGGTGCAAATACAATATTCTGCGGTCGGTGAATATGCCCGGCTGCCACATAGTCGAACCCGACCACAGTCGATACATCAATATTGTCCTGTCCGCCCACATGGACAGTTTCAGAATCGGAACGCTCCGGCTCCTTTCCGCTTCTTGTAAAGAATTGATGACAAAGGAGTACATTGCGCGCATTCGCATCGAGCTGCATCTGCCCGATCAAACCGCACATCGCATCTTCATAGCTTTTTACATCTTCCAGTTCCGGAATCTCTCGAACATACGATGGACGGAAAAACGGCAGCATATAAATATTGACCGTTCCATCCTCATCTGAAATCAGCACATTCTGCACCTTTGGCTGTTCACAATCCGGTGCATTTCCGGCTATAAAAATTTTATGCTCAGCAAATAAACGGCTTCCGTAAGAAAGTCGCTCTCCCGAGTCATGATTTCCACTAACCATGCAGATCACCGGTCCATTCTTGATCCCGGCCAACTTTGTCACAAATGCATCAAATAAAGCCACTGCCTCCGCGCTTGGCATAGATTTATCATAGATATCTCCTGCCACCAGCACAGCATCCGGCTTTCTCTCGCAGATCAGATCCAAAATTTGATCCAGAATGTACTTCTGGTCCTCGATCAGAGAAAATCCATGCAACTGCTTTCCTATATGTAAATCAGAAAGATGAAAAAACTTCATGCGACACCCTTTCTGTCGATACCATTCTACTCGTCGAATTCCACGGTCACGTAATAACCACGATCATTCTGGATGATCGATTTCACGACGCCCTGACGGCTTTTTAAACGCTCATTAAACTTAAATAATCCTGACATAGCTACTGCCGGTTCGATCATATAATTGACATTGATCGGAGTCACGGACTCACTGACATCCACAGTCTGTCCCTCTTCCACCAGACCGGGACGCTCCATCTTAAATACAACTTCTCTCATTTATTACCACCATTATATTCGAACATATGTTCTTTGTAAAGCGTAAAATTTTGACTGGAGACGGAATATTCACGACTCCAGTCAAGCTGCATGTCTTATTTTCCTTCGTAAATAATTGCGGATTCTACGTCGTAACCTTCCAGTTTTTTTCTGCCTTCCAGTCCTGCAAGTTCCATTACAAAACAGATCTTTACAACTTCTCCGCCAAGTTCTTCCACCAGCTTTGCGATTGCTTCAACAGTACCGCCTGTCGCGATCAGATCATCGATGATAACAACTTTCTGACCCGGTTTGATCGCATCCTTGTGAAGTTCGATCGTTCCTTTGCCATATTCCAGTTCGTATTCTCTGGATACAGTCTCTCTCGGAAGTTTGCCCGGTTTTCTGGCCGGAACGAAAGATTTATGAAGCTCATAAGCCACCGGTGTACCGAAGATAAATCCACGGGACTCTGCGCCTACTACAACATCAAACTCCAGATTTTTTACCATATCGATCAACTGCTCAATTGCAAGATGAAGACCATCTGCATCCTGTAAAATAGAAGTAACATCGCGGAAAATAATTCCCGGTTCTGGGAAATCCGGAATGCTGATTACATACTCTTCCAACTTTTTCATATTTGTAAATCCGTCCTTTCCAAAGATAGTCCCATCATACCACAAATCCTTTTCCATGTCCACCTCGACGGTATGCATATTCCGGAATTCTATTGGAACTTTTATCCTCTCTTTGATCTTAGCAAAGCAATTTCTTTCGCATATCCGTCTAATTCATTTGGTGTTTCCAGACAAAACGGAAGGTGTTTCAAGGCCGGATGGTTGATCACTTGTATCATCGCTTCCAGTCCAATCTGTCCCTCACCGATCCTTGCGTGGCGATCTTTTTTGGCGCCTCGTACATTCAAACTGTCATTCAGATGAATGGCCTTTAGACGTTTCAAACCAATGACACTGTCAAACTCATTTAAAACTCCATCCAGATCATTTACAATATCATAACCGCCGTCCCACACATGACAAGTATCCAGGCACACACCAACCTTATCCGAAAGTTCCACACGGTCAATGATCTCACGAAGCTCCTCAAACGATCCTCCGACTTCACTTCCTTTTCCTGCCATGGTTTCCAGAAGCACTGTTGTCGTAAGCTCCGGCGTCAGGATCCCATTCAGCATTTCGGATATCAGCTAAATACCGACCTCTGTTCCTTGCTTCACATGACTGCCCGGATGGAAATTATAATAAATCTCCGCCGGAGCAAGTTCATTGATTGCCGCAACCGTTCGTATTCTTCCCAGACGTTCCAGATCCTCTCGCATGGTTCTCCACGCAAAATCACGAACACTCTCATCTGCCGAACATCCATTTAATGTATAAGGCGCATGGGCAACCAGCGGACCGATCCCCAATTCATCTTTTTTCCTCAAAAACGCTTCTAAATCTGCATCATCCAGCGCTTTTGCATTTCCACCGCGAGGATTTCTTGTAAAGAACTGGAATGCTGTCGCTCCAATCTTTTCCGCTTCCTTAACCATCGGAAGATAGCCCTTCGCACACGATAAATGACACCCGATATAAAACATCCAATTCTCCTATCTCTTCTCGTTTTTCACTGGATTCAGACAATGGATCGCACAGCGAATGATCACAAAAGAGGCCACGCTCTGTACTGCAAGACTGATCGGAATCCAGTATGTTAACAGAAGGCTTCCTGTATTGCTTCCAAAAAAGCTTCGGATCGATATCACACTCGCGCCACCGGAAACCTGAGTTCCCAAAATTTCTGCGAATGTAGCCACCGGATTAAGCAACAGTGCCCACACTGCCATTCCTGCATCTGCCAGCGGACGCTCCATTCCCGGCTGGAGAGTCATGTTGCTGATCTGAATCTGATTCATATTCAATAAGAAGATGTTCAACATGTAGGTACCTACCACGATAAACAGCAGGACACCATAGGTACAAACATTGGAAAAGGTTGATCTGCGAAGTAATGAGGAGAACAAGATTCCTATCCCGCCTGCATAAAAAGCAACAATGGTAAAGCAGATCAACAACAGTCCAAGATCTCTAAAATCCACACTTCCGTATACGAATGTTAAAAGCACGATCGGGAGGCTGGATACCACCAAAACCAGCAACTGTTCCACAGCTGAAAGCAATTTACCCATGATAATGTCACTGGGAGACATTTTTGTCGTAAATAACAACTCCAACGTCTGGCGCTCCCTCTCACCGCTGATGCTTCCTGATGTAAGCGCAGGCATAATAAACATCAACAGTAAAAACTCCAGTGTTGCGACAAATGCATACAGATCCAAAAAAGTAGAATATTGAATCATGGACGAACTACGTACCTGTGCAATGGTCTGGTACATATTCAAAAGTGCTGTCAATGCAAGAATACTGTTGAATGCAAAGATGATCAGCGGCATCCGAAGACTTCTGGAACGCACCGTAGTCTCTCTCTTGTAAACCGGATTACTCTTCACTGGTCAGCACCACCTTTCCTTTTTCACGGTTCGTGATCTGCATGAAAATACTCTCCAGGTCTCCCTGCTCGCGGATAAATCCACTGACCGGAATTCCTGCATCTACCATCTTTTTCAATAAGAGTGCCTCTGCTTCATAGTCACCGTGAAACTGCACCATAATATCCTCTTCACGGATCGCGATGGTCTTTACTGCAGGTTCCTGTCTAAGCAGTCGGATCGCAGCATCTCTGCGGTCATAAACCTTGATCAGAAGTGGATTGGAATCATTTACCTTCTGTAAGATTTCCCACATGCTTCCTGATAAAACGATCTTTCCAGCGTCAATTATCCCGATATCGGTACACATCTGTGATAGTTCGGAAAGAATATGAGAACTTACCAGAATGGTCTTTCCTTCTGCACAAAGTTCTTTCAAAACTTCTTTAAATTCCATGCGGTTTCTCGGATCCATTCCGGATGTCGGTTCATCCAGCACTAAAAACTTCGGATCATGGATCAGCGCTCTCGCAAGGCATAGTCTCTGTTTCATACCTCTCGACAAGCTATCTACAAACGCATCTGCACGATCGTCCAGACGCACCTGCTCCAAAAGCTCAGTGCATCGTTTTCTTGCAACCAGTCCGGACATCCCATAACAGGATGCAAAAAATTCCATATATTCCCAGACTTTCAGGTTGTCATACATACCAAACTCATCCGGTACATATCCAAATTCTGATTTTACTTCTTCTCTGTATTTCAGGGCATCTCTTCCTGCCAGCTCCACCATTCCTTCATCCGGAAGCAGTAGACCTGTCAAAATTCGAATCGCTGTCGTTTTTCCGGCTCCATTCGGTCCCACAAATCCATAGAGTGCCCCCTCTTCAATTTCCATATCCAGTCCGTTCAGAGCCTGAAAATTACCAAATTTCTTCTTAAGTCCATGGATTTTCAGCATTAGCCTTCCCTCCCTGTTACCATAAGATGTGGCAGCAACAGTGTACTTCCCACCGTTCCATCTTTATCGGCCGTATACTTAACCATCATACTGTTCTGTTGAGACAGATACGGACGAAGCTCATCCACTGAAAAATGAATCTTAGACAGATCCACTCTGTCATACACACCTGTCAGCTGATTGTAAAAATATACCGCGCCCTCAAATTTTTTCAGATAATAGTACTCTGGTTTATCTAAAAATACATCCGATACCGGAAGGAATGAAACCTGCTCGACATTGAGATTATCTCCTAAGAAATACTCTATTGCGATCGGTTCTGCTCCATACATAGAAAGTGCATCGCCATACATCGCTCCGCTTCCGGATGTAATCTTCGGAGTATGCTTTAATACACTTCGATATACAGCCTCTTCCTCGTCGGAAGAAACAGAAATCTTTGCAGAATACAATGTCACTCCATCCGCAGACTGTTCTTTGATCGTTCCTTCACTTAAAATTCCACCATCCGGACCAATTGCCACGAGACGGGCCTCCGACGTGTAATCGTAAAAAGTTTCTCCAAGATAATAGGAATACAAATTGCTTCGGCTTTGATCTTCCAGATATTCACTGTCTGAAAGCTCGCCATCTGCGTCCGAACCAATAACGGAGGAAGCGGCCACATAAGACATGCCAACCGGCCAAGTCAATAATTCCTGCTCATCAAATGTCAGAATGGCTCCGGACTCCAGATTCCCTATCAAATACATCTGACCATACAAAACAAGAGCCGCATCCTCAAGTGCAAATGGAAGGCGGTTTTCGATGGTACCGGATATCTTTCCATCATTCCACATGATCTTTCCGGAAATATTTCCCTGAGAAATCAGGTCCCCGCTCTTGGTTACTTTAAAAAATCTAGGTTCAAATGCCTTTGATCTCTTCGCAGAAACAGAAGTTCCCTGCTGATCCTCTTGAATTTTTATGTTTCCTTCTTTTTCCGGTTGGAAATCATCTGCAAATTGCTCATTATATCGACTGGTTCTTGTCAGTGTCGTTACATCATAAGTCGCCGGAATGCTCATCGCAAACGATCGATTGTCCGGTGTCTGTACACTCATATATGAAGTTTCTTCTACCTGCACTCCATCCAGTTCAAGAACAGATGCTACATGAAAGAACTGTGATGTAAATCTCGTCCCCACACCCATCATGTAAACCACACAGGAAACTCCCATTGCAGCGACCAGAACGGTTGTACCGTAAAGACGACTGATGTCCTTTTTCTTTAAGAACACATAGAGTCCCGGACCTACCAGAATGATATAAATAATGATCACGATTCCATAAGCACCCAGGTTCGGAAGACGATCCGCACTTCCGGTGTTGGCCAGACTATATGCATTCCAATATTCTTCATCAGAACCATAGGAGCTATAATAATATAAATTAGAAATCTCATTCTCTCCCAGTGCCTTTGTCAACATCTGCACCAGATAATTGGGATTCTTTTCCACAAATTCTGTGATTTCGTCCAGACAATAGCTGAAAATACCAATCTTTCCATCGCCTCGTTTTACCATTGTCAGCAATGGATTTCCGTCACTTTCTTCTACTACGGAACCGTCCGGAATGATCAATTCTGCATACGCCATGTTTACTTCTGCATCACCCGGTGCTTTTTCTGCGTACTCTGTTCCGAGATTCACATTTTCATAAAAAATTCCACCAATTGGAAGTTCGATCAGTTCCTCTGACAATACTCCCAATGTACTGTAGACGGTCGCTCCGGTACCGATCAGCAATGTTCCGCCGTTTTCCACCCATGTCTGTATGGCTGCAAGCTGCATCTCTGAGAGTCTGTCGGTCTCATAATGACTGATCACCAGAAGATCCAGAAGTTCCAGTCCCCTGGCATCCTCCGGAAACATAGCTTCATCCAAGACGATGGTCTCTGACTGTACCATTCCGTAATCCAGGCTGATACCATCAAAATAGGCCAACTGTTCTGCACGATCAGAAAGGACTCCGATCAATAAACGTCCCGTATCAGCAGAGACATCAAATTCCACTGTCTGCGTTGACACAGTATTCCCATTCTGTTCTTTTAAGAGCACATGAATCTTACTGCTTCGCTGTCCAAGCGGAATGTATAACTCCAATACCTTCGTCTCCGCCGGAGCAATCTCCACCGGATACTGGTATTCATAAATTTCTTCGCCTTCTTCTGTTCCGTTTTCCAACGTCTGAATTGCAAGAATTCCGTCGAACGGTAAAGCCGATTGGCCATATAGACTCACGGAAATGGGAACATGGACGCCCATCTTCCCAACTTTTCCATAAATAGAAGAGACCTCCATAGATACAGGAGGTCCATCCTTTGCAGCTGCAAAACCAGTCAGGCTGCAGCAAAAAAGCGTAAGAATCAGTGAAAAAATCACTGCATAGTTTCGTTTACTCATGTTTTTCATCCTATCGCTCTGAAATTCTCCCTGTTTACGTCAAAATTTACTTGTAATTTTACCGTAAAAACGGTTCCGTTCAGGTCACTGGCAACCGAGATTGTTCCGCCGTGCATGTCTACAATATTCTTCGCAATGGCAAGTCCCAGACCGGTTCCACCTGTCTGTGTCGAACGAGACTGCTCTACTCGGTAGAACTTATTGAAGATAAATGGAAGTTCATCAGCCGGGATCACATGGCCATAGTTGGTCACAGAAATCGTAACAATCTCTTCTTCTGCAAATACATTGACCAGAACCTTTTTTCCGTCTGCACCGTATTTGATCGCATTGTTGATCAGGTTGTCGAACAATCTGGCCAGAAGATTTCCATCTGCTGTGATCGTCTTCGCCGGAACGTTACTGATCAGTTCATAAACCAGTTCTTTTTCCGCGAAGCTCGGATAGAACTCTTCTAAAAGCTGTCCCAAAAGTTTTATAATATCTACCGTTCCCACATTCATGGATACCTTGCCGACTTTTGTAAATCCGAACAAGTCCTCGATCAGTTTTTCCAGACGTTTCGCTTTTGTATACACGATTTCAATATACTTTTGCTGCATTTCCTGTGGAAGTGGAATCCCCTTTGAAAGCAACTCCAGATATCCAATGATCGAAGTCAAAGGCGTTCTGAGATCATGAGCCACATTGGTGATCAGCTCATTTTTCGTCCGCTCAGACTCTCGCTCCTTGTCCATCAATTCGCGAATCTCTTCTTCCATACGATTTAGATTTGCTGCGATCATGGAAAATTCATCATCACCCAGAACTTCAATCTCCGTATTCAGGTCTCCTTCAGAAATATTTTGTACCGCATTGGCGATCTTTCCGACATACTTCAAAGACTTTCTCTGTAGAAGAAGGAATGTAAAAGAACAGATGGCAATTCCCAGGATCACATAAAGGATCGTTGTAACTGTTCCCATTCGGAAGATCATCGTAAATGGAGCCAGACTGCTTCCTGATTCCACCAGGTATGTAACAAGCATATCAATATTGGTTATTAAGAACACTTCGATCAGGCAGGCAATCATCGTGCTGTATAACATATTTGAGATTACCTGCATATAGAAGCGTCCGCCGATATTATTTTTCAATTTTGTATCCTACTCCCCATACTGTAGTGATGATCTTATTCTGTCTTGTGTCTTCTTTCATCTTTCCGCGTAGACGGCGGATATGTACCATAACCGTGTTGTTAGCCTCATAGACCTTTTCATTCCACACTTTTTCGAAAATCTCATCGGTACTGAATACGCGACCCGGATTGGATGCCAGCAAGTAAAGGATTTCAAACTCGATCGGTGTCAGTTTGATCTCCTCTCCGTAAACTACCACTTTGTGATTGTCTTTGTTGATGGAAAGGCCGCGGATATTAATTTCATTTTTCGCCGCCTGCACCTGGTTGCTGTTTGGATTTAACTGTGTGTATCGTCTCAGCTGAGATTTCACGCGTGCAGTCAGTTCTAACGGATTAAATGGTTTTACCATGTAGTCATCCGCACCGGTTCCAAGTCCCAGGATTTTATCCAGATCTGTAGATTTCGCACTGACCATAATAATCGGAATATTGCTGGTCTCGCGGATCCTTCTGCACATCTCCATACCATCCATACCAGGCATCATAATATCAAGAAGCACCAAATGAATGTCTTCTTTCTCGATCAGCTCCAGTCCATCCAGAGCGTTGTTTGCTTTAAATACTTTATAGCCGTCACTGACAAGATAGATTTCTACCAGGTCGGCAATTTCTTTTTCATCGTCTACCACAAGAATATTAATCTGATCCATAACGGTCCTCCTTTTCCCAATCTTGTCATAATCATACCATATTTCGACGGTATTTTCCTTACTTTTTTATAAATAATCGGCGGAAAGTTCTGACAGTTTTTTGACAAAAAACTACGGTGCAGTAATCATGATCACCACACCGTAGATATTAAAACATTTCTATTTTTACTCCACCACAATCTCTACCACGTCAGATACGCTACGTTTACTGTTGGTGTCTCCAAATACCACCAGGCGGAGTTCATTTTCTTCATCAAAAAGCAAAAATGCCTTTGTAACATCATTCACTTCTTCTGCGGAGATTTCTGCACTGTAAGAATCATCAGAAATTACTTTTACAAATTCATAATCTGCAATCTTCGCCAAAGCAAGTACATCTTTAATCGCAATTCCAACTCCGTTTACCGGAATTTCCTCGCCTTTTCCATTTACTCGGATTCCACTTACCTGAGTCCGTTCAAATTTGGAAGGATTTAACATCACAGTACTGGTACCGCTTGTCACGCGAAGAGCTCCCTCCATAATCTCTTCTCTCTGCTCAAAATAAAATACTGCTGCAATGATGGTAAAAACCACCATGATCAATGCAAAAATTTTGACTCTATGTTTTTTCATAATTAATTTCCTTTGTTTATTCATTTTGATAATTTCATTATTCCGCCTTTATCCGTTTTGTATACCATACGCTCCGAATAAGCCTGCTCTCTGAAGTTTTCCCGCAACTACCGCTCCGAGAAATCCGTAAACAGTCCCGCTGAAGGCTGACACACACAGATATAACAGCAACACCGGCCCCCATAAGTGGAACACCAGTACATTGGCTGTCACAGACGCCATCACCGCTGCAAGTGCATTGGCAAAGACCATTCGTTCCGTCCGATCCAATTTGAATCGTTCTGCTAATCCATAGATAAGATCAATAGACATTCCGGGGACAATGTAACCGAGCGGAGCAAGAATTCCCATACTTCCCACACGCCCCAAACATAAGGCAAGAAAGCCCTGTACGGATCCCATCAGAGTACCGCAGTATCTCACCTTCTGTCGTTCGCCGTGTACCACTTCAGCAGCGACCACAAGGAACATGATCGAAAATCCGGTACTGATCCCCCCCGGGATATGCAGTGATTCCGTGATCACATTCGCCAGTGGATTGATCAGTTTTTTTGTGAATAAACCAAGGACACAACATAAAGCCATGAAGTTTAACTTCGATAATCTCGAATGTCTCATATGCGAACTCCTTCTCATAACAGAAAGCATATCCGTTTCCCGATATACTCCGGTGGAATTTCCCACGGTCGCGTCCCATGCGCCGCCCCCGGTACAGGTGTCCATGTTCTGTACCGCGGGCTGACGTTTAGGAAATCACGACTCGAAATTCGTGTTTCATGGTTTTAATTATTTGATCTTTTTTCTCTAAATTTAGTATTCAGAGTTTCATACTCCTGCGGAGTATTGATATTGGCCAGTTGCTTCTCCAGGTCAGGCGAGTCAATGGTCATATATTTTACTCGCAAATTTCTAAGAGCTGCCATAACCCGATTCTGGTTAGAAACGATCTGCTCCTCCAACACAGGAAGCACAGACTTTCGATAAACTCCACAAAGAGGATGGATCTTTCCGTCCTCCCCGACAGAAATCACCACATCATACGCATCCACACGTTCCTCATCGAAGTCTGTTTCCTGCATCCATGCACATAGTTTCTGCACCAGTTCACTCTCTATGAGAGGCATATCGCAGGTCACCACAAACAGTGCATCTGACCGGCAGGCGGAGAGCGCCGCATGGAGCCCTCCGATCGGACCGTGATCCGGATATATGTCCGGGATCACAGTCCATTCACGTTCCATTTTACCTTTCAATTCACTGTTATTGCCTCGTGCAATGATCCGCTCATCGAACCATGACAGTTCTTCCGCAATCTGCTCGATAAATTGTTTTCCATCGTATTCCAAAAGGGCCTTATCTGTTCCCATTCTGGAACTTTTTCCGCCTGCCAGGATCACACAACCAATCTTCATTTGATTATTTTCTCTCCACTTTTAATGCCATCATGGCAAAGTTTAAAAGCACATAGCCTACGATCATGGATGTCAGATAAACCTGGATTCCACTGATCTGTGTCACGATATTTGCAAGACCCGCATTGCCGATTCCATTCAGATATCCGGCCATCTTTGTGCTGGCTACGATACCGATCGCCATCGGGAATGTCATTCCTGCGAATCCCGGTGCAAACGGGAATGCGAAGAACTTCGGAAGCTTGATGATAATGAATGCTAAGGAAGCAAGTACGCATGCATAAAGCACATACAGAAGCATCTGGTTCGGTTCTTTGATCACGTTCAGATAGCTTACTACACAGAGGCTGCACGGAGCGAGCACAACTGCCATCGTATGGTATACCGGTGCCTTCACTTCTACTGTCATCAATCTCCAGATCATGATCGGGATAATGATGAAGTAGATGATGATACCGTAATATACGATATACTTTAAGATTCCTGCTGCATTCATGGCACCGCCGACTACGCAGCTTACCATGATACCATTATACGTCACAAACCAGCTTGGCACAAATGTATTTATATCTCTTTTTTTAATTACATTGCGGTATGTAAAGATCAGGATGTGAATCGCATGGATCACGATCGCAATCGCCCACATACCTTTACCAAGAGCCGGGATGAAATCAAAATAATAGCTGCCAAGGATCATGGTTACCATGGTGAAACCTGCATACAGGCTGCACGGAACCACTGTCTCATACTCTTTCTTGCAAACCTGCGGGAATTTTACGATTTTTACAATATACAGTAAAAGAATGATCGTAGCTGCCCACATGGTAATGTGACGCACCCACGGATATCCCATTCCGGAATATACGTTGGATAATGTCAGTGCGCCGACAAATGTCGGAAGTACCGGTACCGGCATTCTTTCCAATCGGTTCATAGATTATACCTCCTCGTAATAGTACTCGAAGTTCTCATCAATATGGAAGAAATCGGAGTAATCCACATCGAAAATCGGCTTCTTTACTTTTGTAATGTCAATCTTGCGGGCGATCAACTGCTGTAAGATACCGCCGTATGCCAGATCTCCCTGTAAGATCGCACCTGTGATCTTACCGTTCTTATGCACAATTTTCTTATAGGAGTTCTTTGTCTCGCGAATCTCCACAGAGTAAGAGGCGTCTTCCGGATTCACATTGCCGAGAGACATGCTTGGAATTCCAAGGAAATTCATGGTGGACTTACTTGCGAAGAAGTCTGTCATCTTTCTCGGAACACCAGCCATATTGCTGGCTGCGATGATTCCTTCTTTTACAGCTACCGGCCAGATCGGGCTAAGTCCGGATACATCGCCAGCACCGTAAATATTTTCATCGCTTGTCTTTCCTGTTTCATCGTAAACAAGACCGAAACGGCTTGTCTCGATTCCGGAACCTTCTAAGAATTCCACGTTGGAACGGACACCGGCTGTAATTACTACGTAATCGCACGGGATCTCAGTACCGTCTGCCAAACGCATCGCTGTGATCTCACCATCTTCATTGATAACTGCCTCAGAAACACCCACGCCATAGTACTGTTTTACACCTTTCGCAGTAAATGCATCCTGATATGCTTTTGCAGCACGCTCATCCAGCTGCTTTACTAACAGCCAGTTTGCCATTTCTACCAGAGTCACATTCACACCAAGCTCTAACAGACCGCTGGTACAATCCAGACCAACGAGACCGCCGCCCATGACAAAGAAATTCTTTCTTGTCTTTGCTGCCTCTTTTAATGTCTCGATGTCTTCCACATTTCGGAAGCCAACCACATTTTTCGCACCGATCAGGTTTTTGATCGGCGGAATGAACGTATGGGAACCGGTTGCGATCAGAAGTTTGTCGTAGGAAACTTCATTGCCGTCTTCCAGCTTCACGATCTTCTCTGCCGGATTCACTCCCGTACATGCCACGCCTTTGATCCACTGAACGTTGTAAAGTTCTTCAAAATTGCTCTCCACGAAATTCAGTCTCTCCAGGCTTCTCTCTCCGCCCAGATAACGGTGGAGAATGCAGCGGGAATAAATATCTTTATCTTTGGAGATCAGAACGATCTCACACGCTTTGTCCAGTTTTCTCAGTTCGCGGATACCGCTGATACCTGCCGCGGAAGCACCAATTACTACATATTTCATCGTTACACCTCCTCAACGGTAATGGCCTGCATCGGACATTTTTCTACACACATCGGGTTGCCTTTGCCATCTTCACTTCTGTGTACACACATGTTACACTTCATGATCTCGGTCTGGTTGATGCTGTCATATTTGAGAATGCCGTACGGACAGGACATGATGCACATGTAGCAGCTTGCACACTGCTCTTTGTCATACTCTACATATCCGGTCTCCGGATTCTTTTTCATCGCACCGGTCATACATGTATACACACATTCCGGTCTGTCACAATGACGGCAGAAAATCGGCGCCGGTTTGATCTCACTGTCGATGGTTACACGGTTTCTTGCATCGCCACTTTCTGTTTCATGGCTGACTACACAGGCTGTTACGCAAGTCAGGCAGCCGATGCAGCGGCTTCTGTCAATTTTAATACGATACATAGACTACCTCCTTAGTTCTCAATTTTCTCGAAACGCACCGGTGTCGCTTTATAAGACGGCTCTTTGGAGTAGCTGTCGTAAAGGGACGGAGTCAGTTTGTTACACTCAATGTAGTGGATCGGAGCATATAACTCTCCATACTGTACATTGTCAGTCACTTTTACTGCAAAGTCTGCATCTTGGCCATTGACGGAATATACACGGATCATATCCATTTCCTTCACTCCGTTCTCTTCTGCCATCTTTGTATTCATGTAGATATATGCTTTCTTAGAGGAAACATCTTCTACGAATTTTACTTCTTTTGTACGGCTCTGTGTATGCCACTGACCTACGCTGCCGCGCCCTGTGTTCAGTACGATCGGGAATTCCGGAGTTGTCGGAAGCGGATTTTCACGCACTTCTTCAAACATAAACTGCGCCTTCTTGGACGGTGTAAAGAAGTTTCCGTCTGAGTAAAGTCTTCTCTGCTCCTCTTTATTTTCCTCTTCTTTACCTGCCGGATACGGCCACTGGTAACCATGGGAACCTTCTAACATTTCCCAAGTCAGTCCTGTAAAGTCGCATGGCATATTTCTGGAACACTCACGCATCAGATTAAAGCAATCCTTCGGAGTCTCCCATCCATTTAGTGCATCGCCCATACCGAGCGCTTTACCTACACCAAGGATTGCCTCATAGTCAGAGATTTCATTCTCGCCACGCTCTAATACCGGGCGCATTGCAGACATACGACGCTCTAAGTTGATGTAAGTACCTTCTTTCTTCATGCCCGGAACAACCGGGAAGTATACGGTACAATCCTCTGCACTCTCAATGGTATCATAAATATCCTGCACAACGAACAGTTCCAGTTTCTTTGTTGCAGAAGCAAATGTTTCATTGTTTGTCCAGCTATGTCTCGGGTTTGTACAAAGAATCCAGAGACCCTTGATCTCGCCAGCATTGATGCCTTCGATGATCTGGTTGTAAGTCTTTGTCGGCTTTTCTGCCAGCATGCTCTCATCCACACCGAGAACATCGGCGATACGTGCTCTTCTTGCCGGATTTGTGAAATCTCCGCCGCCAAAGAATACTGCAGTGTTACTGTATGCACGGGAACCCATTGCATTACACTGACCTGTGATGGAGTTTGCACCTGT
>JAZTZT010000164.1:0-5003 GCA_045637605.1 Pilosibacter sp.
CATCGCTACCAGACCGAAACTGTCATCCGCCGCATGTTTATCGTTTCGGATCGCAGAAACACCGATACCGAACGCCATAATAAACGGAACCGTCATCGGACCGGTTGTTACACCACCGGAATCAAATGCTACCGCCAGAAAATCTGCCGGAACAAACAGTGTAAGTGCAAAAATAATCACATAAAAAAGAACCAGAAGCCTTGGAAGCGCGATTCCAAACAGCATTCTAAGAAGTGCAAATACCAGGAATGTACCCACACCTGCTGCTACCGCTAAGATCAAGGTCAGATTCGGAACAGATGGAACCTGCTGTGCAAGTACCTGAAGGTCCGGTTCAGAAACGGTGATCACAAAGCCCATAATAAAGCTGATCAAGATAACGATGATCAGGCTCTTGGACTTCGTCATGATCGTACCGACACGCTCACCCATCGGGGTCATAGACAGATCCACACCAACGTTAAAAAACAACATTCCGATAACCAGAAGAACAGCTCCCGTTAAAAAGGTCATCAGAATACTCGGAGGGATTGGTGCAATCGAGAAGCATAAGATCAGTACTATCAGCAAAATTGGAAAAACTGCTTTTAAAGTTTCGCTGAATTTTTCTTTAAATGTTGAACGTAATGAATGCAATTGTACCTAACACCTTTCTAAAATTTAGTTTCTTAAGTATAGCATAGATTTTTCTGTTGTGAACGAGAAAAAGTGTTAATTTTCAAAACTTAACAGAAAATTAACACTTTTTCAAAATCATATGTTCATGATCATAAAGCCTCTAAGAAGCCTCTCAATCTCTTATAAATCTTCTCCTGACCTGCATCATTGGGATGTAAACCGTCCGGACAGAACTTTTGCATAATGATATCGACTTGTGGCTGCAAACCACTCGTCGCATACAGATCCAGCACCGGAATTCCATAAAATTCGGTCACGCGGCGAATAGCGTCCACAAAATCCTTCAGACGGCGTTCCCCCCGCTCTTCTACCACTCGATGCAGCGGTGTCATGAACACGATCTGCGCATCCGAATATCGTGCAAGAAGCTTTCGGATCAGCACATGACATGCACCATAAAATGTGTACGGAGAACGATCACTCATCATACCCAGCGGCGCATCACCATGCCCAAAATCATTGGTTCCGCCAAATACAACGATAAGATCCGCATCCGGATCCATCTCCTCTACTCTGGAGATAAAATTCAGATCCCATCGCGGTTCTTCCGATACTGTATGCTGAATGGCAATGCGAGTACCGCTGATGCCATAGCCTCTGTATTCTGCAAGACCACATGCCTCTCCCAAACGCTGCCAGTAGATATTGTGCTCTGTATCTGTTACACCGTGACCCTCTGTAATACTGTCTCCAAGAAAGTTTGCCTTGATACCTTTGAGATTCATACACGTTCCCCCTTTGACCTTTATATGGCTATTATATCATGTTTCTTTCGAAAGTCAGAGTCGTTTCTTTTCTGTTCCAATAAAATTTGAAACAAAAAACCGCAGAACAGGAATCTTCTCAAATTCCCACTCTGCGGTTCATTTCAAACATTTATGAAATTAATTGTCAGGTGCTTCGCACTTCACAATTATTCAGCATCTTCCTTCTTCTCAGAACGCTCTTTTCTCTCGCCGCGGTCACGTCTGTCGTTGCCTCTTCTGTCGTCACGACGACGATCGTCTTTGCGCTCTTCGCGCTTAGCCGGCTGAGCCAGTTTCTCAACTTCACATGTCATATCTTCCGGTCTCATTGTCAGGTTGATTCTGCCCATACGGTCAACTTCTGCAACTCTTACAGTTACTGTATCACCGATGTTTACAACGTCCTCAACTTTAGCAACTCTCTTATCGGAAAGTTTGGAAATGTGAACCATACCATCTTTGTTCGGAGCAAGCTCAACGAAAGCACCGAATTCCATGATACGAACAACTTTACCTGTGTAGATCATACCAGCTTCCACTTCTGTTACGATGTTCTGAATGATCTCGATCGCTCTGTTGATCATATCCTGATCTGTACCGCAAACGTTTACTGCACCGTCATCTGTGATGTCGATCTTAACGCCTGTTTCCTCGATGATCTTGTTGATTACTTTACCCTGCTTACCAACTACATCGCCGATCTTTGTCGGATCGATTGTGATCTGAGTGATCTTCGGAGCGTACTTGGAAAGCTCTTTTCTCGGCTCTGCGATACACGGTGCCATGATCTCATCCATGATATAGAGACGAGCTTCGCGGCAACGCGCGATTGCTTCCTCGATGATCTGGCGAGTAAGACCGTGGATCTTAATATCCATCTGAATCGCTGTGATACCCTTGTGAGTACCACCTACCTTGAAGTCCATATCGCCGAAGAAGTCCTCAAGACCCTGGATATCTGTTAATAATACGTAATCTTCGTCTGCTTCACCTGTTACGAGACCACAGGAAATACCTGCTACCATGGACTTGATCGGAACACCTGCTGCCATAAGAGACAGAGAGGATGCACAGATAGAAGCCTGGGATGTGGAACCGTTGGATTCCATTGTCTCGGATACTGTACGGATTGCATACGGGAACTCTTCTTCGCTCGGAAGTACCGGAACAAGAGCACGCTCTGCAAGTGCGCCGTGACCGATCTCACGACGTCCCGGTCCTCTGGACGGTTTTGTCTCACCTACGGAGTAGGACGGGAAGTTATAGTGGTGCATGTATCTCTTTGTTGTCTCGTTCTCATCAAGACCGTCAAGACGCTGTGCCTCGGAAAGCGGAGCAAGTGTACATGCGTTGAGGATCTGTGTCTGTCCACGTGTGAACATACCGGATCCGTGAACTCTCGGTAAAAGATCGATTTCTGCAGCTAATGAACGGATCTGGTCGATCTTACGGCCGTCCGGACGCTTGTGGTCAACTAAGATCATCTTACGAACTGTCTTTTTCTGGTACTGGTAAACAGCATCACCAATTAATGCTAACCACTCTTCGTTGTCAGCAAAAGCCTCTTCAAGACGAGCTTTGATCGCTTTGATGTTCTCCTCACGAACCTGTTTCTCATCTGTGAATACTGCTTCTTCCATCTCTGCCGGCGGAACGATCTCCTTGATCGCTGCGAATAATTCCTCCGGAATCGCACAGCTCTCGTAGGAGTGTTTCTCTTTACCGCACTCTGCAACGATCTTGTCGATGAATGCAATGATCTCCTGGTTTACTTCGTGAGCTTTGAAGATCGCATCGATCATCTGCTGCTCCGGGATCTCATTTGCACCAGCTTCGATCATGATAACTTTTTCTCTTGTGGAAGCTACTGTTAAAGCAAGGTCGGAAACCTTTCTCTGTGCAGCTGTCGGGTTGATCACGAACTCACCGTCGATCATACCAACCTGTGTTGTTGCACACGGACCATCGAACGGGATATCGGAAATGCAAGTTGCGATCGCGGAACCGAGCATAGCTGTAAGCTCCGGGCTGCACTCCGGATCAACGGACATAACGAGGTTGTTTAATGTAACATCGTTTCTGTAGTCCTTCGGGAATAACGGACGCATCGGTCTGTCGATTACACGGGAAGTAAGAACTGCGTTCTCAGAAGCCTTACCCTCTCTCTTTGTGAAACCACCCGGGATCTTACCTACTGCGTATAATTTCTCTTCGAACTCTACGCTTAACGGGAAGAAATCAATACCGTCTCTCGGCTTGTCAGATGCAGTTGCTGTAGAAAGAACAACTGTATCGCCGTAGTGCATAAATGCTGCACCATTTGCCTGTTTTGCAACGCGACCTACTTCAACAGTCAGTGTTCTGCCTGCGAGGTCCATGGAAAAACTCTTAAACATGGCTTTTCTCCTTTTCTTCTTAATTTTGAATATCTGGCAGAAGAAGCCGAAACTACTAAACTGGGCACGATGACTCGTACACACTTTAGCGGTCTCGGAAGTTTCTTCCGCCGCCTGCATTGTTTCAATCTGTTTTGTACAGATCTTGTACTTTTTCGTTAAATTTTAGATTTTTCAAAAAAACAAGGGTGGGAACAACAAAACGCGCCCCACCCCTTAAGTTTTTAATTACTTTCTGATACCTAACTTCTCGATAAGAGCACGGTAACCTTCAAGGTCTGTTTTCTTAAGGTATGCAAGGAGACCACGTCTCTGACCTACCATCATAAGAAGACCACGTCTGCTGTGGTGATCCTTCGGGTTTACTTTTAAATGCTCTGTGAGCTCAGCAATTCTTGCTGTAAGAATAGCGATCTGTACTTCCGGAGAACCTGTATCTCCTTCTTTTCTGCCGTACTCAGCGATAATAGCTGCTTTCTTTTCCTTAGAAATCATCTTGATTTCCTCCTTATAATATAATAATTATTTAATCTGACCGATCACTAAGTCCCGGTTGGAAAACTTCCGTGAACCGAGTGTCGGCGCCACACACCATGAAAGTATAGCACACTCTTTTTCAAATGTAAACTATATTTTCTTTGATTTTTACATGATTTTTTGTACTAAATTTCGTACTTAAGCATGTATTCTTTTGACTTCCACAATCGCCTTATGCAGCTCCCGGACCGCCAGGATTTCCCGGACCATAACTGTCATTTTCTGTGCTGCCTGCAGTCGCTCCCGGACCTGCGGAATAATCCGGCGCTGCCATGCCCGGACCGCCTGGTCCTCCCTGGTTAACCGGCTGAGTCTCTGTGATGGCGCCAGGTCCGCCTGCTCCCTGTGGGATCTGCGCAGATGTGGATGGTTCTGTAACTCCCTGTGGCGTCTGAGACTGACTCGGCATCTCTGTCTCGGGCTCCGTCGGTTCGATCGCCGGAGAAGTCTCCGGCGCTGTCGGCTCCGGGCTAGGACTAGTCTCAGGTACCTGCGTTTCCGGTACCGTTGTTGTCGGGGCCTCTGTTGTCGGCGCCGCAGTTGTTTCCACCGGTTTTGTCTCTATCGGTTTTGTCTCTGCCGGTTTTGTCTCTGCCGGTTTTGTTTCTGTCGGCTTCATTACAGATGGACTTCCTCCCACCAAGTC
>JAZTZT010000165.1:0-4326 GCA_045637605.1 Pilosibacter sp.
TGGAACGAAGAAGATGTCAATGATCTCTATGTGAGATTTGAAGAAACGTTATATGAAGTGGTTGCAAGTTACAGTACACCGATCGACGGAGTTGTAGAGACTGTAAAAGAACTGAGAGACAGAGGCATTAAGATCGGTTCCACAACCGGCTACAACAATCAGATGATGACAAAAGTAATTCCGGCTGCAAAAGAACTGGGTTACGAGCCGGATTGTATTGTGACACCAGATATCACAGGCCTTGGAAGACCGACACCGTTTATGTTGAACGAGTGTATGCGTGTCCTGAATGTATATCCGCCGAAAGCAGTTGTAAAGGTCGGCGATACAATCACAGATATCCATGAAGGAAAAAATGCCGGTGCATGGAGTATAGGAATTCTCGTTGGATCCAACTTGCTGGGATTAACGAAAGATGAGTACGAGGCGATGCCGGCAGCAGAGCTGGAAGAGCTGAAAAAGCAGACAGAAAAGAAATATATGGAAGCCGGAGCAGACATGGTCATTGACAATATTACAGAGCTTCCGAAAGCAATCGAAACAATTAATCAGATGATGGTAAATGAAGAGGAGAAATAGATATGAGACTGAATAAAAAATTATTTGCATTAACAATGGCAGCAACTTTAGGTGCATCTTTCTTAACAGGCTGTGGTACAGAGGAGAAGAAACCGTCTATTGGCGGCAGTGACGGCGTATTCACAATCGCCTATGCGCCGAACGAGTCCACAGACCAGAGTTCCGACGCGAGAAACGGTCTTGCAAAAGAGTTAAAAGAGTATCTTGGATGTGAAGTTGAGGAAATTCAGGCAAGCGATTACAATGCGATCATCGAGGCGTTAAGAACAGGAAAAGCGGATATGGCTTACATGGGTGCCAATGCAATTGCCCTTGGACATGAGAGAGCCAACATTGTTCCGATCGTTATGAAAGCCGAAGACGGTGATCCGGAAAAAGCGGTATACCGCTCCGTACTGATCACAAGCTCTGCAAACGAAGATATCAATACAATTAAGGATATTAAGGGCAGAACAATCGCCTTCGTAGATCCGGATTCCACATCCGGTAATCTCATTCCGTCTTCTGAAATCATTACTGCATTTCCGGAGGAAAGCCTTGATATGGACAAGCTTCACACAAATGATGTGTTTTTTGAGGCAGCAAGCTATTCCGGATCTCATCAGGCTGGACTGCAGGCAGTCGTAAGAGGGGATGTTGAGATCGTTCCGATTTCCGATCAGATTCTGGCTTCTGAGATTGCAAACGGTAATGTAGCAGAAAGTGACGTAAAAGTAATCCATGAGTCCGGAACGATTCCGGCGGAGGCAATGGTTGTTTCTGCAGACGTTACAGAGGAAACAAAAGAGATGCTCACAAAATTCCTCGTAGAGTATGATAATGTAGCTTATTTTACAGACGTAATCAAAAAAGACAATGCACGCTTCATTGAATGCAGTATCGAGGATTACGAAACTGTCATTCAGCTTAACAAAGTCTTAAATGAAGAATAATGAGGTGAAGCGGTGCGTACAGTTCTAACATTTGATCGTGTGACAAAAGACTATTCTACCGGTATTCATGCATTAAATAATGCATCGTTTACGGTAAAAGAGGGAGAGTTTATCTCCATTATCGGCCCATCCGGTTCCGGTAAATCGACAATTTTGCGTTCCATCAACAAGCTGATTCATATCACAAGTGGTGAGATTACCGTGGATGGAGTCCCGGTAAGCAAACAGAAAGGTAAAAATCTGCGCCATCTGCGCAGAAACATTGGAATGATTTTCCAGAACTACAACCTGGTTTATTCTTTATCTGTATTCCAGAATGTCCTGCATGGCTGTCTGGGATATATGGGCGGATGGAAAGGCATCTTCGGAATTTATTCGGAAGCTGATAAAAAGAGAGCATTGGAACTGTTAGAGGAACTGGGAATCAGTCAGTATGCGTATAATAGGGCTTCGGATCTGTCAGGTGGCCAGAAACAGAGAGTTGGTATTGCAAGGGCAATCATGCAGGAGCCGAAACTCCTTCTCTGTGACGAACCGATTGCATCCCTGGATCCGTCCAGTGCAAAAACCATCATGGATCTTTTAAAGAGTATGTCCCAGAAACGAAATATTGCGTGCATTGTAAACCTCCACCAGTTGGATGTGGCACTGAAATACTCTACCAGAATCATTGGTCTTTCCAAGGGTGAGATTGTATTTGACGGAACTCCGGAGGAACTGACTGACGAAGCGATTGAGAGAATCTACAATACATCACGAGAGAATTTGATGATAGGAGTCGGTGCACATGGCAAAGCATAAAAAGTTTGAGATTATGGCAAAGTCGCAAAAGAACATGTATACAGCGTTTATTGTTGTCATCCTGATTCTCTTTGCGCTCACATCCATGTACACAAAGTTTAATCCTCTGGTTCTGTTTAAGAACAGTGAAGCATTTGTGGAGTTTATTGTGGAGGATTTCTTCCCGCCGGTTCTGCCGAAAGGGAGCAAACTTACAGGTGTTTTCTGCAGTGTACTGGTAACGCTGGCATTAGCGATGTCATCAACCACCGTTGCAGCAATTCTCGCATTTTTTGTTGCTTTATTCGGAAGTGAAAAAGTATCTCCTTTCCCGGGTGTGGCAAAGGTTGTACGAGGATTCGCGACATTTTTAAGAAATATTCCGGCACTTGTATGGGCATTTATCTTATTCTCATCCCTTGGTATCGGAACAGGTGTCGGTTTTGTAGCACTGCTGATTTCCAGTTTTGCATTCATGGTCAGAGCCTTTGTTGAGACCATGGAAGACGTATCTCAGGATTGTGTGGAGAGCCTTGCAGCAGTGGGAGCCACTTTCCCGGAGCGTGTGGCACAGGCAATTTTACCGTCCTGTATCAACGGTTTTCTCTCCTGGTTTCTGTATTGTATCGAAGTAAATATCCGTGCGTCAACAATTGTAGGTATGGTAGGCGGAGGCGGTGTGGGTCTTACACTGTTTTCCTATATTAAAGGTTTCAAATACGATATTGCCTTCAGTATTATTCTCCTGATCGCGGCAATGGTGATCGTGGTAGACCGTATCACAGGTAAGCTGAGAAAGGAGATCAATAAGTAATGGAAAAAACATCCAAACAAATGCATGGTGTCTGCGTTACATATAAGAGGGGAAAGATGGAAGTTGGAAGCAAAGATAAGAATCGCTTCATACCGAGGTTTGTTACGGTCGTTGCGGTTCTGACTGTGATCAGCTTATTGTATCTGGAAATTGACTGGATGAAACTGATTTCCCGTGTTCCGGATATCGGAAATGTATTCTGGGAACTGGCACATTTTGAGTTCGATAAAATGGATCTGATTGCAGATGCATTACTGGAAACGATTTCTATCGCGACTTTATCCCTGATCTACAGCCTGTTTATGGGTATCTTTTTCGGCATGCTTGGATCAAGAAACATTGTGCGTGCAAAAGGCGTTGCTGTTTTTGTACAGTCAGTGTTTACATTTTTCCGTGCGGTTCCGACACCGATCTGGGTATTATTGATGTTAGTATGTCTTGGAATGGGACCGGAAGCGGGCGTTGCAGGTCTGTGCGTGCATACGACTGCATTCTTTACAAAGTCTTTTGCCCAGAGCTTTGAGGATATCCCGGCGGAGACATTAGAGGCTCTGGAAGCGACCGGAACCAACAAATTAAGCGTATTTTTCAATGCGGTATTGCCGGCTTCCTTTGCTCAGATTATTGCGTGGACAGGAATGCGTCTGGAAACAAACTTCTCCGAGTGTGCAATCCTCGGTATGGTCGGTGCCGGCGGCGTTGGCTTTATCATCTCACGTAATCTGCAGAACTACGAATATGGAACTGCAGGCGTGGCAATCTTTCTTGTATTTGTGATTGCGTATATGATTGAGCGAATGTTCGTTGTAATTAAGAAGAAAATTGCATAGTAAAGGAATCGAATTTATGAAACAGCAGGTAATATCTACAACTAATGTAATGGACGAGTTGAATCATATGTTTGATCAGGAGCAGATTTCGAAAGTGCTCCTGGTCTGTGATTCTGCCTTTGACTATCTTCAGACAAAAGACGAATACTTAAAAATGAATGTTCCGTATGAGATTTTTGACCAGTTTACCCCGAATCCGTTGTATGAGGATGTGGTAAAAGGCGTGAGAATGTTCAGAGAAGGACGTTGTGATGCGATTGTCGCAGTCGGCGGCGGAAGTTCCATCGATGTAGCGAAGTGTATCAAACTATATTCCGGTATGGATGATTCCAGGTTATATCTGGAGCAGGAATATAAAGATAACGATGTGACACTGATCGCGATCCCGACA
>JAZTZT010000166.1:0-8646 GCA_045637605.1 Pilosibacter sp.
ACAAAATGGCGGCTCTGTCCGATCAGATCTGGGACTATGCGGAACTGAAATTCGCAGAGCACAAATCTGCAAAAGCGATGGTTGATTTCTTGAAAGCAGAAGGTTTCGAAGTAGAGACCGGTATTGGTGAGATCGAGACTGCTTACAAAGCAACATACGGCCACGGTAAACCGGTCATCGGTATCCTTGGTGAGTTTGATGCCCTCGATGGTATGAGCCAGCAGGCAGACGTGGCAGAGAAGATCGCACGTGAGGGTACAACTTGCGGTCATGGCTGTGGTCATCATCTTCTTGGCGTAGCAGGCATCGGTGCAGCGATGATGTTACGTGATTATTTCAAAGAGACAGGAAAAGAAGGTACAATTGTATTCTTCGGCTGTCCGGGCGAAGAAGGTGGTTCCGGTAAAGCATATATGGCAAGATCCGGAGCTTTCAGCATCTGTGATATGATCCTTTCCTGGCATCCGGGTGGAGCAAACGGCGTTATGACCGGTTCCTTCCAGGCAAACTGTCAGGTATACTTCAAATTCCACGGTACAACAGCTCATGCAGCAGGTTCTCCGCATCTCGGACGTTCCGCACTTGATGCAGTAGAGCTTATGAACGTAGGTGTAAACTACATGCGTGAGCATATGGAGTCCACAGACAGAATCCACTATGCAGTTCTTGACACAGGCGGAATTTCCCCGAACGTAGTTCAGGCTCATGCAACCGTTCTTTACCTGATCCGTTCCATCAATACAGAAAAGGTACTTGCACTTTATGAGCGCGTACAGAAGATCGCAAGAGGTGCAGCTCTTATGACAGAGACAGAAGTTGAGATCATCTTCGATAAGGGATGTTCCAACGTGATCTCCAACAGTGTTCTGGAAGATCTTCTTCACGAGTCCATGGAGCAGGTTGGTGTTCCGGAGTATACAGACGAAGAACTTGCTTACGCTCAGCAGTTCACAAATACATTCAGTGCAGCACAGTTTGCAGCTGAACTTGGTCTTTCCTGTTCTACAAAGAAGATTAAAGACGCAACACTCAAGAGAATTAAAGAAGAGGGTCCGATGCATAAATTCGTAGTACCGCACGAGCATCGTGATGAGAACTTTATGGGTTCTTCCGACGTTGGTGATGCAAGCTACTGTGCTCCGACCGCCCAGTTCGTTGCTGCTACATATGCAGCCGGTTCACCGGCCCATTCTTGGCAGATGGTTGCACAGGGTAAATCCTCTATCGCTCACAAGGGTCAGACATATGCAGCAGAGGTTCTTGCAGATGCAGCGATCAAGGCGATTGAGAATCCGGAGATCATTGAGAAGGCGAAAGCAGAGTTCAATGAGTCTACAGGTGGAAAACCGTACCAGTGTCCGATCCCGGCAGAAGTAAAACCGGCAGCTTCCAGAATGTAAGAAAGATTCTAATAAAATGAATAAGTGATTTTAGGGTCGTTGGAAACAACGGCCCTTTTCGTATCCAGATCAAGGATTAGAATGTATAAAAATTCAAAACAATTTAAAATAATACTTGAAATAATGATTAAAATAAGATAGAGTGAAAAGACGTGCGTTTTCGTACGGAATATTTTTATTTTAATTAAGGAAACGATATGAACTTACTGAAAGAAAAACGATTTTTCAAATTCCTGATCCCATCTTTGATCGGAATTTTACTTTTTGTCACACCGGTGAACCATGACGGCAACCTGACGATACCGATTGCGATCTTGGCCAATTTATTACTGAATTTTATGGGAGAACGCAGCACATTGGTTATTTGTATTCTGATTTCCACCAGCGCTGTACTCACGATCATTCACAAGCTTCGTCCAATTTCATTTATTAGCAATGATCCAAAACTGAACAATCTGTTCGGAGTAAAAGGTTTCTGGTTCTGGGTAAGAATGACCGGTTTTGTTTTTGCATTGATGATGTTTACCGGGATTGGTCCGGAAATTATTATCGGCGATGTTACCGGAGGCGTGGTTCTGTATGATTTGATGCCGATCCTTGTTTGTGTATTTTTGCTGGCAGGATTACTGCTGTCATTGCTGCTCAACTACGGACTGCTGGACTTTTTTGGAGCCTTGCTGATCAAACTGATGCGTCCGTTGTTTAATCTGCCGGGAAGAAGTGCGCTGGATTGTGTGGCATCCTGGCTGGGAGATGGTTCCATCGGCGTATTGTTGACCAGCAAACAGTATGAAGACGGCTTCTACTCCAAACGAGAAGCAGCAGTGATTGCGACTACCTTCTCTGCCGTAAGTATTACATTCAGTTTGGTGGTAATCAGTGAAGTGAGCTTAGAGCACATGTTCCTGCCATTCTATGGTATTGTTTCACTGGCCGGAATTGTGGCTGCTGTCATCGTGCCAAAGCTTCCGCCGTTATCGAAAGTTCCTGACACATATGCCACAGCCATTTCTCATAAAGAGGATATCCCGGAGGGAATGAATTCCTTTCAGTATGGATTATCACTGGCGCTGAAAAAAGGTGAGAAAGCTCCTGGACTAAATACATTTTTTAAAGAAGGTTTTGAAAATGTGCTGGAAATGTGGATGGGCACATTGCCGGTGATCCTGGCTATGGGTACTGTAGCCCTGATCGTAGCAGAGTACACTCCTGTTTTCCGCATTATGGGATTGCCATTTATCCCGCTGTATCAGGCACTGCAGATTCCAGAGGCGGCAGCTGCCAGCCAAACGGTGATCGTAGGATTTGCAGATATGTTCCTGCCAAGCGTGATCGCAGCCGGTTTTGAACATGAGATCACCAGATTTGTCGTTGCTGCCACCAGCGTTACTCAGCTGATCTATATGTCTGAAATCGGAAGTATTATTATGGGCAGCAAGATCCCGGTGTCTTTGAAAGATCTGTTCATTATCTTTTTAGAGAGAACAATCGTGACATTACCGGTAATTGCAGTTTGTGCACATTTGATTTTTTAGAGATTAATAAAATATTCTTGGGTAAAAGAGAATGCAGTATGATGAGTGATAGTGTACTGCATTCTCTTTTTGACAATGTTGCAATTGCAACATTTCTATAAATCGGGTATAATGAAAATAACGTTGTTAAAGAAAAAGGAGCAGTCGCATGGGAATTCAATATGAGCAGTTGGCAGACATGGTCATGTTCCAGGGAATCGAGAAAGAAAACATCGGAATTCTTTTAGGATGCCTTGGCGGATATTTCAAAAGCTACACAAAGGGAGAGTATATTGCTTTTGAACATGACGCGATCAAAAATATCGGTGTTGTGATCAGTGGTTCCGTGCATATGGTCAAAGAAGATGTTTGGGGAAATGCAACGATCATGACCAGGATGACAAGAGGCCATCTGTTTGGAGAATCCTTTGCCTGTGGCAATGATTCGACATCTATTGTTACGTTTGTTGCAGCAGAGAACACAGATGTTTTGTGGATGCCTTTTGAACGTGTGATGAGCACTTGCTGCAATTCTTGTGCATTTCATCAACAGATCATCAAAAATATGGTTGTGATGCTGTCAAATAAAAATCAGTCACTGATGGAAAAGATAGAAGTTGTATCAAAGAAAACATTGAGAGAGAAGATTTTGTCTTATCTATCCCAGGAGGCTCAGAGACAGGAGAGTCGGTATTTTGAGATCCCACTTGGCAGAATTGAACTGGCCGATTATTTATGCACAGATCGAAGCGCATTGACGAGGGAACTGGGGAAAATGAGGAGCGAGGGGCTCATCGACTACGACAAAAACATGTTCCGGATCTGTGAGTGATCTTTGTATAGTTCTGAAATAAAATCAGATAGGGTGTTCCCTTAAGTGAAGACTCTATGCTATAATAGAAATAATATTCTCCGAAAGAGGAGAAAACAGGATTTAGTCTGATGAGAAGTGAGGGAACCCTATGGGCGTGAGAAAGCATGTCAATCATCTGAATTTTTTTGAAGGAATCGATCCGAAAACCGCAGAAGCATTGGTGAAATGTGGAAAAATTATAGAAGTTCCGAAAGGAACACTTTTGATGCGCGCGAGAGAATCCGTGGATTATATCTATTTTCAGCTGACTGGAAAATCGATCATCTATAATCTGACCCATGATGGGAAACGAAAAATTCTCTTCGTATTTGGTTATGGTTCTCTATTAAATGAGCATTTGTTCAACAATCATACGTCCTCTACTTATTGCGAGACGTTTGAAAAGAGCAAACTTCTTGCCTTTCCGGTTCAGGAGTTTGCAATGCAGATGGCAGCAGATTTCCAACTGACGAAACAGGTACTGGAAGCTCAGGAGAGAAAAATCTGGCGACTGGGCCATCAGCTGAAAAATACGACCAGCAGTATTTATTTAGAGCGAAAGATGGTGGCAAAGCTTTGGAAGCTTTCCAGAGATTTTGGTGTGGAAAAAGAGGACGGAATTGAGATTGATATGAATCTTTCCATTACATTCCTGGCAGATATGCTGGGAGTTCCGAGGGAAACAGCATCCAGAGTTTGTTCCACATTGACAGATGCCGGTCTGATCGTGCTTAAGAAAAAGCGAATTATTATTCCGGATCCTGAAAAAGTAGCACATTTTTACAAAACTGGTGAAATTGCACAATAAACAGACAAAAAACTTGGCAAAAACATAGGAAATTAATAACAAAAAAGATTCTGTGATGTATCTCACAGAATCTTTTTTTGTTTATTGATAAGATGGAAAATACTAGGGACACTCGGTCATGCGGAGAAATCCGGACATGATGAAAGAGAGAAAGGGGTCATTATGGGATACCAATTATCAAAAGCGAAAGCAGATGGTATGTTTCGTCAGTGGGCAAAGAAATATGACATTTTTGCACCGGTGCTGATGGAAGGCGAAGGATGTTTTTCTGACACCGATATCATCCGTTACGGAAAAGTAAGTACATTGGATGAAATCGAGTGGAATAAAAAATCCGATTATTCTTTTAAAGAGGTTTTGTTGGCGATCAACGAGACACTGTTCTATTTTACTGAGGATCAGACAACTGTTCCGAAGGGACCGGAGAAAGACATTCTGATCTTTTTACGCTCCTGTGATCTTCATGCAGTAAAACGCCTGGATGAGATTTATCTGAAGAACGGATTCGAAGACTTCTACTATGCGAGAGTCAGAGAACGTGCGAAATTTATCCTTATGGGATGTGAGAATACCTGTGCATCCGGATTCTGCGTAAGCATGGGAACCAACAAGTCTGAGAACTACGATGCATATGTAAAAGTGGATCAGGACACTGTATACATGGACGTGAAATGCAGTGAACTGAACGAGCTGATCTGCGTTGAGGCGATGACTGATGAAGAAATTAAGGTTGCAGAGGTAACCCCGGACCATGTGACAGAAAATAAGGAGAAGGTGACACTTCCGAAGAATCTGTCCAACGCAAGCTTCACAGATGAAATCTGGCAGGAGTACGGTGCAAGATGTATCAAGTGCGGTCGTTGTAACTTTGTATGTCCGACTTGTACATGCTTCACGATGCAGGATATTTTCTACCGTGATAATGCGAACGTTGGCGAGAGACGCAGAGTGTGGGCATCTTGTCAGATCGACGGTTACACAGAGATGGCAGGCGGACACGGATTCCGTAAGAGTCAGGGCGATAGAATGCGTTTTAAAGTAATGCATAAGATCTACGACTACGAGAAACGTTTCGGTTATCCGATGTGCGTTGGATGCGGTCGTTGTGACGACGTTTGTCCGGAGTACATTTCCTACTCCAACTGCGTGAACCGATTAGCAAAGGAGGAAAGTGAAGCATGACAAACCACTATATTCCACAGCTTTCAACCATCAAAGAAGTAATAAAACATACAGATCTCGAGTATACATTCCGCATGGAATTCTACGGTGAGGCGAAACCGGGCCAGTTCTTCGAGGTTTCCATTCCAAAGTACGGTGAGGCACCGATCTCAGTCAGTGGAATCGGTGAAGGCACGGTTGATTTTACGATCCGCCGCGTGGGTAAAGTAACCAATGAGATTTTTGAAAACTACGTTGGCGATAAATTCTTTATCCGTGGACCATATGGAAATGGTTTTGAGATCGATAATTATAAAGGAAAAGAGCTGGTAGTTGTTGCCGGCGGTACCGGTCTTTCTCCGGTTCGCGGCGTCGTAGACTATTTTGCCCATCATACAGATGAAGCAGTGAGCACAACCGTGATCGCAGGTTTCAAATCTCCGAAAGATGTTCTTTTTAAAGAGGATTTCGAGTTCTGGAAAAAGAATATCAACGTGATCCAGACTGTGGATACTGCTCCGGAAGATTACGAAGGTCCGAAGGGAATGGTTACCAAATACATTCCGGATCTGAAATTTGAAAATATTGAAAATACTGCATTTATCTGCGTTGGTCCGCCGGTCATGATCAAATTTACCGTTATGGAAATCTTAAAGCTTGGTGTTCCGGAGAAGAACATCTGGATTTCTAATGAAAGAAAGATGTGCTGCGGCCTCGGAAAATGCGGTCACTGTAAGATTGGTTCCACATATATCTGCCTGGATGGTCCGGTATTTAACTATGTGGACGGTAAAGAACTGATCGACTAGGAGGTATCACATGGGATTGGATATTAATACAAAGAAATTAAAGAAAAATGCGTTCCGTGTATCCAAACAGCGTGGAATCGGAGCATCCAGAATCCGTGTTCCGGGCGGTTACCTCAACGCGGAAGTCCTTGGTATGGTGCAGGAGATCGCCCAGACTTACGGTAACGGTTACGTACATCTGACAACAAGACAGGGCTTCGAGATCGAAGGCATCCGTTTTGAAGATATGGATGAGATCAATAAGAAATTACAGCCGATCATTGAGATGTTGGATATTAATCAGGAAAAACCGGGCTGTGGTTACCCGGCATCCGGTACAAGAAACATCAGTGCATGTATCGGTAACAACGTTTCCCCGTTTGCCAACTACAACACAGCAGAACTGGCAAAGAAGATCGAGAAAGCAGTATTTCCGCATGACCTTCATTTTAAGATCGCGCTTACAGGTTGTTCCAATGACTGTGCAAAGGCGAGAATGCATGACTTTGGTATCATCGGTCAGACAATGCCGCAGTATGATCCAAGCCGTTGCATCAGCTGTCAGGCATGTATGAAGGGATGTAAGAGTCTTTCTGTTGATGCTCTTCGCATGGAAAATTATAAGATCATCCGTGATGAAGAAAAATGTATCGGCTGTGGTGTTTGTGTAACCAAATGTCCGACTCGTGCTCTTACAAGAAGTAAGAAAAAATACTACAAGCTGACCATCATGGGCAGAACAGGTAAGAGAAATCCGCGTCTTGGCGAGGACTTCCTTGTTTGGGCAGATGCAGAGAACATCATCAAGATCATTCAGAACACATACGCATTTGTAGATAAGTACATTTCTCCGGATGCTCCGGCGAGAAAAGAACACATCGGTTACATCATTGACCGTGTGGGATTCGAGGAGTACAAAAAGTGGGCGCTTGAGGGCGTTGAGCTGATGCCGGAGACAATTATGAAGAATAATATTTACTGGGGCGGCATTCATTTCGACCGATAGGAGAGAATAAGGCATATGAAGAAAATTCAATCAACTTGTAATTACTGTGCCCTTGACTGTAACCTGGATTTTTATGTGGAGAACAATCGTATCGTGAAGGTAGTTCCGACACCGGGTTATCCTGTCAACAATGGCTTCAGCTGTATCAAAGGACTGTCCTTAGATAAGCAGCAGACCACGGTAAAACCGAACAGCCTTCCGAAGATCCGTCAGGAGGATGGTTCTTTTAAGGAAGTTTCCTGGGATGAAGGTTTCAAACATGTGGCAGACAAATTAAAAGAAATTCAGGCAAAATATGGTCCGGAAAGTGTAGCAGGTATCAGTACCGGTCAGCTTACCATGGAAGAGTTTGCGCTCTTTGGCCATGTTATGCGTAACTATTTAAAGACAAATGTAGACGGAAATACTCGTCTCTGCATGGCAACAGCAGTTGTAGCTCACAAGCAGAGCTACGGTTTCGATGCTCCGGGTTATACTCTTCAGGATCTGGAGTTATCCGATACGATCATTTTCATCGGTGCGAATCCGGTTGTTGCACATCCAATCCTCTGGGGCAGAGTGCGCCAGAACAAGGTTCCGGGTCACAAAGTGATCGTGATCGATCCGAGAAAATCTGAGACAGCTATGAATGCAGATTACTGGTACGGCCTGAAATGGAAGAGCGACCTGCTTCTTCTCTATACGATCGCGAACCAGCTGATCGAAAAAGATTATCTGGATCATACGTTCATTGCAGAGCATACAGAGAAGTTTGAGGATTTCAAGGAGTTCGTAAAAGCGTACACATTGGAGCGTGGCGTAGAAGGAACAGGCCTTTCCAAAGAGCAGATCTTAGAACTTGTCGAACTGATCCACAATGGTAAGAAAGTATCCTTCTGGTGGACTATGGGTGTCAACCAGGGTTATGAGGCAGTTCGTACTGCTCAGGCGATCATCAACCTGGCTCTTATGACTGGAAATATTGGTAAACCTGGTACAGGTGCAAACTCCATCACAGGTCAGTGTAATGCAATGGGTTCCCGTGCATACAGTAACACTGCAGTATTCTTTGGCGGCGGAGATTTCACAAATCCGGCAAGAAGAGCACGTATCGCCGATGTTCTCGGTGTGGATGAG
>JAZTZT010000167.1:0-4340 GCA_045637605.1 Pilosibacter sp.
TCAGCTGTTGTGCCTGCTCTGGGGAACTCGTCCTTTACGAAGTCAACAACCTGCTTCTTAACCTTTACGGGAACGGGAACGATTTCGTCGTCGAACTTGCCTGCATTCTGAGCAGCCTCTGTCTTCAGCTGGGAAGAGAGAGCGAAAGCGTCAAGCTCTTCACGTGTGATACCCCACTGATCACATACGTTCTCAGCTGTGATACCCATGTGGTAGTTATTGAAAGCATCCCATAAAGCGTCGTTAACCATTGTATCGATTAACTGACCGTTGTTCATACGGTAACCGTAACGACCCTGCATCATAGCATACGGAGCTTTGGACATATTTTCCATACCACCTGCTACAACGATGTCTGCATCACCAGCAGCGATCATCTGTGCTGCCATGTTTACGCACTGTAAACCGGAACCACAAACTACGTTGATTGTTACAGCCGGTACCTCGATCGGAAGGCCAGCTTTGATCATTGCCTGACGAGCTACGTTCTGTCCCTGACCAGCCTGGATTACACAACCCATATATACCTGGTCAACTGCCTCCGGGGCAACACCTGCTCTGTTTAAAGCCTCCTTAATTACTACTGCACCAAGATCAACTGCCGGAACTGTGCTTAATGCACCGCCCATTGTACCGATTGCTGTACGACAAGCACCTGCAAGTACGATTTTCTTTGCCATTTTTTCTTCCTCCTCATGATTCCTTGCCGGCTTTAAAATGTCTGTATTTCGCACAAAAGAGCGCAAAAATACACACGTACCGACAATAACTATATGATACCATCATCATAACACCAATCAATATTGGTGTCAAATAATTATCCCAGGTTTTTATGTATTTTTTCCAATCCAAATTAAGTGTTTGTATATTTTTTTAGCACTTTTTTAGTCTTCTATATATCACTGGCTTTCAGCAGAACTCCTGGTTCATTTCGAAGTTCCTGTTTGTATAGTTCCAGCAGCTCTTTCTGATACTGGGAGGCATCCTGTACACGATAAAGGTAATAAACGGTTCGGTTCGGAGGCTCGATATCCAGCTCATGAATTTGCAGAGGAGCATTCTTTACCATGGTCCTGGCGATTGAAACCGGAAGAAACGCCCAGTTGTCACCACTTTGCGTAAAATACTGCAGGAAACCCATCTCATCCAGATAAATACGTGGTATCGCAGATGTACCAAAATAGTAATCATGCCATGCGTCAAAATTTCGATCCCAACGGGTACGGATTTCTCTTCTCGTATCCAGTTCCCCCAATGTCACACGTTTCGGAAGTTTCAAATCCGCTCCTGCCACCAGACATAACTTCTCTTCAAACAGAATATCGGTCTTTACCTGAGATGAGTACATCGGGTCAGTAATAAACGCAAGGTCAACCTCCTTATTTCCCACATACCCATAAGCATCGGCCGAGTGAGTCGTGGTAACATGCAGGCTACATTCCGGATTATCCCGAATAAAGGTCTGAAATACATTCGGAAGCATAAAAGCGAGAAGACTGCCTACACTGGCCACATAGAAACTCTTTTCATTACCGAGAAGTGCTGCCTCCTGTGTCTCACTCCAAAGCGCCTGCCAGCGATGAGCCAATCCGATAAATGCCTGTCCCTGTCTGGTAAGTTCTACATGGCGAACTCCCTTGTTACGGACAAACAACGTATATCCCAGCTCTTCTTCCAATGCACGGATTCTTCTACCCAAGGCCGGCTGAGTAACATATAACTTGTCCGCCGCAGCAGAGAAACTGCCATACTGAATAATACTCAAAAATGCCTCAATCTCCAGAAACGTCATGTTTTCCTCCAATTTAAATATTAATAATTATTTATATTATATCTTACAAATAAACATTTTACATTCATTGCTTTCCGTGATACACTACGTGCACAAGGATTTCCTTTCCAACAGTAATACGTTAATACAACAGAGAATTAGGAGGTTTTGATATGACTACAGCATATAATTTTTTACCAGAAATCGTTAATTTTGAGAACTTTAAATATTCCCTGAAAACTTATGGAACAGCATTCTTACCGGACGTTTCCAACTATTACGGAAGCACATATAAGCAGACAGTTATCAAAAATGCTTCTGACCTTGCTGATTTTCTCTCCAGAGAACTCAAAATTCCGATCATTCCGGATATTTCTGCAGATTATCCGGATGGACTTAAAATCTTCGATGCAATTTCTGCCAACGTACCGGAGCAGCTTGAAGAAGCATTCTCCAAACTCGAGCACTGGTTTGAGTACCACATGAACTAAAATGTTTTAAAAGCTCAACATAATATTAACTTTTATTAATATTATATCAAACTTTTTATCATTTTACAAATAATAAATAACATGTTAAACTCACATACGTTGATACGTAACCTTTTGCGACTCTTTTCGCAAAACCACTTCGGGATATCGGGGCTCTTCCTCCCCTTTCCATATGATATTATAAAAAAGCCGTGTTTTCGATTAATTGCCTGATTGAGAACGCGGTTTTTTGTATTGCAGTATTAAGTGTGTATTTAGCTTAGTAAAAATAAAATAGAAGTATCTGTAGAAAAATCCCGTACTATCTCAAAATACGGCTGACTACCTTCGCTTCACAGCGTTTTATTCGCCCTTACGCCGATCGCGATAAGGACGTTTGCGACCTCTGTAAGGGCGCAAAACTTGTGAAACTCAGTCGTCCAGCCTATTATTTGAGACATGTACGGGATTTTCTATCAGATACTTTTTTATTTTTCTAAACCTAAATACTGCAATTGTGCACTCCTACTCTTTGTTCGATTCCATATGCTGTATTCTGCAAACATTAGCAAGGCTTCCGAAAATTTTGTACGGACTAATTTCAACCGCGGAGACTTGTCCGAAGCCCGTAAGGGCTGAGTTGGTCGAGAGCGGTTGATGATAGATGGACGTACAAAATTCGGAAACGCAGCTTGTTTGCAGAATACAGCATATGGAATCGAACAAAAAGAGGAAATGCTTTTCTTAAAAAAACATTTCCTCAATTAAATACACATTTACTGCAGCTCTTTCTTATACACCTCAATGACTTGCTTCATGGCCTCCGCGCCCGGAGCACCGATGGTCATTCTCTTTTCTACACAAGTCTTCATAGAGATCGCTTCGTAAATATCCTTCTGGAATACCGGGCTGATAGCCTGATATTCTTCGAGGCTCAACTCATCAAGAGAGGTATTTTTTTCAATGCAAAGAAGTACAAGCTGACCGATGATACCATGTGCGTCACGGAATGCCACGCCATGGTTTACCAGATAGTCTGCTGCATCTGTCGCGTTGGTGAAACCTTTCTTCGCACTCTCTTCCATTACATCTTTGCGGAAGGACATGGAAGAAACCATTCCTGTAAAGAGAAGGAGACAGCCCTTTACTGTATCGATGGCATCGAAAGTCAGCTCCTTATCTTCCTGAAGGTCTTTATTGTATGCAAGCGGAATACCTTTTGTGATCGTAAGCATGGATACCAGCGCGCCATAAACGCGTCCTGCTTTACCACGGATCAGCTCTGCGATATCCGGATTCTTCTTCTGTGGCATGATACTGCTGCCTGTGCTGTAGGAATCATCCATCTCTACAAAACGATATTCGTTTGTATTCCAGATGATGATTTCCTCACAGAAACGGCTCAAATGCATGGAAATTGTGGAAAGTGCAGATAACAGTTCAATCAGGTAATCTCTGTCTGCCACGGAGTCCATGCTGTTGAGGGTCGGACCGTCAAATCCAAGTAACTCTGCTGTGTATGCACGATCCAGCGGATAGGTAGTTCCTGCAAGTGCACCGGAACCGAGCGGACAGAAGTTCATACGTTTTCTGATATCTGCCAGACGGCTTCTGTCTCTGCGGAACATCTCATAATATGCACCCACATGGTGAGCAAGCGTGATCGGCTGGGCTTTCTGCAAATGTGTGAATCCCGGCATATATGTGTGAAGATTCTCTTCCATTAATTCCAGGAGCACCTCTAAAAGTCCTTTTAAAAGTTCATCTAACTCGTCGATCTCATCTCTGGTGTAAAGTTTCATATCGAGAGCTACCTGATCATTACGACTGCGACCTGTGTGCAGTCTCTTTCCTGCCTCACCCACACGCTCTGTGAGATGAGCTTCTACGAAGGAATGGATATCCTCATGTTCTGTTGTAATCTCAAGAGTACCATTTTCCAAATCTTCACGAATGCTGTTCAGACCAGCAATAATAACATCACGGTCCTCATTTGATAAAATGCCCTGCTTGGCAAGCATCGTCACATGTGCGATACTGCCTGCGATATCCTGTTTGTAAAATTTCTGATCAAAAGAGATTGATTCGTTAAAATTGTG
>JAZTZT010000168.1:0-18657 GCA_045637605.1 Pilosibacter sp.
CCATGAGCTTACAACCCGGAACCGATCGCTGAGTTCTTTGATATGTTCTACATTGGTGAAGGCGAAGTGGTATATGCACAGCTCATCGAGACATATAAGGAGTCCAGAAAACGTGGCGATTCCAGAGAACAGTTCTTAAAAGCTGCTGCAAAGATTAAGGGAATCTACGTTCCGTCTCTTTACGATGTAGAATACAACGAAGATGGTACATTAAAGAGCTTTCTTCCGAACTGTCCGGAAGCCCCGGAAAAGGTTGAAAAAGTTCTTGTTATGGACTTTACAAATGAGGTATATCCGGAGAAACCACTTGTTCCGTTTATTAAAGTAACTCAGGACAGAGTTGTTCTGGAGATCATGCGTGGATGTATCCGCGGCTGTCGTTTCTGTCAGGCCGGTCAGATCTACAAACCGCTTCGAGAGAAGAATGTAGAGTATCTGAAAGAGCTGGCATATAAGATGTTAAAGAGTACCGGACATGAGGAGATTTCTTTAAGCTCCTTAAGTTCCAGTGACTATACTGATATTGAAGAGATGGTAACTTACCTTGTGGATGAATTCCACGGTAAAGGTGTTAATGTTTCCCTTCCGTCTCTCCGTATTGATGCGTTCTCTCTCGACGTTATGAGCAAAGTACAGGACGTTAAGAAGAGCAGTCTTACATTCGCTCCGGAGGGCGGAACACAGAGAATGCGCGATGTTATTAACAAGGGTCTTACTGAAGAGGATATCTTAAATGGTGCGGCAGAAGCATTCCGTGGCGGCTGGAATCGTGTAAAACTTTACTTCATGCTCGGTCAGCCGACAGAGACAGTGGAAGACTGTGAGGGTATTGCACTTCTTTCCGAGAAGATCACAGAAGTATTCTTCGATGAAGTACCGAAGGAGAAGAGACAGGGTAAGGTGCAGGTTGTTGCAAGTACATCCTTCTTCGTTCCGAAGCCATTTACTCCGTTCCAGTGGGCACAGATGTGTACAAAGGAAGAGTTCCTTGAGAAAGCCCGCATCGTAAACCGCAAGATGAAAGAGATGAAGAACCATAAGTGTCTGAAATACAACTGGCATGAGGCTGATGTAACAGTTCTTGAGGGTGTATTAGCACGTGGTGACCGTAAGGTTGCAGCAGTAATTGAAGAGGCATATAAGAATGGTGCTCTCTACGATTCCTGGTCTGAGTCCTTCAAGAATGATGTCTGGATGCAGGCATTTGATACTTGTGGTGTTGATATTGATTGCTATACCACACGTGAGAGAAGCTTAGATGAATTATTCCCGTGGGATTTCATTGATGTAGGTGTGACTAAAGAGTTCTTAAAACGTGAGTGGAACAATGCCATGAACGCGAAAGTAACTCCGAACTGTCGTATGCAGTGTTCTGGTTGTGGCGCAAAGAATTTTGGAGGAGGTGTCTGCTTTGAAAATTAGAATTAAGTTCTCCAAACAGGGAAATATGAGATTTATCGGACATCTAGACGTTATGCGTTACTTCCAGAAAGTTATGAGAAGAGCAGATGTCAACATCCGTTATTCCGAAGGATTTTCTCCTCATCAGATCATGTCTTTCGCAGCACCGCTTGGTGTTGGTCTGACAGGAAGCGGAGAGTATCTGGATATTGAAGTTTTGTCTACTGATTCTTCCGTAGAGATGCTTCGCAGAATGAATGCGACCATGGCAGAAGGGATTCAGATCATTAGCTACAAGAAACTTCCGGATGATGCAGTAAATGCGATGTCTCTTGTTGCTGCATGTGATTATACGATCCGTCTCCGCGATGGATATGCAGAGAAACTTGGCATGACAAATGCTGAGTTTATGAGCGGTCTTGTTTCCTATATTGAAAATGGAAATATGGAAATCGTGAAGAAAACTAAAAAAGGTGAGAGACAGGTAGACTTGAAGCCATTGATCTTTGAACATGCTTTGACAGAAGACGGGGAAGGAATTTTCTTAAAGCTTTCTTCCGGCAGTGCAAACAATATCAAACCGGAACTTGTTTTGGAAGCATATTGTAACAGTATGGAAAAAGAATATCCGGCGTTTGGATTTGCAATCAACCGTGAAGAAGTCTATGCAGACAATGGTTCTGAGCAGGCACACAAATTTGTAACTCTGGAATCTTTTGGAGAAGACATTGAATAAATTAATTTTTACAACACTCAGAGGTCGGCACGCAGCTGTGCTGGCCTCTGAAAAACGAATCCTTCAATTTGAGTTTGAAGGTGAGGAAGCCGCGGAGCAGATCGGTACCATTTATATCGGAAAAGTCCGAAATGTGGTAAAGAATCTCAATGCGGCTTTTGTAGAATATAAGCCGGGAGTAAACGGCTACTATAGTTTAAATGAAAATCGTGTACATATATTCGCGGATGGAACAAGGTCTGACAGAGCGCTAAAATCCGGGGATGAGATTGTTGTGCAGATTTCCAGGGCAGCAGTGAAAACAAAGGATGCGGTCCTTTCCGGAGAATTAACCCTAACAGGCCGTTATGTCGCTGTTATGGCCAGAACCGGAGTTTCTCTTGGTATTTCAACCAAAATACGAGACAAGAAATGGCGTGAGGCTTTTAAGGATCAGTGGGAGTTGGAGTATAACAAATATTTCCATGAAAACACTCTTTCCTTCATTATTCGTACCAATGCTTATGAAACAGATTTTACTTCTGTTATCACAGAAGCCAGAACGTTGGCCGAACGTTTAGAAAAAATCTGTCGCAATGCTTCATTCCGTACTCCACATAGTGTTCTTTACAGTCCGGATTCCTTTGCAATCTCAAAGATACGTGATTTGTATAAACAGGATACAATAGAGATCGTAACCGATGATCGTGAAATTTACGATGAATTAATGAACTCCGAGTACTCAGACAATCAAATTAGATTTTACGAGGATACTTATCCCTTATCATCACTGTATAATCTGGAAACATCTCTGGAACGGGCTCTTGGAAAAACGGTTTGGCTGAAGTCCGGAGGCTATCTGGTGATAGAATCGACAGAAGCAATGACAGTTATTGATGTTAATACAGGTAAAAACATTGAAAAAAAATCTCCGGAAGATATTTATTATAAGACAAACCTGGAAGCAGCTGCAGAAATCGCGTGCCAGCTGCGTTTAAGAAATCTTTCGGGTATCATCATTGTTGACTTTATCGATATGAAAGAGGAAGAGCATAACTTAGAACTGTTAAATGTCTTCCGTCAACACTTAAATCTGGATCCGGTCAAAACAACGTTGGTTGATATGACAGCTCTTGGACTCGTGGAAGTGACAAGAAAGAAGATCAAACAGCCACTTCACGAACAGATGCGAAAATAAGGAGAGGATACATATGCTGTCCACATTCAAAAGAAAATTTATCGGTGATAGAAACTTTTACCGAAAAGTTATTTATATTGTAATTCCGATGATTATCCAAAATGCAATTACGAGTTTTGTAAACTTTTTGGACAATATTATGGTCGGTCAGATCGGTACAGAACAGATGACCGGTGTGGCGATCGTCAATCAGCTGATCTTTGTATTTAATCTTTGTATTTTTGGTGCTGTATCAGGTGCAGGAATATTCGGAACCCAGTATTATGGAAAAGGCGATTATGAAGGTCAGAAATTTGCATTCCGTTATAAGCTTTACTCTGGTCTCATGATCATTGCTTTGGCCTTGTACCTTTTTACAAGCTGGGATACCAGCCTGATCAGTTTATATTTAAATGATACGGGAAGTGTCGGAGATATTTCAAAAACTCTCGAATATGGAAAACAGTATCTGGCGATCATGATATGGGGACTCCCTGCATTTGCAATTTCGCAGATTTATATCAATTCCATCCGAGAAACCGGTAAAACTGTGATCCCGATGGTTTCCGGTGCAGTGGCAGTCGGTGTAAATCTGGTCCTTGATTATTGCCTGATCTTTGGTATCGGTCTCTTTCCTGAGCTTGGCGTGCGTGGTGCAGCACTTGCAACCGTTATGGCACGATTCGTAGAGTGTACGATCATTGTAAGCTGGACTCATACACATAAATCGGAAAATCCTTACATTGTAGGCGCTTACAAAGGCTTTGGAATGCCTAAAAAAATATTCAAAGATATTTTTATTAAAGGAACTCCATTGATGCTTAACGAGGTTTTATGGGCTTGTGGTATGACAACTGTTGTACAGTGTTATGCTGTACGCGGTCTGGAAGTTGTAGCAGCACAGAATATTTCCTCAACGATTACAAACCTCTTTAATATTGTATACATGCAGATTGGCGCAAGTATTGCCATTGTCGTCGGACAGCTGTTAGGAGCCGGTAAACTGGAAGAGGCGAAAGATGCAGACAATAAGATGATCTTCTTCTGTGTATCTGCATGTGCAGTCATTGCATGTTTCATGATCGCATTTGGAAGTCTTTTCCCATCTCTGTATAATACAGAACCGCAGATCCGTGAACTTGCGACCCGGTTTATTCGTATCGCAGCCCTCTTTATGCCTTGCTGTGCATTCTGTCATGCAACTTATTTTACCCTCCGTTCCGGCGGTAAAACGGGAATTACGTTCATATTTGATAGTGTTTACGTATGGACCGTTATGATACCGGTAGCTTTTTTCACTTCCAGACATTCTGCATTGCCGATCACGGCGGTTTTCTTCTGTGTACAGGCAACAGAAGTAGTAAAAGTCTTTATCGGATATATGATGGTAAAGAGCGGTATCTGGGTACAGAATATTGTAAAGGAATAAATGTATGCAGTTAGTTTCTAAATACTTTGATGAGCTTACAACAAGAGAATTATACGAGATTTTAAAAGCGCGGGCTGAAATTTTCGTTGTAGAGCAGACATGCGTCTATCAAGATCTGGATGATCTGGATTACAATGGTCTTCATGTATTCTATGAAGAAGAGGGAAAGGTACTCGCATATCTGAGAGCTTTTCCAAAAGAAGATTCTGATCATGTGGTACAGATGGGGCGATTTTTAACGATCAACCATGGGACCGGACTCGGAGGAAGATTATTAATAGAAGGATTGCATCAGATCGTGGAGAAAATGAACCCGAAAGAGATTTATATTCATGCACAATGCTATGCAACCGGATTTTATGAGCGCGCAGGATTTCAGATTTGTTCGGAGGAATTTCTTGAGGATGATATTCCTCATGTAGAAATGAGGTTATACTTATGATAAAAGCAGTCATTTTCGATATGTATGAGACTCTGATCACTCATTATGACAGTCCGCTTTATTTCACCATGCAAATGGCAGCAGATGCAGGAATTCCAGTAGAAGAGTTTCAGGCACTTTGGATGCCGACCGATATAGCACGTACAATCGGAGAATTATCCTTTGAGGATGCGATTACAGATATTCTAAATAAAACCGGTCGGTATTCTGATGAGCTACTCAATCATATGATCGCAAAGCGTACGATGGTCAAAAAAGATTGTTTCGAGCATCTACATGCTGAGATCATTCCGATGCTAGAGGAATTAAAATCTCGAGGAATCAAGATTGGTCTGATCAGCAATTGTTTTTCTGAGGAAGCTGTTGTGATTCGTGAAAGTATATTATTTCCTTATTTTGATGCAGTCTTTCTTTCCTACGAACAGGGACTTAAAAAGCCCGATCCGGAAATCTTTCTACGTTGTATGAATGAGTTACAGGTAGAATCACAAGAGTGTGTCTTTGTTGGCGATGGTGGAAGTCAGGAACTGGAGGCTTCCGGATCCATTGGAATGAAACCATTACAGGCAATTTGGTATTTTAAAGAGGGGACATTACATCGAATTAAACCGATGGAATTATTTGAGCGTCTTACACATCCGTTAGAGGTTCTACACCATATCTAGTTGTACGCTCAAAAAATCTCGCAAAATCAATGAATTTTGTTGGAAAAAATGTAAAAAAACGATTGACATAAAGAAAAAGAAATGATATTATACATGGGTATGTGCCGCACAGTGAGGTAAACAAGCGTTTTCATAGTGAGAACCACCGCAGCTGGCGAGTAAAGATAATAGGAGGTGCAATATGTACGCGATTATTGCAACAGGTGGTAAGCAGTATAAAGTAGCTGAAGGCGATAGCATCAAGATCGAGAAGATCGAAGCAGAAGTAGGTTCTGTAGTAACTTTTGATCAGGTTCTTTGCGTAAACAACGGCGAGCTTACAATCGGATGCCCGACAGTAGCAGGTGCTACAGTATCCGCAACAGTAGAAAAAGTTGGCAAGGGCAAAAAAGTTATCGTTTACAAGTATAAACGCAAAACTGGCTATCATAAGAAAAACGGCCACAGACAGCTTTATACACAGGTTAAGATTGACAAAATCAACGCTTAATTTTGTATGATTAACGTAATTATCAAACGTGACAAGGATAAAGTCGCAAAAGGGATCGAGATCAAAGGTCATGCAGGCTATGGTGAGTACGGTCAGGACATTGTTTGTGCTGCAGTATCTTCACTAGCGCTGAATATGGCAAACTCCGTGGAAGAATTTACGGATGATCATTTCGAAGGAAGTATTTCCGACGATGGAGGGTATTTTTCCTTTTCCTTCCCGGACGAAGTTAGTCCTGAGTCACAGCTCCTTATGAAATCCCTGATCCTGGGACTTCAAAATATCCAGAGAGATTATGGAGCAGAGTATATAAATTTTCGATTCAGGGAGGTGTAACCGATATGTTTAAGATGAACCTTCAGTTATTTGCTCACAAGAAAGGTGTTGGTTCTACTAAGAACGGTAGAGATTCCGAGTCCAAGCGCCTTGGAGCAAAGAGAGCAGACGGACAGTTCGTATTAGCTGGAAACATTCTTTACAGACAGCGTGGTACTAAGATCCATCCGGGTCTTAACGTTGGCCGTGGCGGTGATGACACATTATTCGCAAAGGTTGATGGCGTTGTTAGATTTGAGAGAAAAGGCAGAGACAAAAAGCAGGTTTCTGTATATCCGAGAGTAATCAGCGAATAATAACTTAGAGCTCCATACTGTAAGGTATGGGGCTCTTTTAGAGTTTATGTAAATGAACTCAATCGTAACTATAGTTAATAACCAGACAGTTTTGGAAAGGACTGAACGAACCCATGTTTACAGACAGCGCAAAAGTTTTTATCAAATCTGGTGACGGCGGAAATGGCCATGTGAGTTTCCGTAGAGAAATTTATGTTCCCAACGGCGGCCCGGACGGCGGTGACGGCGGCAAAGGCGGCGATATTATCTTTGAAGTAGACGACGGTCTGAATACACTTATAGACTTCCGTCATGTGAGAAAGTATGTGGCGCAGCCTGGCGAAGAGGGCGGAAAGCGCAGATGCCATGGTGCAAACGGCAAAGACCTTGTTATCAAAGTTCCACAGGGTACTGTTGTTAAGGACATGGAGACCGGTAAAGTCATTACCGACATGTCCGGTGACAACCGCAGAGAAGTTATTTTAAAAGGCGGTAAAGGCGGCCTTGGAAATATGAACTTCGCAACAGCAACAATGCAGGCTCCGAAGTATGCACAGCCGGGACAGGCAGGTGCAGAGCTTTGGGTACAGTTAGAGTTAAAGGTGCTCGCAGATGTAGGTCTTGTGGGATTCCCGAATGTAGGTAAGTCTACATTATTATCTCGTGTATCCAATGCACGCCCGAAAGTTGCCAACTATCATTTCACAACATTAAATCCGCACCTCGGTGTGGTAAATCTCGGAGACGGTAACAGCTTCGTAATGGCTGATATTCCGGGACTGATCGAAGGCGCATCCGAAGGTGCAGGCCTTGGACATGAATTCTTACGTCACATCGAAAGAACGAAAGTTCTTCTTCATGTGGTAGACGGCGCATCCGTTGAAGGACGCGATCCGGTAGAAGATATTCATATGATCATGGAAGAATTAAGAGCTTATAATCCGAAGCTTTTAGAGCTCCCACAGGCAATTGCTGCCAACAAGCTGGATGCTCTTTATGATGAGGAACTGAATCCGCTTCAGGCTTTAAAAGATGAGTTTGAGAGTCAGGGAATCCCGGTATTCGGTATTTCTGCAGTCAGCGGCGAAGGTGTAAATGAGCTTTTATATCATCTGTTTAAAGTGTTAAGTACTGTAGACAGAACTCCGAAGATTTTTGAGAAGGAATTCGAAGTAGAATACATGACAGACCGCAACCTCCCGTACACTGTTGAAAAGAACGAGGACGGCGAGTATGTGGTTGAAGGTCCGAGAATTGAAAAGATGCTCGGATATACAAACCTTGAGTCTGAAAAAGGCTTTAACTTCTTCCAGAAGTTCTTAAAAGAAAATGGCATTCTGGAAGCGTTAGAAGAAGCAGGCATTGAGGAAGGCGATACAGTACGTATGTATGGTCTTGTGTTCGATTACTATAAATAATTGATTTTTAGAGGAGAAAAAGCCCTATGACAAGCAAGCAGAGATCTTACTTAAAAGGCCTTGCAATGACAATGGATGCGATCCTTCAGATTGGTAAATCCAGTCTGACTCCGGAGCTGACTCAGGCTGTTGATGAAGCACTGGAAGCAAGAGAATTGATCAAGATCCATGTATTAAAGAACTGCATGGACGATCCGAAGAGTATCGCAGCTGTACTTGGCGAGCGTACACGTTCTCAGGTCGTTCAGGTAATTGGTAAAATGATCGTTTTATATCGTCCGGCGAAGGAAGAAAAGAACAGAAAGATCGTTCTTCCGTAATCCTGAGTCATCCCTGAAAGGAGCTGTTTCATGAAACGGATCGGTATTATGGGCGGAACATTTGATCCCGTCCACAACGGACATCTGTTATTAGGAAAGCAGGCGTATGAAGAATATGGCCTTGATGAGATCTGGTATATGCCATCTCATATTCCGCCGCACAAAAAAGACCGTATGATTACTGCAGGAGAAGCTCGCATAGATATGCTTCATCTGGCGATCGACAGTCGTCCTTATTGCGTCCTCTCAGATTTTGAGATGAAACGTGAAGGAAATACGTATACAGCCCATACTCTGGCACTTCTCAAAGAGGAATATCCGGAATATGAATTTTATTTCATTATCGGTGCAGATTCTTTATTCCAGATCGAAAGCTGGTATCACCCGGAGCAGGTTATGGTACTGACCACGCTAATGGTTTCCGGTCGTGATTATGAAGGTGCAGAGCGTACATTTGATGAACAGATTGAATATCTGACAGAAAAATACGGAGCAAGGATATTGGTGCTTCATAATGAAGAGGTCGATATTGCATCAGCTGATATCCGTAAACGAATTGCTGAAGGAAAGAGTATCGCAAAAGATGTTCCTGAAGCAGTGGAACAGTACATCAGAGAACACAGACTTTATAAATAATTGATTATGAATACACAAGTATTAGAAATCAGAAAATCTTTGAAAAAGAAGCTGGATCCAATTCGCTTTGAGCATACCATGGGTGTTTCATACACCTGTCAGGCGCTTGCGATGCGGTATGAATATGACCTTCATAAAGCAGAGCTTGCGGGTCTTCTCCATGACTGTGCTAAGCGTTTTGATAATGAAACTATGCTTTTAAAATGCCAGAAGCGTGAGATTCCGATGACTGACGGTGAACTGAGAGACCCGTCTTTGCTTCATGCAAAGCTTGGGGCATGGTACGCTCGTGAGAAATATGGAATTGAAGACCAGGAAATCCTGACAGCGATCGAATGTCATACAACCGGAAAGAAGAATATGACTCTACTCGATAAGATCCTCTATGTAGCGGACTATATCGAACCAGGACGTTATAAAGCTTCAGAACTTCCGGAAATGAGAAAACTGGCGTTCATCGATTTAGATCTGGCCTGTCTTTCTATTATGGAAAGTATTTTGAAATATCTGGAATCAACCAACTGTCCGATCGATACAACAACGATAGAAGCATGTGAAGATATGCGTTGTATCGTTGAAGAAAAACAGACTGCTATGAATCATGCAGAACGAGAGGACAATGACTCTACATCCCCAACGAAGGAGGTAAATAACGTTGAATCAGTCAAAAGAAATGGTAAAAATCGCCGTAGCCGCTCTCGAAGAGAAAAAAGGCGAAGACATTAAAGTTATCGATATTAACGGTGTTTCCGTTATTGCAGATTATTTTGTAATTGCAAGCGCAACAAACATTAGTCAGCTTCATGCTCTTGTAGACAGCGTAGAAGAGAAACTCTTCAAAGCTGGTTATGAGTGCAAACAGAAAGAAGGTAACCTCACATCCACATGGATGTTAATGGACTACAATGATGTGATCGTTCATGTATTCTCCCAGGAAGACAGATTATTCTACGATCTTGAGAGAATCTGGAGAGACGGAAAGATCCTCGAGTCTACAGACGAGCTGTAATCCGGTACAACGCGTTTTGCGCAAATGTACTAGACATACTAAGACAAAACACGAAACAGGCTGTATGCGCCATATAAGGGCGGTACAGCCTGTTTTATTGTTGTTTGACTTATTATTTGATTACTGGTTCTGCAATTGTTTCATATCCGGATAATAAAAGTGCAAGAATCAAATCTCTCTGAGTTCCTACAAACGCGTTATCAGGCTGGAAACGTTCATTCACGGTATGTCCGTCAATCTGGATACCTCCTCGGCTAACAGTAACCGCAGGGATACCAAGGCTGATCGGAATATTAGAGTCTGTACTTGCGCCTTTCTGAAGCTTTGGTTCAATTCCATATGCTTCATAAGCAGCTAACGCAGCCTGAACGACAGGTGCTTCAATCGGTTGAGTTCCACCCGGACGTTCACTTAATATCTCAATCTGAAGCTCGAGTGTCTCTGTCGGATGATTCCAGCGAGCCAATTCTTTTTCCAGACCTTCTTTTGCAGCCGATACCACAAAATCTTTCATACGGTCAAGTTCCATTTGGCTCATGGAACGAAGGTCGACCATCATACTGGACTTAGCCGGGATCGCATTTACAGAAACGCCGCCCTGTACAACACCGATATTAAAAATGGATAATGGTTCGGAAGGAACTTCCAGAGTCGCGATCTTTGCCATCGCATATCCCAGAGCATTGTTCACATTTGGAATACCAAATGCTCCTAACGCATGACCACCACGTCCTGTATATGTAAAGCGATATTTACAGCCTGCGATTGCATTTGTAACAAGAGATTCCACCTGTGGACCGTCGATAGACATAAACACATCAATGTTTGGATTAGTAGCAAATAAATGCTTGCTTCCTCGAAGATCGCCAAGGGATTCTTCACCAACGTTTCCCACAAAGAGGATATCACCTTTTGCACGGATTCCTGCTTCACACATGGTTTTTGCAATGGCATATACTTCAACCATTCCTCTTGTATCATCGCAAATACCCGGTCCCCAGATAAATCCGTCCTCCTTTCGAACCGGAGTACAGTCAATTTCCGGACCAAACACCGTATCCATGTGAGCTGCAACAACGAGAGTAGGACCATCTCCGGTACCTTTCCAAAGACCAATCACATTATTGACTTCATCCATATATACATGATCGAGGCCAATCTGACTCATAAGCTCGTAGAAACGTTTTGCTCTATTTTCCTCCATATTGGAAGGAGAGCGAATGGCACAAAGCTCCATCTGTAGATCCACGATCGCCTCATGAGTTTCTTCAAGAATCTTCATAGCCTGTTCGATTTTCACATCTGTTTGCAGCTGTTCAATGATTTTCTTTAACTGTTCTTTCATAATAATAACCCCCTTCATGAAAGATTAATGATAATCTAATTTTATATAAACTGAATCATTTCCGCAAGACGAACAATGATCGGAAGGCTGAAAATCGATAATAGAGTAGAGATGATTACCGTTTCAACTGCATAGGAATAATCGCTGTCGTAAAGCTGAGCATATACAGCCACATTGGAACCTGTTGGACAAGCAGCTACAATGAGAAGTGCCAGCTTCATTTCCGCAAAAGTTTCCGGAAGGAACCAAAGAACTGCCATGGAAATCAATGGAATTACAAATAATCTCACAATAGAGAGAAGATACAACTTTGGTTTGCGGAACATAGCTGCCGGATTTGTCTGGGCAAAATAAATACCGATCGTAAACATCGCAATCGGTGTATTTAAATTGGAAATGTACTGAATACTTTTGTAAATCAGATCCGGCATTGGAATTCTTGTAAGGAAGAAGAACAGACCAATTAAAGTTGCAATCATAAAAGGTGCAGTCATCAGGCGCTTCGGTGAAGGAATAAAATCTTTCCAGGAAGCTTTCTCATTGTCAGATTTCGCAGTCAGTAATGCAACACCATATGACCACTGAAGTAAATTTACAAAAGCGATAAAAGCTGCAATATAGAATACAGCACCATTATCCAAAATAGAAAGGATCAGCGGAATGCCAAAAAAACCCGGATTGGAAAAAGAAGAAGCAAAATTAAGGATTGCATCTTTTCCAAAGAAAATTCTGGAAACAACCAGTGAAATCAACATTACTACCGCGGCAGCAAGTGAACTATAGATCAGGCCCATTAGTTTCTCAGTGGTAAATTCGACTAAAAAACTGTTCACGATAACACATGGCAGAGAGAGGAAGATTAAGATATTACTAAGTGTCTTACATCCTTCCATCGTAATCTTTTTTGTTTTGAAGCATACATAACCGACAGCCGCCAGTATAAACATAATAAGTACTTGTTGGATTAATAGTGTAGTCATATTGTGTCTCCTCAATGTTTTTTTATATTATATCGAACTTTATATTGTTTTTCCAATATGAAAATGATACTATCTATATAATACAAACATTATAAGAGGTATTGTATGGAATGGAATCAATTACAGAAATTCTTAGTTGTTGCGAGAGAAGAAAACTTTACGAAAGCAGCGCTTCTGCTGAATATGACACAACCATCATTGAGTCAAACGATCAAACGTCTTGAAACGGAACTTGGCTGCCAACTCTTTGTACGTGATGGGAAGAAAATTCGTTTGAACGAATCAGGGAAACTGTTTTTAAAAACAATTGAAGAAATGAATATATTGATGGAAAATACGAAACTTAAGTTGGAAGAAATGAATAATATTCATCATCCCAAAGTTACTATTTTATTTGCAACAGCTTCCAAACAACTTCCAGAGATGCTTATATATTTGAAAGAAAGAAATCCTCAAACACAGTATCAAATCTATCAGTGGCAAAGAGATAAAGATTTTGATGATGTTGATATTCAGCTGTTATCATGCACACAATCGGAAAACTTATTAACTTCTGACCAAGTACTGTTAAATGAAAAAATATTATTGGCACTGCCAGATAAGCATCCACTATTAAAAAAAGACAAAATATATATGAAAGATTTGACCCAGGAAGACTTTATCAGTTTAAATGAATATTGGGAATTAGGCAGAATTGTTAAGTTAGAGATGGAAAGAAATTTTGTAGAACCGAACAAAACGATGATTGTAGATAATCCTAATATGCTTCGCGAGTTATTAAATGCACAATTAGGCATAGCATTTGTTCCGACACTTTCATGGGACAATTTCGGAGCTAATATCGTGCTGAGACACGTAGAAGGAATCAACTTGAGCAGACGTATCTATTTACGAACAAAACAATATAAATATCTTACTGTCGAACAAAAAGAATGCATTGAAGGAATTAAAGAATATTTTAAAATGAAATATGAGCACTAAAAAGAAAACGTATTGATATGAAAGCATGATTTCTTTCTTAATCAATACGTTTTTATGTATTAATATTTACCGCATCATGCGGAACAGACCAATTACTTTACCGAGAATCTGAACATCGTCTACAATGATCGGATCCATAGATGCATTTTCTGGCTGGAGACGAATATGTCCGTCTTCTTTATAGAATGTCTTAACTGTTGCAGAATCCTCAACTAATGCAACAACCATCTCACCATTTCTCGCTGTATCCTGTTTGGCAACAATGACTTTGTCATTATTAAAAATACCGGCGTCGATCATACTTTCTCCCTTAACCTTCAGCATAAACACTTCTTTGTTAGGAAGCATTTCAACAGGGATCGGCATATAATCTTCAATGTTTTCTTCAGCTAAGATTGGCATACCGGCAGCAACGGTACCAATGACTGGAACGTTAACCATCTCGCGACGTGTGAGTGCAAAATCATCGTCTAAAATCTCGATCGTACGCGGTTTCGTAGGGTCACGGCGGATATATCCGTTCTTCTCCAGTGTTTCTAAATGAGAGTGGACAGAAGAAGTGGATTTCAAATGAACGGCTTCACAAATCTCGCGGACCGCCGGCGGATAACCCTTTGCTAAAATAGTGTCTCTAATATATTCAAGAATTTCTCTCTGTTTATCAGTAATCTTACCCTTACTCATCACAGTTCCTCCTTACGGTAATGAACACCATATTTGGTATTGTCTTTCTGGTACTATACTAACATATGTTCGAAAAAAAAGCAAACCTTTGTTCGAAAAAATGTTCGATTCATATTGACAAACATTTGTTCTGGTGTTAATATGTATTCAGAACAAATGTTCGCGAACAAATTTTCGAGAGTTGGAGGAAATATAGATGAAAAAATATTTAGTTATGTTAGTATTATTTGTTATGGTATTATCTTGTTTCTTTGGTAAGACTCTGGTTATGGCGAGCGAAGAAGAAAATCAGGTGGTCTATGAGCGTTATTATACAGATATTGAGATTCAAAAGGGCGATACACTTTGGTCCATTGCAAAAACTTATAATATAAATTCCGGGATGGAAATCCGTGAATATATCCGTGAAGTGAAGCAGATGAACTGCATGGTATCTGATACTATTGAAGCCGGCGATTCTCTGACAATTGTATACTTTGCTCCGGCTCCATTGATTCACTAAATCCACCAGATTAGAATTCATATTTGATCAAATCAAATGAAATGCTTATATCGAGTAAAATGTTATTGACAATTGCATATATTGGTGTTATAAATACTATAACAATTTAATTAGTTAAACCGTTGATGCGGAGATAACGGCGATGATGCCTTTACAGAGAGCCTGTGTTGCTGAGAACAGGTGAGAAACAAGTCGTCAAATGGACCGCGGAGGGTGCAGTCAAATGCGAGAGATCGCAGAGTATTCTGCAACGTGAAGGCATACGTCAGTTGTCTGGGATATGTTAGTATCCTGAAAAGAGCACGTAAACGTGAATTCAAGGTGGCACCGCGGATAAGAATTATTCGTCCTTGACAGAAGTTGGCTATTTCTGTCAGGGATTTTTATTTGTTCCCATGACAGGACATTTTATTGAAAGTTCAGGAGGAAAATTATTATGATGTATAATGGCGTTGATTTCGATACTTATTTCAAAAATTTCCCGGATAAGGACGGTTATTTTGGCAAGTATGGTGGTTGTTTCATTTCTGAAGAACTTGCTCAGGCAATGAAAGAGATTAATGATGCATATTTTACAATTTGTAAATCAAGAAAATTTATTGCAGAACTCAGACGAATCCGAAAGGAATTCCAGGGAAGACCGACTCCGATCTCTCATTTAGAGCGTTTGTCCAATTCTCTTGGTGATGTACAGTTGTACGTAAAACGTGAGGATCTGAACCATACCGGAGCTCATAAGCTTAACCATTGCATGGGTGAAGCACTTCTGGCAAAATACATGGGTAAGAAGAAGGTAATCGCAGAGACAGGTGCAGGTCAGCACGGTGTAGCACTTGCAACAGCTGCTGCTTATTTCGGCCTTGAGTGTGATATTTACATGGGTTCCGTAGATATTAAAAAACAGGCTCCAAATGTAGCAAGAATGAAGATTCTCGGTGCAAATGTCATTGAAGTTACAGAGGGTCTTGCGACATTAAAAGAAGCCGTTGATGCTGCATTTAAAGCTTATGCAAATGAATATAAAGATGCGATTTATTGTATCGGTTCCGTTCTTGGTCCGCACCCGTTCCCGATGATGGTTCGTGACTTCCAGAGTATCGTTGGAATCGAAGCAAGAGAGCAGTTTGTAGAGATGACAGGTGAACTTCCGGACGCAGTTGTTGCATGTGTTGGCGGTGGTTCCAATGCGATGGGTATGTTCTCCGGATTCTTAAACTATCCGGTTGATATTTATGGTGTAGAGCCGCTTGGAAGAGGCGAGAAGCTTGGTGATCATGCAGCAAGCCTTAAGTATGGTACAGAAGGTATCATGCATGGTTTCAATAGTATTATGTTAAAAGATGAGAATGGAGATCCGGCTCCTGTATATTCTGTAGCAAGCGGTCTTGATTATCCGTCCTCCGGTCCGGAACACGCATTCCTTCATGATCTTGGAAGAGTTAAGTACGATGTGATCAATGATGAAGAAACGATCGATGCATTCTTTAAACTTTCCAGATTGGAAGGCATTATCCCGGCGATCGAGAGTTCTCATGCAGTTGCATATGCAATGAAACTTGCAAAAGAAATGGGTAAAGGTTCTATTTTAATCTGTCTCTCCGGACGTGGCGATAAAGATATGGATTATATTATCGAAAATTACGGTATCAGATAATACAGAAAGTCCGACAGAACTTGTATGCAAGGTTTCTGTCGGACTTTATTACTATATGGAAATATATTAATGTTTGTTTCCTAATTGCCAAAATGCAACTGCGCTTGCCGCGGCAACGTTCAAAGAATCCACACCATGAGACATTGGAATCTTAACTGTATAGTCACAATCAGCGATTGTTTCAACTGCCAATCCATCACCTTCCGTACCGAGAATAATCGCAAGTTTATCTTCACTCATAAGTTTAGGATCATCAATGCTGACAGAATTATCCGATAATGCCATAGCTGCCGTTTTAAATCCTAATTCTTTTATCTTTGTTAGCATCGGATTAGGCCAGTCTGTAGAACGATTACCAATATATGTCCATGGCACCTGAAATACAGTACCCATGCTCACACGACTTGCACGTCTATACAGCGGATCACTGCATCCGGGTGTAAGAAGAACTGCATCCATATGCAAAGCAGCCGCAGAGCGGAAGATAGCACCCACATTTGTAGGGTTCACTACATTTTCTAGAATTGCGATACGCTTTGCATGTTTACAGATTTCCTCTACAGTAGGATATTCCTGACGTTTCATGGCACACAATGCACCTCTAGTCAGATGAAACCCCGTGAGTTTTGAAAGCATCTCTAACTCACCTGTGTATACAGGTATATCCGGACATCGGTCTAATATATGTTTCATTTCTTTGTCTATGTTTTTCATTTCCATTAAGAAAGATAGTGGTTCATAGCCTGCATTTAGAGCGCGTTCGATGACGTTGGGACTTTCAGCAATAAAAAGTCCAAGACCAGGCTCAAAATAATGTACCAACTGATTTTCGTTTAATCTGGCATAAATATCCAGTTCAGATGCTGCAAAATCATTTATTATATGAATCGTAGACATTCTTAACTCCTCAATACACATGGTGGATTACATAATTAAATTATGTCAATCTTTGATTGATTTCATATATGATGAATCAAGAAATATTATAGCGCACAGAAAAGAATTTGTGAAGATAAAAGAAATCACAAAGAATTTATAAAAAAATAGATTGTTAACTTTACTATTTTGTAGTAGAATATGTCTACGTGCAATAATTACTATACATAGAAAGGAATAAATATTATGGCATTAGTTACAACAACAGAGATGTTTAAAAAAGCTTATGAGGGCGGTTATGCAATCGGTGCTTTCAATGTAAACAACATGGAAATCGTACAGGCTATCACAGAGGCAGCCGGCGAACTTAACTCCCCGGTTATCCTTCAGGTTTCCGCAGGTGCAAGAAAGTATGCGAACCCGACATACCTTAAAAAACTTGTAGAAGCTGCTGTTATCGAGAATCCGAATATCCCGATCGCTCTTCATCTTGACCATGGCGCAGATTTCGAGACATGTAAAGCATGTATCGACAGTGGATTCACATCCGTTATGATCGATGGCTCCCACCACTCCTTCGAAGAGAACATTGCTCTTACAAAGAAGGTAGTAGAGTATGCTCACGCTCGCGGCGTAGTAGTAGAGGCTGAGTTAGGTCGTCTTGCTGGTATCGAGGATGACGTAAACGTATCCGCAGAAGATTCCTCTTACACACAGCCGGATGAGGTTCAGGAGTTCGTAGAGCGCACTGGCGTTGACTCCCTTGCAATCGCAATCGGTACAAGCCATGGTGCATTTAAGTTCAAACCGGGCACAAAACCGCAGCTTCGTTTCGATATTCTTGAAGAGATCGAAAAGAGAATCCCGGGATTCCCGATCGTTCTTCACGGTGCATCTTCCGTTCCGCAGGAATACGTTAAGATCATCAACACAAACGGCGGCGCTCTGAAAGATGCTATCGGTATTCCGGAAGAGCAGCTTCGTCAGGCAGCTAGAAGCGCTGTATGTAAGATCAACATCGACTCTGACCTTCGTCTTGGTCTCACAGCTGGTATCCGCCAGGTTATGAACGAGCATCCGGATTACTTCGATCCGAGACAGTACCTTACAGTAGCACGTGCTAATGTAAAAGCTGTTGTTGCTCACAAGATCAAAGAAGTTCTTGGCAGCGAAGGCAAAGCGGCAGATTTCGAATAATCAATATTATCAAGGGGATGTAGTAACAACTGCATCCTCTTTTTTATTTATACACCAAATTTTCAATGGTCTTTTCTGCTAAATTCATGTATGATAGTAGTATCTAATTAACGTACGAAATCAGG
>JAZTZT010000169.1:0-22540 GCA_045637605.1 Pilosibacter sp.
GTTCATACGTTTTCTTATATCTGCCAGACGGCTTCTGTCTCTGCGGAACATCTCATAATATGCACCCACATGGTGAGCAAGAGTGATCGGCTGGGCTTTCTGCAAATGTGTGAATCCCGGCATATATGTGTGAAGATTCTCTTCCATTAATTCCAGGAGCACTTCTAAAAGTCCTTTTAAAAGTTCATCTAACTCGTCGATCTCATCTCTGGTGTAAAGTTTCATATCGAGAGCTACCTGATCATTACGACTGCGGCCTGTGTGCAGTCTCTTTCCAGCCTCGCCCACACGCTCTGTGAGATGTGCTTCTACGAAAGAATGGATATCTTCATGCTCGGTTGTGATCTCAAGAGTCCCATTATCCAGATCTTCACGAATGCTGTTCAGGCCGGCAATGATAATATCACGGTCCTCATTTGATAAAATGCCCTGCTTGGCAAGCATCGTCACATGTGCGATACTGCCTGCGATATCCTGTTTGTAAAATTTCTGATCAAAAGAGATTGATTCGTTAAAATTGTGTACTAACTGATTGGTCTGTTTTGTAAAACGTCCGCCCCAAAGTTTCATATTTGGGCCCTCCTTTGTATGATATTTTCAACTTATGATTCTTCGTTTTCTGTTTCGTCTTCAACTACAACTTCTGCAATTGCTTCTAACTCACTTTCTTCCGCATTCGCAGCCTCGAGCTCAGCGGCAGCTTCACGTGCTGCTTTCCTCTCCTGATAACGACGTTCCATAATGCGGTCTACAACAAACAGCATTGCTAAGATTGCAATCGAAGCAAGTGTAATGATGATGCCCGGTTTTAAGCCAGCCGGAAAATATTCGAATGTAATGGTGTGCTCACCTTCCGGAACCTGCACGGAAAGAAATGCCTCGAAGATTTTCTCTGTCTCCACCGCCTCGCCGTCCACCTTCACAGTCCAGCCCTTTTCATACGGAATGGAAGTGAATAATACGCCTCTCTCCGCAGCATTAATTGTACCTTCTAATTTTGTATCTTCCCAGCTGGTCAGCTTCAGTGGAGTCTGATTTAACTTCTCATACAACGAAATCATGGCGCTGTCAGAGAAACGGTAAACCTCGCACTTCATTTCCTGGTCATCGGTCTGAGAAGTCAGAGTTACCTGATTTCCTGCTATGAGAGATCCAAGCTCTAACAAATAACCGCGGTCCGTATTATTAAATGTCTTTGAACCGCTCGGTACCGAAGCCTTTACGCTTTTTACCTTTTTATTGGATACATATACATAGTAGTAACCATCCGTATCTGGTGTAAATGTACAATTCTTTCCGGATGTGTGGCTGTCAATCCATTCCAGAACCTTCTCAGTTCCCATGGTCTGACAGAGATCATTCTGAACTTCCGCAGGATTGTTCATCTTGAACTGCCAATTATCTTCCACCGAGAATGGGAGCACAAAACCAAGCGGTAATGTATACAGATTCTCGTAAAGATATGTCTCTCCACTTTCTTTCATATATGCCCAGAGATCTGTGTTCGGAACTTCTTCCGAATACAGAGCATATTTAATAGAAACAAGGCTATCCACCAGCGGAGTGCTTCCAGTGATACTATAGGAGTTTGTAGATGCCTCACAGCCCATTCGTTTAAAGAACTCTGTCAGATCCGCATTGGCTGTGGAAGAGAATAAGGATACCGATGGAAAATTCATCCATGCACCGTCATTCTTCGTTTTTCTTGTCTTTTTCTCCACACGGTAAAAATCATCTGTCGGTTCAACCATATCCATTAAAAACTGCACATCTTCATTGTCTCTTGTATAGGCCTCGCGGCTTGTGATCGTAACACTGGTCACCGCCGTATTGGCTGCGGCTTCGACCGAAACAAGAATCAATGCCAGAAACGCTGCCAGGGCTCTCTTTTCAGTTTTATATAGATGAAGAACACCTGCATACATCGCCAACACAATGATCGCCACATAGAAAATAGAAAAATGGAAATGCTTCGCATCAATCAATTTTTCTGCCAATAGCACAAAGCAGACACTTCCAAGAAACGCCATGTTGATATGTTTCTTTGGTGTTTCGTCTAAATACATGTATGCACGGAAACCAGCAAACAGTATTAAGAAAATATAAATGAACGACTGTCTGGCCGGTAAGCTGTTAGGATAATGAAATCCATGCCAGATAAAGTTCAGTACATTTGTGGAAAAGCTTGCAAAAAAGATCAGAAGCAGACCACAATAAACCGCTCTTTCCTTCACGGAAATCTTTTTACATACCACATATAAAAGGAAGAATATCAGGATCGCCACGCCACAATAAATATTCGGCCAATGATCCAGTCCGATTTCCGTTTCCACGCACACCAGATGGCGCGCGATCATATCAAAAATCGTAAAATAAGAGGTCAGCGTCTTCGGGAAGTTGAAATCTCCGGAAGCCGTCGACTGAAGTGCATAAATCTCCGGGAGCAACACCACTGCTGCCATTGCACCTGCAAGCAGGGAGTATACTGCAAAACGGATACATGCATCCGTATAGTCTTCCCAGTCTTCCATCTTTTCCAGAATCAGCAGAGCACCGAAATACAGCACCATGAAAATACAGATCATAATGGAAATATAGTAGTTAGAGAGAATAGAAAGACCCAATGTAATGCAATACAAGAAGCCGGTTCCTTCTTTCACCAGCTTCTCCAGACCATACATGATCAGCGGGAATAATAAAATGCAGTCCAGCCACATGATATTCCAGCTGTATGCAGCCATATAACCGGACAGGGCATAGAATATGCCGAAAAATCCAACACCAATAGAATCTGTATTGCAATGTTTTCTTAAATACCAGGCAAATGTCAGACCGGAAAGACCGATCTTAAACACGATCATGTAAGTCATGAACTCAATGACCAGACTTTTGGGACAAAGAAGAATCAGCCAGTTCATCGGACTCGCCAAATAATATGCATACAGTGCAGCAAAATTTACACCCATTCCGATATCCCAGCTGTATAGCAGGCTTCCGCCATTCCGAAGCTTATGCTGGAACTCAGAGAAAAATGGCGCATACTGATGATACATATCAGTTCTCAAAAAGCTTTCGTCACCAAACGGAAAGATCCCTCTCTGGATGAAAATGATGACCATGATCACCATTGGGATAAAAAAAGCGATTTTCAGACCGTCGTTCGGACGGATCGTGACATCATTCAAGCGTGGAAGACGCTTACGTTTCTTTTCTTCCATATAATACAGGGGCTCCTTTTCAATCATTTCCTTTATTTTTTATCTTTCTTTGTGAAAATCAGGATCTTGCTGAATACATAGTTCAAGATCACTACAACCACTGAGATCAGCAATTTGCAGACAAAGAACTCCATGCCAAGCAAATCGACCATGATAAATAATGCTGCCAGATTAAATGCAAATGTCGCCACACGACAAGCTACGAAGGATACAAATTCCTTCCAGACTTCAGATGGGATCAGGGTATGACTCTCAAACACCCACCATTTGTTTGTCACGAATGCAAACAGTACGGCTGCCACCCAGGCAATGGTCTGCGCCGGAATTGTCGGAACATTGGTCCAGTAAAATAATGCGTTGGAGATCACATAATCAATAGCAGTTGTAAGTACACCAAATATCAGGTAAGCAATTCCTTCACGCATTACGCTGTTTTTCTTTTCCATAATCATTCTCCATTGTTATTTTGTCCGGATTGTCTCCACAATCACAAACACTGCCATTATTTTATTACAGCACCCACAAAAAGTAAAGGACTGCAAACCGAATAATCGGTTGCAGTCCCTTAAAATTTCTTTAATTATTTGGTTTATGTACCAAGGATTAAGCCTCTAAAAGCTTGTCGATGCTTACTAACTTAACGCATACGCAGAAGATTTCAGCAGCGAGTTTTAATTCCTCTAAGGACGGGAAGGACGGAGCAATACGGATGTTGCTGTCTTTCGGGTCTTTGCCGTACGGGAATGTAGCACCAGCGCCTGTCATAACTACGCCAGCATCTTTACACATAGCAACGATCTTCTTCGCGCAGCCATCGAGAGAATCGAAGGATACGAAGTAACCTCCCATCGGTTTTGTCCATGTACCAACCTCAAGACCAGCGAGCTCTTTGTTAAGGATCTCGTCTACTGCCTCGAATCTCGGACGAAGGAGTTCAGCGTGTTTAGCCATGTGAGCTGCAAGGCCAGCGCCATCTTTAAGGAAACGAACGTGACGAAGCTGGTTGAGCTTGTCGTGGGAGATGAGCTGAGCGTTCATCTGTTTCTGCATATCTGCAAGGTTCGCTTTGGATGTAGCGATAGCGGAGATACCAGCACCCGGGAATGTAACTTTAGCTGTGGAACCGAATTTGTAAACCATATCCGGGTTGCCAGCTTTTGCACACTCGTCAAGGATCTCAAGGATCTGAGCCGGTTTTTCCGGATATAAGTGATGTACGCAGTAAGCGTTATCCCAGAAAATACGGAAATCTTTAGCAGCCGGTTTTAAGTTAGCGAAACGTTTAACTGTCTCGTCGGAGTAAACTTCACCAGACGGGTTGGAGTAAAGCGGTACACACCAGATACCTTTTACTGTCTCGTCGTTGTTAACGTACTCTTCAACCATATCCATATCCGGACCTGTTGGTGTCATCGGGATGTTGATCATCTCGATACCAAAGAAGTCACAGATAGAGAAGTGTCTGTCATAACCCGGAACCGGGCAAAGGAATTTCACTTTGTCAAGTTTGCACCACGGAGTGCTGCCCATTACACCATGTGTGTAGGAACGGGAAACTGTATCGAACATTAATGTAAGGGATGCGGAACCATACATATAAACGTTCTCAGCCGGAGCGGACATCATCTCGCCCATGAACTGTTTTGCCTCTGCAAGACCTGTAAGCACGCCATAGTTTCTTGTGTCGCCATCAACTGTGTTGAAGTCGCTTGTTGTGTTTAAGATTTCTAACATCGGAAGGGAAAGATCAAGCTGATCAGAGCTTGGCTTACCACGAGCCATGTTGAGGCTGAGGTTCTTACCCTGGTACTCTTTGTATACAGCTGTTAACTGCTCTTTTAAAGAAGCGAGCTCTTCCTTGGACATTAAATGATACGGTTTCATATCAAATCTCCTCCATTTCTTATACATTATTTAAAATAATTCTTGTGGCGTAGAAACATCCTACGCCGATTACCCTATGTTTATATTATAATGCACGCCCCCAAATCTTACAATACAATTTTGCAGTTTCATGCTTAATTTTCCTATGTTTTTTGGTTTCGACAATGTATATTCTTAAGTTCCGTTGATTGACATTTTTCGTATGGTAACGTATCATATTTATAATCAAAAACAGTTAGGAGGCTTATCATGAAAGACTGGAAGCGCTATTTTTTGATTGCAGGTATCCTGGCTCTGGCATCCGAATTGTACTGGAACGCATTCGTTCCGGGCTTCCGTATTTCCACTGCTGTCATCCTGCTTCCAATCCTGTTGATGACACTTGGTAAGAACTTATCTACGATCAAAACCTGCACGATCACAGGCTTGTTCATTGTCATTTTTCGTTCGATTTGGGGCGGAAGTGGAATCGCAAACATTCCTGATATGATCCTTCTGCTTCTCCCGAATGCGGTATTTTACATTTGTTATGGAATTGTCTTTTCAATCCTGATCTCAAATAAGCATACCTGCTCTTATCGTATGCTGTTGATCACCCTGTTTTCCAGTGATTTTCTCTCCAATGTCATGGAGCTTTGTATTTTTGAAAGCAATAAAACCCATGCATTTACGCTATGGAATCTTGGAATTTTAGTATTGATTGCTCTGTTCCGTTCCTTACTTGCCGGTCTGTTTTTGATCGCAGAGTCTCAATATCGTGCACTATTAAAAAGTGAAGAGCACGAAAATCGTTACCGCCGTCTGTTCCTAATGACAACTGCTCTGAAAAATGAGATTTATTTCATGAGAAAAAATTCGGAAGAGATTGAGTCGGTCATGGGAAATGCATACAAGCTTTATGAAAAGCTTTCCGATATGGAAGATGTTCCAGAAGATATGAAACGGATGTCGCTTGCAATCGCCCGCGATGTTCACGAGATCAAAAAAGACTACATCCGCATCATCCAGGGCATTGAAGCCGAGATCACAGAGGAATTCGATGAAAAACGAATGCATTTCCAGGATCTTCTGAATATCTTGGAAGCAACCACGCACCACCAGCTAGAGCATCGTCTTGTCAATATTCAGTTGGATTTCCAGTGTAAGGACAACTTTGTCACGACCGAACATTATGAATTGATGGCAATCTTAAAAAACATCGTCAACAATGCCATTGAAGCCATCGAAGGTGCGAATAAAAAAGGGGGACATGGAACTATCCGACTTACTGAATCACTGAATGATAATATCTACGAATTTAAAATTACGGATGATGGTCCGGGTATCTCCCCCAAACATTTGCCTAATATATTCAAAATGGGATATTCAACAAAATTTGATTATAAAACAGGAAATATCTACCGCGGTGTCGGTCTCTACGGTGTCAAAGGTACTGTAGAGGAAAAATTTGGCGGTACGATCGATGTCGAATCGGAACTCGGTAAAGGAACCACGTTCACGATCCGAATTCCTAAACGATCCTTAAAGGAGGTTTAACCATGCGTATCTATATCGTAGAAGATGACCTTGCCATTATCAATATTCTGGAAAACATCATTGAAACAGAAAATCTCGGTGAGATCTGCGGTGACTGCGGCGGAGAGCCCGCAGACATCTTAGACGTGCTTCGCTGCAAACCGGATGTCGTCCTCGTTGATTTCTTTATGCCGGTCATGGACGGTGTTGAATTTGTAAAGGAACTTCGTTCTGTCAATGACAAAGTCAAATGTATCATGATCTCTCAGGTTTCTTCCAAAGAGCTCATCAGCAAAGCTTACAGTGCGGGAATTGATTTCTTTATCAATAAACCGATCAATCTGATCGAAGTAAAATCGGTTTTGAAAAATGTTGAAAAACAGTTAGAAAATGAACGCACCCTGGACAATATCCGAAAAATGTTTATGTCTGAGATCAATCAGATGTCATCTCCGACCGTGAAAAACGATTCTTACGGAAAGAAGCTAAAGTATATCCTGAACCGTATTGGTATGTCCGGAGAAAAAGGTTGTCCGGATATCATTAAAATCTGTGAGTATCTTCATGATAACCAGATTCCTATATCCCAGCTAAGTGTAGCCCAGATGTGTGAGAAGGTCAGTGATTCTCCCAAAAATATGGAGCAACGGATCCGACGCGCCATCGCTGCCGGAATGTCCAATGTTGCACACATGGGAATTGAGGATTTCATGAATGAAACCTTTACTACATATTCCGGCACTCTCTTTTCATTTGAAGATGTGAAAGCAGAGATGGATTTTATCCGTGGAAAGAACAACTACGGTGGTAAAGTCAGCATCAAAAAATTCATTGATGGGTTGATGTTGGAGGCTGACCGTCAAAATTAGTCCTTTAAAAGCCGCCGTATGCGGCTTTTATCTTTTTCTAAACTTTTTCATGACGTTTTTTGAGTTTTTTTGAAGTGGAGATTTATAGTATAGACATAGCTTGTTGATATTATCTTTCTAGATTTTTGTATACTGCCGGCAAATGGCACAGGAGATATTGAAACTCCATCCCTAACAACAGAGACGCGACTGGCACCGTGAAATAGGTTTAAGTAGTGAAGGAAGAAGGCAATAGCACTATTGGATGTTTTATTAAACGCTTCATAGGTGCCACTCTGTTGGAACAAGCTCCAAATTATTTTTATTTTGTTCCCCCCTGGTAGCTCAACTCCTATAAATGTAAAAGGAATCCGGATTTCTTTGATTTCCGGATTTTCTTTTTTTTAATTCTGTGATAAAATCCATGAGAATACAATCCCAAAAATAATGATGATGGAGAATTGAATATGAAACAAAAGATGATTGCTTTTTTCAAAGCAGAGTTTGTACTTTGCATAGCAGCCTTTTGTGCGGTCATTTCTATGTTTTTTGTACCGCCGTCCGCTGCCTATCTGGAGTATATTGACGTCCGCACCCTTTGTCTGCTGTTTTGCCTGATGGCTTTGGTGGCCGGTTTCGGGAAGTGCAATGTATTTCGCTTATTAGCCCAGACACTGCTTTCCATGCAGAAAAATACCCGCGGACTTTCCGTAGTTCTGATCCTGCTCCCGTTTTTCAGTTCCATGCTGATCACTAATGACGTGGCGCTGATCACATTTGTACCATTTACACTTTTGGTACTTTCCATGTGTGGACACATGGAGGCTGCTCCGGTCTTGATCGTTTTTCAGACGATCGGTGCAAACCTTGGAAGCATGGCAACCCCATTCGGAAATCCGCAGAACCTCTTTCTGTATGCCAATTATGAACTTTCCGCAGGAGATTTCTTTGGTACCGTGGTTCCGATCGCTGCCGTAAGCTTTGTATGCCTGTTAATCTGCGGACTGACTCGTAAGAGTGAATCTGTTACAGTAACTTTCACAGAAAAAGTGGAGCTGGCTCATCCGAAGCTTTGCATTCTGTTTGCAGCATTGTTCATACTGACCCTGCTTTCCGTATTCCACGTCGTTCATTATGCAGTTGTAACGGTCATCGTTGCGGTTCTGCTGTTCATCTTCTCTAAAGATCTTCTTGGTGAAGTTGACTATATGCTCCTGATCACATTTGTCTGCTTCTTTGTATTTGCAGGCAACATCGGAGTGATCCCATCTGTGAATGAAGCACTTTCTGCAGTTATGGAGAAACATGCATTACTGACTTCCATCCTTGCAAGTCAGGTGATCAGCAATGTACCGGCAGCTGTTCTTCTTTCCGGTTTCACAGAGAACTGGCAGGCACTTTTAGCCGGAACGAACATCGCAGGCCTTGGTACTCCGATCGCTTCCATGGCGAGTCTGATCTCCCTGAAGCTTTATATGAAGTCTGAAGGTGCGCGATCCGGATTCTACATGATGTTCTTTACAGCCGCCAACGTAATCGGTCTGGTTCTTCTGACCGGATTTTATATGATGATTTGTTCATAGTATTTTATGCCGAAGATTGTTTTATCCAGTCTTCGGCTTTTTCTTTTCACTTGCTTTTCCATCTATACGATGATATAATGTTCAATAATTAATAGAATTCATTGTTTTTGAACACCATGTCCAAAAAACAGAAAGAAGGTTCTCTATGAATAGGCAAGAATCATTAAAAGATAACATTGACTGGACTACTGTCATCGTTCCATTTGCTCTGATCGCATTTTTGTGCGCGAGCTTTATCCTTGCTCCAGAACAATCCTCCGCTATCATTGCACAGATTCGATTCCTTTTAGGCGACACACTTGGTCTTTACTATTTGATCATCGGTCTTGGTGTCTTTCTGCTTTCCATTTACCTGGCGTTTTCCAAGTATGGTTCCATCCGTCTTGGTCGCCCGGATGAAAAACCGAAATACAAGGATTTTACTTGGGCCAGCATGATGTTCACAGCCGGTCTGGCAGCTGACATCTTATTTTACTCCTTCTGTGAGTGGATCTTATACGCAAGTGATCCGCATCTGGCAAGTCTTGGATCCATGCAGATCTGGTCCAGTACATACCCGCTGTTCCACTGGGGCCCGATTCCGTGGAGCTTTTATCTGGTGTTAGCTGTGGCATTTGGCTTTATGATCCATGTGCGCGGCTGCCACAAGCAGAAATATTCGGAAGCATGTCGTCCGATCTTAGGCGATAAAGTGGATAAACTTCCGGGAAAATGTATTGATCTCCTGGCTCTGTTTGCCCTGCTTGCAGGAACAGCAACGACGTTTGCTCTGGCCACTCCATTGATGGCTCAGGTATTTTCCAATCTCCTTGGAATTGATAATTCCAAATGGCTCACGATCGCGATCCTCGTTGTAACCTGCATCGTGTATACACACGCCTTGATCCACGGTATGAAAGGCATTTCCGCCTTATCTGCTTCCTGCATGTATCTGTTCTTTGCTCTTCTGGCTTACGTTTTGTTCGCCGGTGGTGAGACAAAATATATTGTGGAAACCGGTTTTGCAGCTATGGGAAATCTGGTTCAAAATTTCTTTAGTCTGGCAACTTACACCGACCCAATTCGTGAGACTTCATTCCCTCAGAACTGGACGATCTTTTACTGGGCATATTGGATGGTATGGTGTGTAGCATCTCCGTTCTTCATCGGTACGATTTCTCGCGGACGCACAGTCAAACAGACCATTCTCGGTGGGTACATCTATAGCCTTGGCGGTACATTTTTAAGTTTCATCATCCTCGGAAATTACAGCCTTGGACTCCAGATGAATGGAAAACTCGATGTCATGGCACTTTACAATGCAAGTGGTGATCTGTACAACACCATTCTTTCCATTGTTGAGACACTTCCGCTGGCTCCGATCGTAATGGTACTCCTCGTTGCATCCATGATCGCATTCTATGCGACCAGCTTCGATTCTATTGCACTGGTTGCTTCCGCTTATACTTATAAGCAGCTGACTGGTGATGAGGATCCGCATACATATGTGAAGATGTTCTGGTCCATTATGCTGATCCTGCTTCCGATCGCCCTGACTTTCTCTGACAGTTCCATGGCAAACCTGCAGAGCGTTTCTATCATTGCAGCGTTTCCGATCGGTTTGGTCATTATGCTGATCATCGCAAGCTTCTTAAAGGATGCCAATCAGTATCTGGACCACTCAAAATAGTTCATATTGGGCAACAAAAAGAGCATACTTGGGAATATGACACATCGTTCATTCTCCCCAATATGCTCTTCTTTTTCATTATGCTGTTTTCTTGCTTTCCGCTAAACTTTTCAGCTTCTTAAACAATGCTTTTGCTGTCTTTCGCTCCGGCTCTTCATCTTTTTGACTTCCATAACGGACATCGCGGTAAAGATTGGTTAATTCATCTACAGACTCCTCATCTCCCCAACTCTCCACAGCGATGGTGCGCATCATCTCGGTTGTCACCATCTCACTTTCCGGCTCCAGACCATGTTTTCTGCAAAGTGTAAGGAACTTGCGATAATAATAGCGTACGTTTTTTTCATCAAAGATCGATGGTTTTTTCACCGCTTTACGGTCACTTGCTGCTATTGTACTCTTCTTTACTTCACCCTGAATCTTTCGATCTCTTCCGCTTCCGGATACAGAAAGCTTTTGATACAAGAAATAAAAAATGACTGCAAAGATCAGTACCACGATAACAATGCCTGCTATCTTCGCCCAAAGCGGAGTTTCTGCCAAAGCTTCATTTCCCGTCAACTGCAGGAAATCCTGACCGGTCCGGTTATCCACTTCCACCTCATACTCGGCAAATTCCACATCAGAAAATAAAGCCGCTATGAACGGTTCTAAAAGCATAAAGACTGCCTGTAACACATTCAAAAAGACCATCAGCACCGGAAGCACCAGCGTCATATAGAAATCCCCCAGCAACTTCCATGCAAGATTTTTTACTGTCTCAGAAGACAAGATCAAAGCCGCTCCCACGATCAAGAGCAATTCTACACCATTGGCACCCCAGAATTTGCGTTTTTCCTGGCTTCCGCCAACCAAACGTCCGGCTCTCAGGAATAGGATCGCAACCACTATAAATAAAGCTACATACGGTGCACAAATTTTCTGCCAGTCTGCAAATCCCAATAATACCACTTCGTAGATCTGAATGACTGCCATGGCCTTCGCTTCTGTCAGAGCAATGTCCTGAATACGTCCTTCCAGATCTTTCTTCTTCCAGTTCATCACGATCCAGACCATCCAGACTGCCAGTACGACCGTAAGTCCCCAGCGAATCACCTGATTGTCTCCCGAGACCAGAGGATTAAAAATCGCCATAAAAAAGGATGCGTCCAATAACAGACGTAAGATCATCACATCCATCGTTTAATCCTCCAATCCGTCAAATAATTTTCGTTCTTTTTTGTTATTCTCCCGTTCCACACGTCTCAGTTCTTCGTCTCCCATGACTTCTTCTGCACTGATCACCAACACACTACGTCCGGTACGCTCAGAAAGACCGGCTACCAATTCATCCAGACGTGCAGTACGCTCCGGAGTCACGACCACAAAGCTGTTTCCACCACGAGCACCCTTCAATACTCGCAAGAAAAATGTATCCAATGGTTCAGAAACATCGTATGTCATTCGACCCAAACCTTCCAGAACCGTTTCCAGATGAGTCGCACCAAGACCTTCTTCTACGCGCTTCCAGTTTCCCATCGCACCTGCAATGGTGCCATTGGTATAAAAATCATAAGAAATTTTCTTCTTTTCTAATTCCTCACAAAGGCTCCTTACCATAGAGTAAGTCTGCTCCAAAAGCATGGATACGTATTTGCCCTTGCTGCATTCGGTATTCAGAAGCACCGTACAAGACAGATCTGCCACCGGCTCCTGCTGCTTTACCAAAAGACGATTGTGTCTCGCACTCTGAGTCCAGCTGATGGAACGGAACGGCTCACGTCCTGTATATTCCCGGAATCCGATCGTCAATACCGGATCCTCAAATAAACTGTTTCGAACTGCATAATCGCCCAGATAGCCGCCTAACAGCAAAGAAATCTCTCCGTGGGGATACGCTCTCGGCTTTACCACGATCTCTGCCATCTCCGGATAATTTTCCATGGATGTCTGATAGCCCAGAAAGTCTCCACATTCCACCGAAGAACCACGAAAGAAATAGCGTCCTCGCTCCGAAAGTTTCACATTACGAACAAGTTCTGTTTTCTGGCGACCTGCCAGATAAAGGACACTTCTAAGGCCCATAATGCCCTTCTGTTCCACCTCTTGATCTGTCTCCACAAATCGAAGACCTCTCGGAACCAGTTCCATAACACGAAGGTACGGAACCATCATCCATTTATCATTCTTTACAGTCATGGTCCAAGTGAACGGTTCATCCGGCTCCACAAGCATCTTATCCAGCGATGTTTTGAACGAAACATGATCCAGTCCATGTACCAGAGAATATTTTTCCACCCAGTACAGGACCACCGCCAAAACGATCAAAAATAAAATCATACCATTTCTCCAATTAGTTTTCCATCGGAACCGGGATTGTCTCGATCATACGGTTCAAGTACAGTTTCGCATCTGCAAAGCTTTCCGCACCTTTGGAAATGATACGGTGGCTCAGCACATACGGTGCAACTGCCAATACATCTTCTGGGATCACATAGTCTCTGCCTTCTAATGCTGCCTTGGCCTGAGATGCCTTGTAAAGAGCAATTGCACCACGGGTGGATACACCTGTCACAAAGCGGCTCTCTGTTCTGGTCTTCTCAATAATATCCATCATATAGCTCAGCACATCTTTATGCACACGAACCATCGGGAACTGAGCCTTCATCTCTTTGATCTCTGCTGCTGTCAGCACCGGAGTCAGAGCTTTCAGTAAATCAGCGGAAGACGGTCTGGAAATAACAGCCATCTCCTGCTCTCTTGTCATATAGCCGAGGCTGATCTTCATGAAGAAACGGTCTAACTGAGCCTCCGGAAGTGGGAATGTACCATAGGACTCGATCGGGTTCTGAGTCGCCATTACGAAGAACGGTTCCGCCATTGGATAAGTGATACCGTCTACTGTGATCTGGGCCTCCTCCATCGCCTCCAGTAAACTGGATTGTGTTCTTGGCGTCGCACGGTTGATCTCATCTGCCAGTACAATGTTTGTAAATAACGGACCCTTTCTGAACTCAAACTCACCGGACTTCTGGTTGTAGAAGTTGATACCGGTCAGGTCAGACGGTAATAAGTCCGGTGTGAACTGAATTCTCTTAAAATCACTTCCCACGGTTTTTGCAAATGCTCTTAAAAGCATGGTCTTACCGGTTCCCGGAACATCTTCTAACAGAACATGTCCGGAGCATAAAAAGCTTACAAAAATCAGTTTGATCTCTTCTTCTTTTCCTACAATTACTTTGGAACAACTTTCGACTACTTTTGCTCCGTTTTCTTTAAAAATCTTGTAATCCATGTATTTTCCCCTTATTTTCCCTTATATGTAACCTGGTTTTAGCCTTTTTAAAACAAAACAGCAGAACCCCTTTTATCCGCCTTATCTGGCAACTCCGGGGGCCTGCTGCCCTTGTTTCTTATTGCATTATTCCATTTCGCCGCCTTTGACCTGCGGACGGCCAAGGCTTTCCCATTTTAAGAATGCACTGATAAATCCGTCGATTCCACCATCTAATACGTTGCCCACATTACCAACATCATAACCGGTTCTGTGGTCCTTGATCATGGTGTACGGCTGTAATACATAAGAACGGATCTGGCTTCCGAAGCCATTTTCCAGGACATCACCACGGATGCCGGAAATCTTCTCTGCATTTTCCTGCTGTTTCAGCATATACAGCTTCGCCTTTAACATCTGCATCGCCTTATCCTTGTTCTGGAACTGGGAACGCTCATTCTGGCACTGAACCACAATTCCAGTCGGAAGGTGGGTGATACGGATCGCGGAAGATGTCTTGTTGACATGCTGTCCGCCGGCGCCGCTGGCACGATACGTATCAATACGGAGGTCGTCCATATTGATCTCGATCTCGATATCCTCCTCAATATCCGGCATAATATCGCAAGATACGAAGGATGTCTGTCTCTTACCATTGGCGTTGAACGGTGAGATACGCACAAGACGATGAACTCCGCGCTCAGATTTCATATATCCGTATGCATTTTCACCGTTGATCTGTACGGTTACCCATTTGATTCCCGCTTCATCACCGTCCTGGAAATCCAGAACTTCCACGGAAAATCCTTTGCGTTCCGCCCAACGGCAGTACATACGGTATAACATACTGCACCAGTCGCAGGCTTCGGTTCCGCCTGCGCCGGCACTTAATTTTAAAATCGCATTGTTGCTGTCATATTCGCCTGTCAGGAGGGTACGGAGACGAAGTGTCTCGAACTCAGATACGAATTCATCCAGCATCTCCTGAATCTCCGGAATGATCTCCGGATCATTCTCCTCGTAGCCCATCTCGATCAGCAGGCCGATCTCTTCATACTGATTCTGAAGCTTATTGAAACCATCCACTGTATCTTTCAGGCCCTTTGCTTCCTTTACCATCTTTGTAGCTTTGTCAGCATCCTCCCAGAAACTCGGCTCTTCCATCGTTCTGTCCAGCTCGTCGATCTTTTTCAACTTTGCATCCAGGTTCAGCGCCACACGCACTTCCTGAATCGGTTTCTCATATGTGGATAATGTGTATTTAAACTGGTCTAACTCAACCATCGAATACAGTCCCCCTTATATTAAGCCAGTCTGCCACAGCACTGTTTGTACTTCTTACCGGAACCACACGGACACGGAGAGTTCGGATAAACCTTCTGCTCTGCCTTCTTCGGCGCCTGTGCAACGCTGTCATCGCGGTTTGTGCTGATCACTTTAACTGTCTTCTGTCTCTTGATATCCTGCTCCACTCTTACGTGAGTCAGAACACGTACCGTCTCTTCCTGGATCGCAGCAGACATATTTTCGAACATATCGAAGGCATTCATCTTATACTCTACGAGCGGATCCTTCTGTCCGTATGCCTGGAGACCGATACCCTGCTTTAACTGCTCCATATCGTCGATATGGGCCATCCATTTATTATCAATTACCTTTAAGAGGATCACACGCTCGATCTCACGGATCTTCTCCGGATCCGGGAACTGTGCCTCATGTGCCTCATAAAGTTTTACTGCCTGCTCTTTCAGGATATGCTTTAACTCATTCTTCTTCATACCCTTCATATCCTCAGAATAGATGATCGGCTCCAGCGGGATCACGGAACGAATGAGATCATTGAGTTCTCTATAGTCCCATTTCTCTGCCGGCTGATCATCGCCTACAGACATATCTACTGCATTCTCTACGATATCGTTCATCATCTTCACGATCACGTCACGCATATTCTCGCCATTCAGTACCTGACGACGCTCTGCGTAAATAACCTCACGCTGCTCGTTCATAACTTCGTCGTACTTTAAGAGGTTTTCACGAATACCGTAGTTATTTGTCTCGATCTTCTGCTGTGCTTTCTCAATTGCAGAAGATAACATCTTGTGCTCGATCTGCTCATTTTCCGGAACACCGAGAGCATTGAACATATCCATCAGTTTATCAGAACCGAATAAACGCATCAGATCGTCTTCCAGGGAGATGTAGAAACGAGACTCACCCGGGTCACCCTGACGACCGGAACGTCCGCGAAGCTGGTTATCGATACGTCTGGATTCGTGACGCTCTGTACCAATGATCTTCAGACCACCGGCTGCTTTTGCAACATCGTCCAGTTTAATATCGGTACCACGACCTGCCATGTTCGTAGCGATCGTAACCGCACCTGTCATACCTGCATCTGCAACGATCTCAGCCTCACGCTCATGGAACTTCGCATTGAGAACGTTGTGCGGAATACCGCGTTTTTTCAGTAACTGGCTCAGCATCTCGGAAGTCTCAATGGTAATGGTACCAACAAGGACCGGCTGGCCTTTCTTGTAAGTTGCCTCGATCTCATTAACAACCGCTAAGAACTTCTCTTTTTTGGTCTTGTAAACGGCATCTTCATGGTCTTTACGTTTTACCGGAACGTTGGTCGGGATCACGATAACGTCCATCTCGTAGATGTTACGGAACTCCTTCTCCTCTGTCTGAGCAGTACCTGTCATACCGGCTTTCTTTTTGAACTTATTAAAGAAGTTCTGGAATGTGATATTTGCAAGTGTTCTGGACTCCTTGCGTACTTTTACACCTTCCTTAGCCTCGATCGCCTGGTGAAGACCATCGGAATAGCGACGGCCCGGCATAATACGGCCTGTGAACTCATCAACGATCATAACCTGACCGTCTTTTACCACATAGTCTTTGTCTCTGTGCATCATATAGTGCGCACGGAGAGCAAGGATCATGTTGTGCTGGATCTCCAGGTTCTCCGGATCTGCAAGGTTCTCAATGTGGAAGAAACGCTCAACCTTCTGTACACCATCTGCTGTCAGGTTTACGACTTTATCCTTCTCATTCATAACAAAGTCACCGGACTCTGTCATCTCTTCGCCTAACAGAGCTGCTAACTTGTTGAACTCCGTCTCCTCACCCAGAGTCATCTGCTGTGCGAGAATATTGCACATCTCGTAGAGCTTTGTGGATTTTCCACTCTGACCGGAAATGATCAGCGGAGTTCTCGCCTCATCGATCAATACCGAGTCAACCTCGTCAATGATACAATAGTCGAGACTGCGAAGAACCATCTCTTCTTTATAGATCGCCATGTTATCACGGAGATAGTCAAATCCTAACTCATTGTTTGTAACATAAGTGATATCGCAGTTGTACTGTTTCTGTCTCTCCTTCGGATCCATGTGGTTCAGAACCACACCGACTTTTAATCCGAGGAATTCATGGACCTGACCCATCCACTCAGCATCTCGCTTTGCAAGATAGTCGTTGACAGTAACGATGTGTACACCCTTTCCTGCCAGCGCATTTAAATATGCCGGACATGTGGAAACAAGAGTTTTACCTTCACCTGTTTTCATCTCGGCGATACGACCCTGGTGAAGGACTACGCCACCGATCAACTGCACTTGATAATGCTCCATATTTAAAACACGTTTACTTGCTTCACGAACGGTCGCGAATGCCTCCGGAAGGATATCATCCAGAGTTTCTCCATTTGCCAGACGCTCTTTAAATTTTCTGGTCTGGTCTCTTAATTCTTCATCACTCATCGCCTGCATCGTCGGACGCAGATTTTCAATTTTATTAACAATTGGTCTGATCGTTTTTAATTCACGGTCACTGTGTGTACCAAACACTTTCTCAAAAAGACCCATGTTCACACTCCTAATTTATAAATTGGTATACTTACCTAATGATACAATCCATTATATTTTAACACTTTCACATGCTCAATTCAACGGGTTCCTTAATTTTTTACATTTTAGTCACAAATTATTAACATATTTCTCGTCGACATAATTCTCCATTTTATTGTAAACCAGACAAATTGCACAAAATTTATGTTCGATTTTTGACTTATCCACTTTATCCACACTAATCCACAATCCTTATGTTGAAATCTGTCCACCCGAAATATGCCTATTTTACGGGATAAATCCAGTTATACACCAAGTTATCCACATTATCCACAATCTTATCCACGGGAAAACTCCCGATTCCTGTGATTTTCTTAGTTGTTTAATTTTTGTACACATTTTATAAAATTTCATTTTTCGACCTCTTTTTCATCTAAAACCATTGACAAATGACGAACCCTGTCAAGTAGTTTTCTATCGTTTTAATACTTTTTTAATATATTTAAATTGTCGCAAATCTTATGGATATTGGTTGTTTTTTACAGAATTATATGCTATAATGAAGCCATCCTAATAAAGAAGGAGTGATTCTATGCGTTATATCATTAGTGGCAAAAACATCAACGTAACTGAACCGTTAAAAGAGGCTGTAGAAAGCAAGCTTTCTAAACTTGACCGTTATTTTTCTCCGGATACTGAAGTGCATGCTACACTGAGTGTAGAAAAAGGACGTCAGAACATCGAGGTCACCATTCCGATCAAGGGCACTATTATCCGTGCTGAACAGGACTCCAGTGATATGTACGTTTCTATCGATCTCGTAGAAGAGGTGATCGAGCGTCAGATTAAAAAATATAAAACAAAAATTGTAGATAAAAAACAGAGCGCGACTGCATTCAGCGATCTGTTTATCCAGGAAGAAGCTGAACCGGAAGAGACGATCAAGATCGTGAAGACCAAACGTTTTGCGATGAAACCGATGGATCCGGAAGAAGCTTGCTTACAGATGGAACTGTTAGGACATGATTTCTTCATGTTCCTCAATTCCGAGACAGAGCAGATCAACGTGGTTTACAAGAGAAAAGCAAACTCTTACGGTCTGATCGAACCGGAGAATTAATCAATCGGTGAAATACTAAGGGGCATCTCATATGAGATGCCCCCTTTATCATTTACTCTATAATCTTTAATTGCTCAAACGCATACGCGATACCGTCCTCTTCCACCTTTTTCGTGATGAGTTCCGCATATGGTTCCAAAACCTCTGCGTGATCTTCCATGATCACAGAATGACATGCATATTTGATCATCGCAAGATCGTTGCTGCTGTCACCGAAGGCGTAAGACTCTTCCCACGGAATTCCAAAGTAATTAAGAATAAACTCCATGGCCGTTGCCTTGTCAAATCCCTTTGGAACGCATTCAAATAGGTTATGTCCGCGGTCAATCCATGCAAAGTCCGGTTCCAGAAACTTCTTAAAACCGTCCATATCACTGTTCTCATCCTGTAAAACACAGAATTTATCGAACACGATCGGCCCTTTTGTCCAATCTGCCTCAAACATCACGCCACTTCCGAGGAATCGGTCTTTTACTTTCTGGACCCCCGGCATATGGGACTGTCCCAGCTGTACGAAAATCCCGTTCGGTCCCTCCAGGATTCCATCCAGTTTGTGCTGAAGGATTCCTTTCTGGATCTCAAAGCGACGATCCGCGGAGATCTGGTGGTGCATCAGTCTGCGACCTTGCACTTCGATCAGCGTTCCGCAGCCACAGAGGTATCCATCCACTTCGATTCTGCCTTCCAGTTCCTGCATTAAAATTCTGGAACGCCCGGTATTGATAAAGACCATATGGCCGGCTGCACGCGCTTTTTTTAACGCTTCCTCAGCACTCTTCGGAAGAATCTTCGTTCCGTCTGTGAGAAGTGTACCATCAATATCAAAAAATAATGCTTTTCTTTTCGTCATATGTTCTATTGATTATTCCGCTAAGACAGAATTTCCGAGAAGGAAATAATTTGCAGCACCCATGTTAAATACATTTTCTGCCGCCTCTGCATCGATCTGAGCTAACAGCGCGTCTGCATTTTCAAAACCATTCATACGAGCGATCATATCTTTCTGCTCATCTGTCGCAGATAACCCCTCTTTTACTACTAACTCATCGAGAACCATTTCCTGTTTCACAATGCTCTCCGCATACATTTCCAGTTCATCCGGTGTCATACCAAGGAAGTAAGATAAGAAATCTTCATATGCAAAGCCGTACATAGCAGCCTGAGCCTGATATGTAGTTTCCATCTGATAATGCATCTGCTCTACAGCATCCGGATCTACGGTAATCTCAGAAACTGCAACAAGATTCGCCAACACCTCTGCACCTGCATTCACATAATAATCGTGCTCTGCCTGAAGTTCCAAATCTTTCTTTACGTCCGCTTTTAACATTTCCAACGTTGCGGAATCATCTCCCAGTACTCTCTTTGCAAGATCATCATCCACTTTAGAATTTTCTGCACTTGCCAGGCTGTTTAACTTCACCTTGAAGACAACCTCTTTACCAGCCAAGTCAGCACTGTGATACTGCTCCGGGAACTTGAGGTTCAGATCTCTTTCCTCACCAATCTCCATGCCAACGATACCGTCTTCAAAACCGTCGATAAAGGAACCGCTTCCAAGCTCCAGATCATAACCAGTCGCTGTACCACCTTCAAATGCAACATCTCCGTCATATCCAGTATAGTCGATATTTGCAACGTCACCAAGCTGAGCCGGTCGACCTGTTACCTCTACCGGATACAGACTCGCAAGATATGCCAGTTCATTCTCGATATAAGACTCTGTAATCTCTGTCTTTACAATTGTGCGTGTTAATTTACTGTAATCGCCAAGAACAATCTTCGCCTCATCTACCAGTTCCTCTGCAGACTTTGTCTCATATGCGGTTGTCTCTTCTGTTGCAGCAGTAGTCTCTGTTGCTGCCTTTGTTGCAGTCTCTCCATTTCCACAGCCTGTCATAACAACTACAGCCGCTGCCATTGCAAGACCGGCTTTTACTAAACTATTTTTCTTCATATTTGATTCCTTTTATAATACAATTTATTTCGCAGCATTCTCGATCAGGAAGTAAGTTCCTGCATACATACCATACATCTTCTCAGCCTGCTCTTCACCATAGCGCTCCACAAGATGTTCCGGGCTGTCACAACCGTTGATCCAGGCAACCTTCGCCTTCTGATCATCTGTCGCCTGAATGTTCTCAATACGGATGATCTCATTCATGACCATCTCTTCTTTAATAGAGTTCACCACATCTGCTTCTGCCTGCTCCGGAGTTGTATTCATAAAAGAAGCAAGAAATGTCTTGTAATCCATACCATACAGCATAGCCTGAGCAACATACTGATTCTTGAATTCGGTAACTCTTTCCTCTGCTAATTTTGAATCTACCGTAATCTCAGAATTTTCAACTACCTGAGTTAACAGTTCCGCTGCGGATTCCAGATAATAATAAACCTCTGCATTGATCTCCATCTTGTTGCGAGTTTCTTCTTTCAACTGTTCCAGAGTTGCATCCTTCTTATAAGTTACACGCTGAGCAAGCTCATCGTTGACCTCAATTTCATTCAGGTTTGTAACATAATTCAGTTTTACAGTGAATATAACGTCTTTGCCGGCCAGATCAGCCTGATGATAATCCTCCGGGAATGTGAGCGGAATATCTTTCTCCTCGCCCGGCATCATTCCAATGACAGCTTCCTCAAATCCATTGATAAATTCACCGGATCCAAGCTCCAGATCATGAGAATAAGCAGTTCCGCCTTCAAATGCAACGCCATCCAGCTTGCCTACATAGTCAATATTGGCTTTGTCTCCTTCCGCTGCTACACGGTCCTTCTTTCTCGGCGGATACTGAACTGCAAGGCTGTGGATCTGAGCCTCTACCTCACCGGAAGTAACCTCATCTTTGACTTTTGTATGTGTCAGACCTTTATACTCACCAAGCACCAGAGATGCCTCTGTCTCAGCCTGAGAAACTGTTGTCTCTGTCACAGCTGCTGTTGTTGCTGCAGTTGTTTCTGTTGCTGTGTTATTTCCACAACCGGTCATCACTACCATCGCTGCTGCCATCGCAAGACCGGCTTTTAACATATTTTTTCTTGTCATCGTTCTTTCCCTTTCCAAATTCGTAGGCTTATCTGGGTACAAATACCCACTTTGGCGATTTTATCACAAACGAATTTTGTTGAAAAGGTTTTTCACAGTTTTTTCAGAAATTAAATGTGTATTTAATTTAGTAAAAATAAAATAGAAGTATCTGTAGAAAATTCCCGTACTATCTCAAAATACGGCTGACTACCTTTGCTTCACTTCGTTTTATACGCCCTTACACCGATCGCGATAAGGACGTTTGCGACCTCTGTAAGGGCGCAAAACTTGTGAAGCTCAGTCGTCCAGCCTATCATTTGAGACATGTACGGGATTTTCTATCAGATACTTTTTTATTTTTCTAAACCTAAATACTGCAATTGTGCATTCCTCTAGATAACTGGCACTTTTAGTATGTGAGAAACCTCTAGATAAAGTGTATTTACATTGAGAAGATGTTTTCGTGCATTTCTACTCTTTGTTCGATTCCATATGCTGTATTCTGCAAACATTAGCAAGGCTTCCGAAAATTTTGTACGGACTAATTTCAACCGCGGAGACTTGTCTG
>JAZTZT010000170.1:0-5227 GCA_045637605.1 Pilosibacter sp.
AAGAACATGAGTAAAATGAACCTGGTTGCATTGTTGGGCGGTCAGTCTTCTGAACATGTAGTTTCTTGCATGTCGGTACAGAACGTAGTCGCAAACATCGATACAGAGGAATATAATGTAATTTTAGTTGGTATCACAGAAGAAGGTCACTGGGTAAAGGTGAACTCCACAGAAGAGATCAAAAATGATACATGGAGAGAGAGCAAAGTAAGTGCAGTATTATCTCCGGATGCGAAGGAGAAATGCCTCCTTGTTATGGAAGAGGGCAAGGTTAAGAAGGTCCCGGTGGATGTGGTATTCCCGGTGCTTCACGGTCTCTACGGTGAGGACGGAACTGTTCAGGGTATCCTGGAACTTGCAAGAATCCCGTACGTTGGCTGCGGCGTTCTGGCATCTGCTGTATCCATGGATAAGATGTCCACAAAAGTGATTGTAAACAGCCTTGGCATCCGTCAGGCAGCTTTCGTGGCAGTATTGAAAGAAGAGATGAACGACATGGATGCGATTGTTGCGAAGATCGAGAACGCATTCCCGTATCCGGTATTTGTAAAACCGTCCAACGCAGGTTCTTCCAAGGGTGTTTCCCGTGCCAATGACCGTGAGGAGCTGATCGAGGCTCTGATCGAGGCAGCAAGACACGACAGACGTATTCTGGTAGAAGAGATGATCGTTGGTCATGAGGTCGAGTGTGCGGTTTACGGCGGAGGCCTTGAGGAAGTGCAGGCTTCCGGCGTAGGTGAGATTCTTGCAGCTGCTGATTTCTACGATTTCGAAGCAAAATATTACAATGCAGAATCTAAAACTGTGATTGATCCGGAACTTCCGGGCAATACAGCAGAGATCGTTCGCGAAGCAGCGATCAAGATCTTCAAAGGTGTAGATGGCTATGGTCTTTCTCGTGTAGACTTCTTTGTAGAAGCTGACGGCGGTGTTGTATTCAACGAGATCAACACACTTCCGGGCTTCACTGCGATCAGCATGTATCCGATGCTCTGGGAGGCTAGAGGCATCAGCAAGCCACAGCTCGTAGATGCGCTGATCAGTCATGCATTTAAGAGATATGAGAGGTAAGAAGTAGGATATATGGACAAAAACGCAGCAATTGGAGTGTTTGACTCCGGCGTGGGCGGTCTGACAGTTGCCCGCGAGATCATGCGCCAGCTGCCGGAAGAGAAGATCATCTATTTCGGTGATACGGCGCGATTGCCGTACGGAAGCAAATCCAAGGAGACGGTCATTCGTTTCTCCGAGCAGATTATTCGCTTCCTGCGTACCAAAGATGTAAAAGCGATCGTGATCGCATGCAATACCGCTTCTTCCTTTGCTCTGGATGAAGTTCGCAAAGTTGAAGATATTCCGATCATCGGTGTGATCAATGCCGGCGCCAGAGCTGCAGTAGCAGCTTCCAAGAATGGGAAAATCGGTGTGATCGGTACGGAAGGAACCATTAACAGCGGAACTTATGCCAAGGCTATCATGGATATGAAGCCGGGCGTAGAGGTATTTGGAAAAGCATGTCCGCTTTTCGTACCGCTGGTAGAAGAGGGCATGTTCCATGACACGGTGACCGATGAGATCTCATCCAGATATTTACAGGAATTGAAATCTAAATATATTGATTCTCTGGTGCTGGGATGCACCCACTATCCGCTGATCCGTTCTACGATCGCGCGCACTATGGGAAGTGATGTGACACTGGTCAATCCGGCGTATGAGACAGCCGTACAGTTGAGAACTCTGCTTCGTTCCATGGAAATGAACTGCGACGAAGGAAGAAATCTTCCGGTCGAAGAAAAATATCAGTTCTTCGTGAGTGATATGGCAGATAAGTTCCGTGCATTCGCGACTGCGATCCTTCCGGACGAAGTGAAACAGACGATCAAGATTAATATAGAAGAGTATTAGGAGCACAATTATGGCAAAAGACGTTCTCGTGAGCGTAAAAGGAACCCAGTTTATTGATGGGGAAAAGGATTCTGTAGAAGTGATCACATCCGGAACCTGGTACGAGAAGAATGGAAAGCAGTATCTGCTTTACGAGGAAACATATGAGGGAATGCAGGTGACCACAAAGAATACCGTAAAGATTACACCGGAACTCGTGGAGGTTACAAAAAAAGGTGCGGTCAACAGTAAGATGGTCTATGAACTTGGTAAGCAGCATATATCCGATTATATGACACCGATGGGCTTGATCGTGCTTGGAATTACAACAAAGGATCTTTTTGTGGAAGCGGACCGTGATAAACTGAAAATGGAATTGCGTTACGCGATGGAGATGAACGGACAGTTCGTTTCCGACAGTATCCTTGAGATCACAGCAACTGTACGTGGAGCGGAAGCTTTAAATTTGAAAGAAGTGTAATGATGAACCAGACATTAAAAGACATTTATGCGCGTAAATCTGTCCGTGTGTTTGAAGAAAAAGCAATCGGAACAGAAGAAAAAAGAAGAATCCTGGAAGCAGCGATCCAGGCGCCGACGGCAGGAAACCAAGGAATGTTTGCGATCATTGATGTGACCGATCCGGAATTAAAGGCAAAACTTGCGGAGACATGTGATCATCAAAAGTTTATCGCAACGGCTCCGATGGTCCTGGCATTCTGTGCCGATTACCAGAGATGGTACGATGCGTATCTGGCTCACGGGGAATCAGAGGTAAGAAAACCGGCAGAGGGCGACTTGATGCTGGCGTTTGAAGATACGCTGATCGCAGCTCAGAATGCAGTGGTGGCAGCTCAGTCTATGGGAATCGGATCCTGTTATATCGGAGATTTTCTGGAGAATTACGAGACACAGAAGGAAATCCTGAACCTTCCGAAATATGTGGTTCCGGCTGTTGTGGTAGTATTTGGATATCCGACAGAGCAGCAGAGGGAGCGTGTAAAACCGCCGAGATTTGCAGTAGAAGACGTAGTTGGAGAAAATACTTACCTGAGAAAATCCGGAGATGAGTTTTTGACCATGCTTCAGAAACGTCATGGATTGGAAGGCGAAGCTTTTGACCGTTGGTTCACAGCCTTTTATAATCGAAAATACAATAGTGATTTCAGCTGTGAGATGAGCCGTTCGGTTCATGAGATGATTAAAGAGTGGATGAAATAGAAAAGGGAGTATCGGTTTCGATACTCCCTTGTTGTTTATGTACTTATTTATCTTTCTTGAAGATACCTGTAATACGCTGACCGATTGTTTTCTTCTTCGGAAGCGGGAGAAGACCGCCACGTGCGCTCTTGACTTCAGTGATGTAGAGACCACTGATCACTACTTTTGCCTCAGTCTTTAACGGGAGCTGTGCGAAAGCTTTCTCGTCAGCGATCATAGTCATGATCTTCGGACCGATCTTAACTTTTACTACCGGCACTTTCATACGCTTTGCGTACCACGGAATAGAATCAATCGCTTCCTGCGGCATACCGGACTCGGACATCTTCATTTTCTTCTTGTCGATCGCCATAATAGTAACAGTCTGTTTTGCAGCGTCGATCATGGACTGCTGTTCAACCTGACGTTTTTCCATTTTTCTACCGAAGTAGTACATAATACCCAGAACGATTGCTGCAACAATAGCAATGATCAGGAGTACATTCAGAAAAGTGTTCATGAAATAACCTCCAATATTTTCCACATTCGTCCGTATCCTAAGACAGGACACCACTTTGTAAATTATAACATTCCTTATATAAAAGCGCAAGTGAATCTTTCTGTATAAAATAGCGAAAGATTCGGTAAATTATTTGCATATTTTGGTTAATATGCATGAAAAATATTGACGTTGCAGATTGGAAATGGTAAAATATTTATGCTAACCATTCAAAGTTTTATGTAAGAAAGGTGATATGACGATGGGAAAACAGATTGCTTGGAATGAAATTGATAATACTGCTGCGGAAATTCTTGAAGCGAGTGATATTATTTGGGATTGTGCAGAAACTGCATTTTTAGAGACAGAGTCCATGAAAGTTCTTTGCGACCTTTTAAGAAAAGAAGGTTTTGAAGTAGAGGAAGGTATTGCGGATGTACCAACTGCTTTTAAAGGTACATTTGGTTCCGGTAAGCCGGTGATCGGTTTCCTCGGTGAGTACGATGCCCTTTCCGGTTTGAACCAGGTAGCAGGCATTGCAGAGAAACAGGCATTCAATTCCGGTGCTCCGGGACATGGCTGTGGTCATAATATGTTAGGTACAGCGGCTCTCTCCGCAGCGATGGGCGTTAAGAAATACTTACAGGAAACAGGTAAGTCCGGTACAGTTATCTTCTTCGGATGTCCGGGTGAAGAAGGCGGTTCCGGTAAAGCGTTCATGGCAAAAGGCGGCGCGTTTGAAGGTCTTGATGCAGCAATTACATGGCATCCGGGTGACAACAACAGAGCCGATACAGGAAGCTCCCTTGCAAACTACCAGGTAGCTTATAAGTTCTATGGTACAAGCGCACACGCAGGCGGCGCACCGCATCTTGGAAGATCCGCTCTCGATGCTCTTGAGCTTATGAACATGGGTGTTCAGTTCTTACGTGAGCATGTAATTCCAGAAGCAAGAATTCACTATGCAATTACAAATACAGGCGGTTACTCCCCGAACGTTGTACAGCCGTACGCAGAGGTACTTTACCTGATCCGTGCTCCGAGAAACGCACAGGTTGAGGAAATCTACCAGAGAGTAAACAAGATCGCAGAAGGTGCAGCTCATATGACAGAGACAAGAGTTGAGATTGACTTTGTTAAAGGCTGTTCCAACCTGATCAGTAACAAAGTGATCGCGAAAAAACTCTGGGATAACCTCCATGAGATCGGTTCTCCGGAATATACAGAAGAAGAGATGGCTCTTGCAAAAGCAATTCACGAGTCTACAGATAAACCGTATGAGTCTATCGATAAGTTCGTAAGAGAGTACGATACAAAAGCAGATAAGCAGGAGATTGCTTCCCATAAGGGTGAGACTCTTTACACATTCATTTTACCGTTCCACGAGAGAGGTATCCAGGGCTTCGGTTCCACAGACGTTGGTGATGTAAGCTGGAACTGCCCGACTGCTCAGGTTTACGTAACCACATGGGCAGCAGGTACTCCGGGTCACTCTTGGCAGATTGTAGCACAGGGTAAGAGCGGACTTGCACACAAAGGTCTGATCTACGCAGCGAAGACAATGGCTGGTACAGCGATCGATATGATCGAAGATCCGGAAATCCTTGTTGCTGCGAAAGAGGAATTTGATGATACTCTTGGCGG
>JAZTZT010000171.1:0-7194 GCA_045637605.1 Pilosibacter sp.
ACCGTTCTACTGTTGTTTTTAGGTTTTGTTCTGAATGTTCTCATTCATGGCCAATAACCAAAGGCCATTTTTATAAGAATTTTCAGGGTTTTACATACTGTTCAGTTTTCAAGGTTCTTTGCTGTTTTGCGACAGCCAGATAACTATATCACAGCTTTTTTCGCTTGTCAACAACTTTTTTAAAAGTTTTTTCGAACTTCTCACGCTGTCTCAAAGGACGCTCTGTTTGATGTTCTTCTTCGTCGATGTTCGCTCAAATAAGCTCGACGTTGTCTCGCTAAGGTTCGCGAACGACCTCGCACTAAGTTCATGCTTCGCATTCACTAAGTTGCTTTCGCTCCAAGGACAAGGCATATCTTAGCACCACCTTCGACAAAAGTCAACACCTTTTTTCAAAAATTTTGAAATTGTTTTAACAGCTCGCACAATTCATTGTTTGACATGTTTTGAAAACCCACCCGCCGGATTCAGCGGATGGGTTCATCAATTGATCGTTATGTATTATTACAAAATAAATATGAATTATTCAATAATAGATTCAACTTCTTCTGTTCCTGCGCAAAGAAGTGCAAGAAGCATGGTCTGCTGTGCTCCTTTATATGCACCTTCTGGATCAAATCTCTCATCCAGAGTATGACAAAGAGAATCGTAACCTTCACCCATGCCAAGACATACTGCCGGAAGTCCTGCTTCTAATGCACGGTTACAGTTTGTTGATCCACCATTACCAAGTTCCGGATCAGCACCAAGATATCTGGAAACCGCCATTGCTCCCTCTACGATCGCAGCGTGCGGATCCTGATTTCCGGCATTAACATCACAAATGTGTTTAACAGTATATGTAATCGTATCCTGACCCCAGCGATCTGTCTCTTCTTTACATGCTTCTTCGATGGCAGCAAAGATACGTTCACGTAATTTTTCAAGCTCCACCTGGGAGTTTGAACGGAAATTGAAACGGATTGTCGCAGCCGGAACGATCGCATGTACTGCCTCATAGCTTCCTGCCACTAAGTTTGTCACTGCAAATGTTGTCATCGGTTCAGACGGTACCTGGAATTCAGAAATCTTTGCGATTGCTCTGCCTGCTGCGTGGATCGGATTTGCTACCTTACCGAACATTGCACATGCATGTCCGCCAATTCCATGGAATGTTACCTCGTATGTCTGGATACCGGTTGCTTCATATGTAATACCTGTAATAAACGGACCGTCTACAGAAATGCTGGCGTCTAATTCCGGATGGTGGTCACAATAATATTTCATGCCCATTAATGCGCCTGTACCTTCTTCTTTTACAGTGCCTACCACATGAATATCACCTTTTGTCTGGATTCCTGCTGCATTTAACGCACGAACAACAGAAATTACAACTGCACAGCCTCTTGTATCATCAGTGATACCCGGACATTTGATCCAGCCATCTTCTTTGATGATCTCTAACTTTGTGTCCATCGGGAATACAGTGTCCATATGTCCTTCAATGATAACTGCTTTTCCGCCTCCTGTACCTTTTCGGATACCTACACAGTTGCCAAACTCATCGATATGACAATCCTCTAATCCTTCCTCTTTGAACATCTCCAGCATTCTTGCTGCTTTTGCTGCCTCATTTCCAGTCGGTGCCGGAATCAATGCTAACTCGCACTGCTTTTCAACGATCGTATCATGATCTTCAAATGCAAAATTCAGTGCTTTCTGTACTGCCTCGTTTGCAGTTAATGTGTTTAATTTGTTCTGGATGCTTTCGGATACCTGATAGCTCATTTGGTGTTTCCTCCTTCTCTAACTCTACGTTTAAGTATAGTTTATTTTCCGACTTTTTGCAATTCTTAACCCAATTATTTTACACAATATTTTCTGTGTCTAATACCGCAACAAAACACAAACTTACATAGACATGATCTTTAAATCTTGATATACTTTTATATATTAAGAAATGTTTCGCATATATACCCCAACACGGAGGAATGACTATGTTAGAAATTACATTTGTGACAGATTTTGTCTGTCCGTATTGTCTGGTTGGAAAAGTAGCGCTGGAAAATGCAATGAAAGTATCAGGAATTGAAGCGCAGATCAAGATTCAGCCAATGGAACTGACAGAAGAACCGAAACCGCGTGTGGACACTTACAACGATCCGGTGCGCCGAGCGAATTACAAGGTTCTAGATGAGCCAGCAAGGGCTCTTGGATTAGATATGAAAATTCCGCCGAACGTAATCCCGCGCCCATACACAAGGCTGGCCTGGGAAGGCTGGTTCTTTGCAAAAACAAAAGGGCTGGGGGATCCGTACAGTGATCTGATGTACCGCGCATATTTTATTGATGAAAAAGATATCGGTGATATTGAAGTTCTGGTTGATCTTGCAGAAAGTATCGGTCTTGACGGTGTGGAGTATCGTGCTGCACTCAATAACGGAACCTATTACGAAAACGAACGCATGGCAAGCGACCATTCCAGATATAATCTTGAAGTAAAAGGAATTCCGACTCTTTTCATCAACGGTCATCGTGTGAAAATGAGTGACTACTCTGTAGAAGCTGCCATCGAACTTCTTAAAAATCCACCAACTGCAGAATCTGAAAATTCGTTTGATGGATGCGGTCCAGATGGATGTTGTGGTCCTGCTGTGACAGAGGCAAACTCAGATGACGGTTGCGGACCGGATGGCTGCCATTTCTAAATACATACCACATGAAAGAAGGAAAACCATGAATATTAAAAATAAAATTGATTTACATTTGCACATCGATGGTTCAGTACGTCCGGAAACGGTATATGAATTATCCAGAAAATACCATATTGAACCAGAATGTAACATGACGCTTGAGGAAATCCGTAAGTCTATGGTTGTTGCCGACGGAGAATATGATCCAGACTTTTTGACGTTCAATGCTCCGATCCGTGCAATGCAGACACCGGAAGGAATGTCACGTACCACAAAAGAATTGATCGAACGTCTGGAATCCGAAGGTTTGATCTACGCCGAGTTACGTTTTGCACCGCAGTATCATTTGAACAATGGTATGACTCAGGAAGATGCGGTTATCGCTGCCATTGAAGGCTTGAATGAAGGATTAAAAAATTGTAAAACCTTAAAAGCAGGTCTGATCTTATGTACCATGAATCACTGTGATCCTCTTGAGAATCATTCCGAAAACATAGAAACGGTACATTTAGCAAAGAAATATCTTGGCAAGGGTGTCTGTGCAATTGACCTGGCCGGCTACGAAGAGCGCATGAGCGAATATGCAGATATTTTTGAACTGGCTCATGAACTTGGTATCCCGACCACCACGCACAGTGAATTTACTGTCGGCGAGGCTTTAAAATACGGAACCTCTCGTATTGGTCATGGATATCAGGCAGCATTGATCCCGGAGTTAACAGACGCTGTTATAGAAAAAGGAGTCACTCTGGAAATGTGTCCGGACAGCAGCCTTTCTTACGAATATGGCCTCAGTGGAGATGAAACTCATCCGCTTTATGTCCTGTTTAAAAAAGGCGCACGCGTGACAGTCAACACAGACAATCTAACCGTGTTGGATACAAGCCTGGAATTTGAATATGAGCTTTGTCGAAAGATGGGCTTTACCGATGAAGACATTGTAAAAATGAACAATTATGCGATCGAGGCCTGCTTCGCAGACGAAAGAACAAAAAAAGAATTACTGGCTGTTCAGCCATAAACAGCAAAACTCCCTCAAAGAAACTTGAGGGAGTTCTTTTTCTTATTCTACTCGAACCACCACATGAGAAGCGTGTTCGCCTCCGCGATGGATGCTGTTTTTCGCTGCTTTTGTTTCTACACTGTTGAATCCTGCCCTTGTATTACTGTTCGGGAAGGTGAAATTTTTCGCACTGGAAGTAATCGTGATACGAAGTTTGTGACCGGCCTTGAAAGTATGGGACAATTTGGTTGTGCGTATCTTCACCGGATACACGACTCCTAATTCCATAAATTCCGGTTCCTCAAAACTTTTACGATAACGCACACAGAGCATACCATCCGCCAGTTTCATGGAACGACCGTTTTCATCTACATCTGTGATTCGCACGATCAAGTCTGTATCTTCACAATCCGAAGAAAGATACAGCTGTGCATAAGCATCACCTGTGATAGTCAGATCCTCTGTCAGAGTTTCTGTTGTATAGCAGAGAATATCCGGACGTTTCTCTTCTTCTGTATAATCTTCCGGAACTTCAATTTCATTCTCCGACATATCAATGATATGGGTCGCCGGATTTTTCGGATCATAAAGGAATGTATCCATCTGCTCCACAGCCGGAACATTTACAGAAATCACACCCTCATTCTTTACTGCTGCATCAGCCTCTGCACCATCCAGATAGAGAACCATTTCCTTTGTTTCCGGAACCGGCCAGTTTGCAGCCGTCTTCCACTCATTGGTTCCCATGGTGTAATATTCCACCTTCGGTGTCTTTTCAATTCCATTATCCACGCCTTTCAGATAATGATCCAGCCAGTCTAAACAGATCATATCCATATCATAACGGAGTGCATTCATTCCCAGCTCGAGACCATGTACATCGTAATGAGAGTTACCACTATGGATCCACGGTCCGAGGATTACTTTTTTATCTTCGTAATTTTCACAAATGTCCAGAGCCTCTGTGGTTCCCATTCCATTGTCATCAAACCATCCGGACATGATCAATGCCGGGACTCTGTGACTACCCATTCTGGATTTCCAATCGGTCATTTTCCAGAAGTCGTCCAGATCCATGTGCTGAAGATATTGATTGACGAACGGAATATCATATCCCAACGCCTGTTTTGCCATATGTTCAAGTGGGCGGATATCTAAAATCTCTGCCCAGTCATCCCGATCCATAAGAGATGAATCGGAACGCTGTCCGGAAACCATAAACGCCCACGCCATCATTCCGGAATTGTAGCAGCCACCACGTCGCGGGAGATCTCCAAATGCACTTCCTGCTGTTACACTGCTGAGCATCGCTTTCAAATGTGGGTTTTCACTGACCATCGCTGCCCACTGAACATAACCGAGATAAGAACCTCCGGTCATTCCCACGCCGCCATCCGACCATTCCTGATCTGCGATCCAGTTCAAAGTGTCATCTCCATCTTCTGTTTCATAGTAGTTCGGGAGCCATTCACCTTCACTGTCCTCGCGTCCTCTGGTATCCTGAACCACCACCGCATATCCTCTGCGGACGTACTTATAATACATAGACGAACCAACATTTTTTCCATACGGCGTACGGATCAATACTGTCGGTATTTTACCATCACGATCCGGCAAATATACATCCGTAGCAAGACGAACACCATCGCGCATTGCTACCATGTGTGTTTCTTTCGGCCGAATGTTCCATAACGGTTCCTGATATTTTTCTTTCCATGTTTTCAAAATGGTCCTGTCTTCAAATCCTTCTTTTACAAGGATCGCACACTGATCACGCCATGGAGTAATAATGGCGAAAACGTTTCCGCCATCTGTCATGATATCTTTTGGGAATTTCACAATTCTCTGCACATATTCCCCCTCACAACGCTTTGTGTAAATCTGTCCACTCGCAGTTGTAAACTTGTCCTTTCCTTCTGCAACTCCGGCTTCATATTCATCTAATCGTTCTAATGCTTCCAGGACATTCATTTTTCCCATTTCCTGATACATGGTAAACTCAGACGTTAAAACTTCTTTTTCCTGAAATATTCCTGTATACACATCATACGGACGGTGATAGATTTTCTTTCCTTCTATCTCTAATTTACCAAAGCAAATACCAGATACATAAAATCCCCACTTGCTGTTCATCTTGTTTCTTTCCCCTTTCAAAATCAGAATGGATGACAAATAGCAGTTACCCGGTTAACACAATTGAAACTTTAATGAATCCTCTCCATCCACAAAAATCGTGCGATTATCAAAAGCACCGGTACGCACCAGAGCATCGCTCAGATCGATCACATATGTCACATCATTTACAACAACCGTCAGCTTCTCATTTTCCCTTACCACTTCACGGACGATTCCTTTTACCACGCCATGTTCGCCGCCGGTAACCTTTATACGTTTCCCCATACTTTTAGAAGAACTCAAAAAATAAAATAACAGATCTTTCTTATCCATTTATATCCCCTTATCTAGTCTTCGTTTTCATCCACTGCCACACGCACAAAAATATTTTTCTCTCGGAGTACAGATTCGACCTCATCCAGGATTTCTTCACTTTCTGCAGACACTCTATGAAAATGCCTCTTGGAAGTCACATTCATGATCGGTTCGGACTCACTCTCTTTCATCCTTTTTAGGTATACCTGAACATCTCTTCGACTTCGAATATTCAGCGGTGCAGTCATTTTTCCATAAATATCATGCGCGATCATCACATCAACAACAATTCCGCCACAATCAACAATACTTGTCAATTCTTCTTCTGTCTGCTCGTTTGTATGATAGCTTTCGAATACTCTTGAGATCAATTTGGGTTCATCCAAAATATATCCTCGTGCTGTGGATACAATTTCATGACCTTCGGTACGAAGCAGAGCAATATCCTGCACCACAACCTGGCGGCTGACTCCCGTCGCACTGCCTAAGGCACCTCCGGACAACGGAATCTCCGACTCTCTCATCAATGTTAAAATCAGTTTTCTTCTTTCTGAACCAGTCATTATCTTTTTCATCTCAGACCTCTCTTTATGCCTGACAATATTTGCTATTTCTATACTTAATTATATAAAATAACCGTATCAATCGTCAATCGTATTCTCCATGTTCCCCTTGACTCTTTACCGATAAAGCGTGTATGATACTAAAATTAACACTATATCAAAAGAAGGGAATACCATGAAAACAAATCATTCATCTAACACACGTGATATGGGATCCGGAAGTATTCCGAAACTTCTGGCACAACTTGCTGTTCCGGCAGTTATCGCCCAGATCATCAATTTACTTTATAATATCGTTGACCGAATTTACATCGGTCATATACCGGAAGTCGGAGCTTCGGCTCTGACCGGTGTCGGACTGTTTGTACCACTTCTCATGCTGATCAATGCCTTCGCAATGCTGGCCGGTTCCGGTGGTGCCCCACGTGCAGCTATTGCCATGGGAAGAAAAGATCTTAACACTGCTGAAAAAATTGTAGCCAACTGCTTTTCTTTGCTCTTACTCTTTGCAGCCGTTCTGACAACT
>JAZTZT010000172.1:0-6062 GCA_045637605.1 Pilosibacter sp.
CAGGAAGGTATTTCCGGAACAAGCACAGTTGGTATTTTAAAGGGTTCCGAACCGGGTCCGTGTATCGCATTCCGTGCTGATATTGATGCGCTTCCGGTTGTAGAAAACAATGACCTTCCTTACAAATCCAAAACTCCGGGCATCATGCATGCCTGCGGCCACGATACACATGTTGCATGCTTACTGACATTAGCAGATGTTCTTTCTTCTCATAAAGAACTGGTAAAAGGAACTGTCAAATTTGTCTTCCAGGCAGCCGAAGAAAAACTCCCGGGCGGCGCAATACAACTCTGCGCAGATGGTGTTATGAATGACGTGGACTTTATCTTCGGTATGCATAGTTCCTCTGGATATCCGCTCGGAACTGTGGTGGTTTGCCATGGTGTCAGCTCCGCTGCCATTGGCATCTACGAAGTGACCGTACATGGAAAGGGCGGTCACGGAAGCTCTCCGCACGAATGTCTGAATCCGGTTCCGGTTGCATGTATGCTTGCAAACACTCTGAACCAGATCATGGGCGAGAAAAAGAGCCCAACAGAAAGCGGTGTATTTACTGTTTCTTACATCAATGGCGGTCAGTATCCGAACATCATCACAGATGATGTAACCCTCGGCGGAAATGTACGTACTCTGGACAATAAGCTGATCCTCAACATTTTCAAAAATATCGAAGGCGTCAGCAAAGGAATCTGTGAAGGTTACGGCCTTACTTGTGACGTAACTACTACGGTTGGCTATCCTGCAACCGTGAATACTCCGGAATACGCAGATTTGATCCAGAACGCTGCAGAAGAAATCGGTTACACTGTGATTGAGAAACCAACTTCCCTCGGTGGCGAAGACTTTGCTTATTATGTGATGGAAAAACCAGGTGCATTCTTCCATATTGGTATGGCAGATCCGGAACGCCCGATCACATCCACACCACATCACAATGGTCAGTTCATTCTCGATGAACGCGGACTGAGAATTGCACTGGAAACAGAAATTGCAGTTTATCTCAAAGCAACCGGTCAGATGTAATATTCATTTTCCTATACAAAAATATCCCTCGAAGACCTTTCATTCAAGTGTCCTCGAGGGATATTTTTATAAAAGATTTACTTAAAACGCCGGAACCGGCTCTGTCCAATACTGCTGATTGTAAATATCCGTAAATAAATACGTCAGATTTGCTGCCTCTTCATCCACGTACACATCGCTGATCTCCAACTCACCATCTACGATCATCTGGTCTCCCAACATATAGCTGTCCAGATATTCTCCTTCATAACTGTAATAATCGCAGATAAAATCCAATGTATCACCATCTACGACCGGATCCATAGTTTTTGCTACAGTATCTGTTTCACCTTCTGTGTATACAGTACGCACACCAGACACTTCACCGTTCGGATTTTCATCCGTAAATGTCACAACCAGTTCTGCTCTGATTCCGTTGTGGAATACCGGAATCCGACCTGTGATCGTATAATCTTCCCCGTCATCCATCGTCGCTTCATGATAATAGGCCACCGGCTGTTCATTGATCGCCAACCATGTACAATCTTCCGGAGCCATCAGATTTCCATAATCGTCAAACTCATAAACCGTATCCAGACCAAGGTCGATGTAACCTTCACCATCATCGTAGAACATATTTGCATGGAGAGTTTGAACCACTCCCCACTGTTCTTCCGTCATTTCGATGACCGCACCGTCCTCAGTTTCTTTCCACATGAGTACAGATGTATCAAATCGATTATCCACAAAGTAATTAAGCATATCCTCATTACTTAATGCACGGTCATTTAAGAATCCTGTATTTCCGGATCCGAGACCTGCAATACTGCTCATATCTCCACCGAGGAATCCCATGAGAAGCTGTGCGATCAACTCTGCGTTATCCATAGAACCAGCAGAACCAGAACTTCCATAACCGCCTGCACTGCCAAACATTCCCATCAAGGACGGAAGCGGGCTCTGAGTGCCGCCACTCATTGCCTGACCGCTAACCTCCATGGTTGCAAATTCCTGAATACAGCGGGCATACTCTTCGTCCATACCGATCAATTCATACGTTTCTACCATTTCGTCCACAGAAGAAACTTTCTTGAATGGGAAATAAATAGAAAGTCCGTAAGAATTGGTCATATTGGAAGATGTACGATTATACTTTACAGCACTGAGAATAGTTTCAGCCAACTCATTACCTTCCGCTGTTCCCATGTTTTTCGCCAGATGGACAAGATCAACCTGGTCAATTTTACTGGAAACTGCAAACTCGCGAGCTCCACTACGCGCGTTGGAAACTGTCTTGTATTCATTATTTTTAATCAATTCACTGGTAGAAGAAGCAAACTCTGTCAGAGACTTCGGAACAGTCGCTTCCAATTCTGCCAAATCTACAATGGAAAGCGTTGTGGACTGTCCTTTACATTTCTGATTACATATATCAATGAAATCGTCGATAATATCTTTACCGATTTCTAATGTAGATCTGGAAGGATCTTTTGATAAAGCAGTCAGCCAGTTGGTGTAATACCAACCAACACCCGGCTCTGTTTCTTCACTGGCGATCATATAATCTGCATGTTCTGTCAACATCAATGCATTCTCTGCTGTCGCCATCAGACAAGCGTCAAATCCGACAAAGTCAAATTTTACTCCACCATCTGTTAGAGCTTTATCGATTTCTGCCAGATTCATAGAACCGGAAGATGCAAACTTCTCGTCATATCCGAAACCACTGACAGATCCACCGCCATGATCCCAGAAAATCAAAAAATAACGGTTCGCAGGATAATTTTCCTCACAATACTGGATAAATCCGGAAAGTGTATCCGGATCAGTCATAGACACCGCTCCAAGGTTCTTTTCGATGCAGGTAATTCCTTCATCTTTTACCTGCCAGATCTGATTTGCACCACTGCTGACAGCACTGTTTCTCCATCCATTACAACCACCTGTATAAACCAGCAGATTTACATTGTCGGAAAGATTCGCATTTATCATTTCCTGAAGATCTGCAGTCGCCATACCACTTCTGGATTCCAGATCGGTACCACACATATAGACCATCATGGTCATTTCATCTTTGCTATTGCCAAGGATATTTGTATACTTCTCTCTTGCACCTTTTGCCACAGATGTATCCAACTGATTGATGTTACTTCCGATATCCCAACCGGAAGATACAGATCCTCCGCCAAGGTTTCCTAATAGTTGGGATAAATCCACCGTTGAATATCCGCCCTGCTGAGTCGTCTGCTGTGTATATCCGCCATTTCCATAGTTTCCGGATGAACCATATCCGCCAACATCAAGGACTTCTCCGGATCCTCCACCTAATAGCAGGCTTCCAATACTGCCGCCTCCGCCAAAAAGTACAATGAGACCTAATATGATCAGTTTTCCCAGGCCTCCGCCACCCCTTGTATTTCTTGGTCCACGACTGCCTCGGCCTGATCCGCCTCCGAAACCTCTGCCGGACGGACGATCGGAATATCCACCTGAAGAACCGACCGGCCCTGTTCCCAAGCCACTACCTCTTTTATATATACTTTTTCCGCTGCCGCTGATATTCTTCTGTCGGCCACGTGGTCTGTCTCCTGCCATAAAAACTTCCTCCCAGCATTACATGGTCAAATTTTGTTACTATCAGCATATCATAATTCCAGACACAAAAAAAGCACCAATCTTACGATTGATGCTTCGTGCGCCCTCAGGGACTCGAACCCTGGACAAATAGATTAAGAGTCTACTGCTCTACCAACTGAGCTAAGGGCGCTTAGTATTGACTTTTTTTGTTACCTCATCGGTACATTCGGTATTATATTGCATACGACAAAAAAAGTCAACACCTTTTTTCAAATTTTTTATACTTTTTAAAAAATTCTTTTTTACTTCAATTTCTCAATGGTCCACTTCGGAATCTCCATTCGTACCGTCTTCATCGGATTAACAATCTGGCAGATGATCAGATCACCAACCATATCGATCAGCATTCCTGCATCCACATCACTAAGACCATGGTATTCTGTCAAAAACTTAAACATCTGAGCTGTGGCTTTTTTCGCTGCTTCATCCAGTGTCTCACCATATGCTACTGTCATCCACTGTTCTTCATTTTCGATCATCGGGAAAGTTACATTCATATCGTACACGACTTCTAATTTTAAAGTTGCTTCACCCTCGATCTCCACACCACAGTTTCCAACTTCACCTTCACCCATGATCGCATGAAAATCTCCGAGTGCCAGCAAAGCACCTTCCACAAATACCGGAAGATACAGTGTTGCACCTTCTTCAATTCTCGTACAGTCCATATTTCCGCCATGGTCCATCGGAGTCATCGTGCTGACAGCCCCTTCTGCCGGTGCATTTCCGATCACACCGATCATCGGTCTCGTTTTAATCTGAAGACGATCGTTATAGTTCAGCATGTCTCCAATCACCTGAAGTCTCTTAATTGTAACAGTATCAAAAAACGGCTTCAAAGCACCCGGATTCGTACCAATATCTAAAATTCCTACCGGACCAAGTTCCAGTTTTTCAATCGAGATCTTAAGAACATCTCCCGGTTTCGCACCATTGACATAAACCGGACCGGTCGCAGGGTTTCCAAATCTGCGGTCTACATCTTTGAATGTATTTCCCTCCGGAAGAAGCTGACCCTGATAGCAATCGTACGTTTCAAATACAACTGTCTCTCCGGAGTCCACTGTCAAAACCGGTTTATTTTCCGCGCTCATTTTATAAATGACATCTTTTCTGGTAACTTTCTTCATCTTTCTTTCCTCTTAGGCTTTTCATGCCCTTCTAATACCGAACACGCTTCATGAAACCGTTTTTTGTATTTCAAAATCACACGGTTTAATTCGTATTTATCACAAGTTGCTTTTTCCAAACACCGTACCAGCCGTCGCTTTATTCTCATAATTGTTTCCGTATCAATTGAGTCTCACATTATAATATGTAGAAACTCCATTCACGAAAACTTATTCTTCTTCATGTAAACCACGAGTTGCGATCAGCTTACAGATCGGATTTCCCTCGGAAGAAAACTTAATCTCGTACTCTGTCATAACATTTCCTTCATTCATCCAGCTGTTGTGAAGATCAAATGTCGCAGCCTCAACAGTCCAACCGGCTTCCGGAATAGATTCCAAGGAATAATTAAATAATCCCTGGTTGTCTGTCTTGAATTCGATCATACCGTCTTTCTTTAAGATCTTATCGTAGATCGGTAAAAAACGATCAGATGTCAGACGACGTTTCGCATGACGATCTTTCGGCCACGGATCCGAGAAGTTCAGGTAAATTCTATCCACTTCACCCTCATCAAACACCTCTGCCAATTCCAAAGCGTCAATGCGCATGAAATAAATATTGTTGATATCCATTTCTGCACGCTTCTGAAGACCACGAAGCAGAACGCTGGAATAACGCTCAATACCAACATAGTTGATATCCGGATTTTTCTCTGCCAGCTCCATGATAAACTTACCTTTACCCATTCCTACTTCAATACGGATCGGATTGTTATTTCCAAAAAACTCATGCCATTTTCCTTTTAACTCTTTCGGCTCCTGAACCACGTATGGGCTCTCTGCGATCTCTTCTTCTGCGCCTTTGATATGGCGTAATCTCATAACGGTTCCTCCTGATATTATGCTCTATTTTTATTTTTCACTTGGGATTTCTCCATTTATCTATTTCATTCTATCATTTCCCCATGATGTTTGCAAGATTGCTTTCTCTGTCTGTCTTTTTTGTGTGAAATTATTAAGTTTTTGTGAATCTTTGCAAAATGTTAATGCAAATTTTCTAACTTTCCATTATAATATAAAATATGATTGACGATTTTTGGAGGGTAATGTATGGGAAAGATGGAAAACTCAGGAATCTGGGAACAAATACAAAAAAGCGTTCAGGAGACTGAACGACTGATGGGACAGAAGAAATATAACCTCTCGATGATCAAAGCCCGCCAGACGATGGAATTTATGGTAAAGCTCCAGTGCGATAAGGCAGGTATCGTTGAAGGTGCTCCGGAAAATATGATCCGTGAACTGTATGAA
>JAZTZT010000173.1:0-3511 GCA_045637605.1 Pilosibacter sp.
AACTTTCCGAAACTGAATTTCGACTTCCCCAGACGAGGTCTGTACCATCCGCCGTCCGAAGAACGGAGCAAGACAGGAAAGAGCGTACGGCTGAAAACCGCATTGGAACGTGCGGAAGCCGCGGAACAGTACAAAATCCACACCGGAAGGGGAGATGGTACATTCCTCGAACGCTGCAACGAACGCAATCATGTCATGACAGTCTTTCTCGGCTGCAGCCGTACGGGAGAAATTGGCGTGGACGGTGAAACTCTTCTGCAGTCGGCAACCTGCAACGCTATGTACGAAGGCGTGAATTTCACACGGATGTTGTTCCAGATGCACAGCCATCTGACCACCCAGCGTGCTCTCGACGAATTTGTCGCATACTCCCTCGACTGCATTGACCGGATGTACGACGAACTTCAGAAATACCACATCACAGACATCGAAACCCCGCCGTGGTTCAACGGATTCTATAACTGTTTTTGAATTTGAAACTGGTGCATCAAATTTTGACGGAAGTGTCCATGATGGAGTTGCTTCTAACTTAGAGCAATTCCGTAAAAGTACGCAACAAACCAACTAAAAATGATATAATAAGAGAAAAAAGCCAAGGAGAAGTCAAATGGTAAGCAAAGAAAAGCGAGAACTTATGATATCGAATCTGGAACAGGGGATGAGCATACCGGAAGCAAGCAGAATCTTTGGAGTTCACCGTGCAACGGTCTGGCGTCTGCAGCAGCGATACCGCGAAACTCAAAGTGTAGAGTCGGATACCTGCAATTGCGGAAGAACCGGAGAACTGGATGAAGCGGGACTGGAGAGAATGAGACAGCTTGTGGAGTCCACTCCGGATATAACACTGGAAGAAATCCGTGAGACACTGGGACTGCGTATGAAGAAATCGCAGATCAGTGCCATTCTCCGGAACAAACTTGGATTCCGGTTTAAAAAAAGATGGTACGCGCCAGTGAACAGAAACGAGATAACGTAAAAGCCCGCCGTGAAGAATGGCAGGAGCAGCAGAAAACGATGGAACGGGAACGTCTTGTGTTTCTGGATGAAAGCGGAGTGAATCTGAACATGACCCGACGGTATGGCCGTGCTGTCGGAAAAGCCCGGATATATGATTATGTTCCGCTGAAAACTCCGAAAAATACGACACTGTTGTCATCCATCCGTCTTGAAAATGCGTCCATGGTACACAAAGAACTCACTGGAGCGGTGAACGGAGAGACTTTTCTGGAATATATCCGGAACGATCTTGCTCCTACGCTGAAAGTGGGAGATATTGTAATCATGGACAATCTGAGTGTCCACAAAGTAGCCGGTGTCCGACAGGCGATTGAAGAGAAAGGAGCATCGGTTCTCTACCTTCCCCCGTACAGTCCGGATCTGAATCCGATTGAGATGCTGTGGTCAAAGATCAAAGCATTTCTGCGCAAACGGAAGGCTCGGGACGCTGCTCTTCTTGCCAATGCAATTTCTGAGGCGTATACTACGATTTCTTGTGAGGATATTCTCGGTTGGTTTTCTGCCGCTGCTTATGTGCATTCTTTTCTGGAATTGCTCTAAGGCAATAGGCACTTTGATAATAATCATGGGAAAGAATTGCAATATTAACCGCACTCTCTTTCAAAGCTTTTTTAACTTCATCTGATATTTTTTCGTTTACATCATTCCCCGGCAAGGAAGAACAAAAAATAGCATCTCTTGAGATTCCTGTTCCACAAAAGAAATCTACCAACATATCTGCAATATCTTTGTCTGTTGATCTATGACTTATAAAAATAATTGTTTTCACCTTTGTTCCCTGTGTGGTTGGCATATGTTTTTGAAGTTGATATTCAGCAAGTTGCTCTTCGTATGTTCTTGCAGAATTATTAAGTGTAACTATTCATGGCATATTATCCGCCCATTTTACATCAATGTAGCCGGATTCTTTTAATTCTCTCACAATGCCATCAAGCTCCTGTTCTTCCTGTATCGAAATTCCTTCGTATCGATCCTTTAATACCTGAGTTGGATTTTCTGCACGAGCAAGTTTTAAGAGTATTTTCTCTGAATTGGATGGAAGTTTTATAAATTCCATGTTTTCGTCTTCCTTATAGATAATTTATGATTGATGTTAAATGCCGGATTCGTTCTCCTTGTTCCAGGTTGCACGACATATGGTCAAAATATTTATTCTTATCTACGCTTTTTCGTATTAATCCCATCAGTAATTTGAGGTTCTGTTTTTGTGTTTCATCAAATGACTCAATTACCGTGTTGATTTCGTCGAGGTCATTCTCATTAACAAACGCAAGCAAAGCTGCTATGATACCTGATACGAAATCGCAGAGCTGTATCCATCTGTTTTCGGTTGAAACCAGGAAGTCATAGTTTGGCTTCTTTATATCACAAAAAACTTTCGCGAGTCCTTCAATGTTTTCCTCTGCTATACCGCACTTATCAAAATGTATCGTCGAACATGGAAATTCGCCAAGACGAGAAGCGTAGATGGGAACAAAGTTGTCAATGAGAAAATCTTCTTGGCTTTCATCCTCTTTATTTTCAGTAATAAAAACAAGCTGCCCTGATTTTTTGGATGATTTTGTGCCTTGTCTTAAAAACTCCAAGCAAAACTCATCTTCATGCGATTCAGGTTCTATCGATTCTATCCAAGAGATGAATTCCTCACAAAAATCTTCGACCTTTTCTGCCTTAATATTAGGATAATTATATCTCGCGAGAAACTCCAAGAAACAGTCGATATCTGTACGAACATATTTGTAAAGGACATTCTTTATCTCGTTCAACATATAAGGGATATCCATCACAGAGTCAACGATATCCACCAACGCAAAATACAGTAAGCTTTGCGTTGACCAATGAATATATGTATTGCTATTCCACAATGCGCTTAGAAACAGACTTACTTTTTTTGATTTCAGTATATCAATAAAGCGATTAACATCATCCCCTTTGTATTTCGCAATGTTTCCAAGCTTTGCATCTGTTACTGTCTTTTGGAGTTTGAATGATGTAAACAGCTCGTCAATGTCAAATGGTGGCGTATCACCCTCATAAGCAATACCTCCGAGAACAAAATCATTGCGCCAATCAACGTTCAATCTACCTGTTTCATCCTTAAAGCGAAATTTCACGGCATTGCTACTTTCATCGCAATAAATGGTATAAGGACAAAAATACGCATCAATGAGCTGCAAAAGTTCTCCGTCTGTTTGTTCGGAAAAGTCTTTAACAAACCAGAGGACAGCTTCATATGGAATATTGTTCTTCAATGCCCATTTCAAAAAATCATTATCAATAATTCCGTGATGACGATTGTTATATTCGGCAATTTTAAGGAGGTTTGTCCTATCAGCTATATGATCGGGAAAATCTTTTGAGTACAACGGTCGATTTATAAATGAGAATTCATATTCCAATAACATGTATTTCTCTATTCTCTTTCCTAAGATGTTTTGGATTCATTCGTTTTGGAGTAATCCTTCCTTTCCATTAATAATGCATATCTAAAACT
>JAZTZT010000174.1:0-3229 GCA_045637605.1 Pilosibacter sp.
TCCTTCATACAAAAACCGAACTGTTTCTTTTCGCACCTTTTCAGACAGCCATACAATACTTCCAGCCTGCCGCCGGTTTTCATAAATTTCTCACCATTTTCTCACAAAAAATGGCGGAAACCCTTGGTATTAAAGGAAAGATACATTGACTTTTAATCAAGTTGTCCGGGGTTCGAATCCCCGCACGCTCATTAGCAAAAAAATCCCAGGAACCCTTGATATTATTGGATTTCCGCTTTTTTTATACTCATTATTTGACTTTCCCGAAAGTCACCATTTATGCCCGAAAATGTCCATTATTTCTCACCAATTTCTCACCAATCGGAAAATTTCTCACCAATTTCTCACCAATTTGAAGTCGAAATTCTGATAGATATTTTTCGATTCCATTTCATCGTCAACGTGTGAGTAAGTCTTCAGGAAGACGATCTCTGAATGGCCCATGAGAGTCGCTGCCTTTTTTGTGGAGATCACTCCGGACTGTGCCAGGTAGTACAGATCCGTCGCCCTGCGGTGCCGGAACGAGTACAGCGTCGCTTCCGGGATGTCGATCGCCTTCAGTACACGCTCTGAGAGCCGTCTGTAGGAACTTTTCGTGTGCAGGGTACCGTCTGCCTTAGTGAAGACCAGAAAACTCTTCTTTGCTTTGATCTGGTCGCGGAGCGGTGCGATGAGCTCCTCCGGGATCGGAACGTCTCTGGTGACTTCCGTTTTTGTCGCTTTAATCTGCGATCTGTTATCATTGGATAATTCCACAGCCTTCGTGATATGCAGCACCTGATTGTCCCAGTCAAAATCATTCGGCTTCAGAGCCAGTGCTTCCGCCGGCCTGAGTCCGAACACCTGCAGAATTGTCACGAACAGGCGGTCAGAATCGCTCATTTCGGCGTTTTTGATTTTTTCGAGGTCTTCCTTAGTTAACAGATAAAATTTGCTCTGTGGCTTTTTTGGAAGGCTGAGTGATGTCGCAGGGTTCGTTGCGATGATACCGTCCGCGATCGCACTCTTGAAGATCTGTTTCATCGTTAATGCAAGAGTGGCAGCAGAACTGGGAGCATCCCATGACTCGTTGATAATATCCTGGCACATCGTTTTTGTTATTTTCTTGACCGGGATCATGTCGAGCACAGAACACTTCCGGAGGGCGAACCGGTACATATCCTGTGTTTGTTTCGCCCTGTGGCTCTTGTACGTCTGGATCCATTGCTCTGAATACTTCCGGAACGTGATCTCGGAAGGGTTGGAGAGCTGCTGCAGTTCTGTCTGGATCCGCAGGATCTTTTCTTTTAATTCTGTTTTTGAATCAGCTGAGACCCACTTCCGGATCTGTCTTCCGGAAGGGTCAAAGCCTAAATAAATTTGTTTTCTGTATTTCATGGCTGGCCTACTTTCCTAAATCTTTCCGGAGAGCTTCTACCGCAACGTCAGTGTTTCCACTGTTGAAAATAATGATATACCCAGACAGAGTATAATTCATTCCTTCATATTCTGCTGCGATGGTTTTGCTTTCATCAATCAGCTCGTCCTGAATTTTATTGAGTTGAGCATCCGCTTCGTCTTTTGTGATGTCTTCGGAATTATATTGTTCCATGATTTCCAGGGCACGGATCCCGCAATCATAAGTTTTTTCAGACATTCCCTTTGGGATGGATGATCCACACGCCACCAGCATGGCAGCGGTGATCAAAATTGTTAATAATGTTAATAATCCCTTTTTCATGTTTCCCCTCCTATAAATCTATTAATTGTTTCATGTATGCAATTACACGAAGCTGCTGCTCCGGACGTAAAGCTTCAAAGTCTTTTACAAAGGTCGCAACAAGCTGATCGTGCAGAATCTGTTCTTTTGTCTTCGGAGTGTCGCTGATCAGGTCCTGACGTGTGCATCCGAAGATCTCACACATCTTATCTAATTTATCCAGGCGTGGTACGGAATTGCCCCGGATCCACATCGACACAGTCGTGTTGGAACAGCTGAGAAGGTCAGCCAGTTCGAGCTGAGTGATCCCTAAACTGTCCATATACTGGCGAATGTTATTTGCTATATTTCTGTTGATTTCTTTCATGATACACACCTCCTTCGTGAAGGTTATTATAGTATCATTTCAAAGAAATTGCAAATTTCTTTAAAAAAGTTATTGCAATTCCAATTAAATTGGATTATAGTATCTAACAAGAACACAAGATATTGAGTTCAATTTCAGGAAAAGGAGGTACATATAGTGAAACTTACACTAAAGCAGTGGATGGCACTCAGAGACCTGACATCAGCAGAATTAGCTGAAAAAACAGGTGTTTCGGAAACCACGATCTCTAACATTCGTACCGGAAAATTCAAACCGCGAATTGATACGCTGATCAAGATCGCCGAAGCACTGGAGATAGAAATCGGAGATATTGAGCTCTGATTTTTATGCCATCGACATTCAATTTAATTGGAAGGAGGACAGTATGGACGTAAGAAGAATCGAAACTCCGGAAGACGATCCCGTCACATTACTTGAGAAGCTGGCGGATGCCAGGGAAGAGATCAACAACCTGCGGGAAGAGATCGACCGGATCTCACACGAAGATGAAATCATCATCACGACAAAACACCGAATCAAATCCATAGATATTTACTTTGACAAATAGGAAGGAAAAAAAGATATGAACAAAAAGTTTTTGATCTGTCTTCTGGCGATAGTGATTGTAACTGTGTTGATGATCACGCTGTCTAAGGTTAGCCTGGCGAGATCCGACGAGACGATCGCACGGGTCGACAGACACATCGAGGAGGTGCTGAACAGATGAGCTGGAAAAACTTACACTTCCGCCCGCCGATCCTGGACACACGTCTTGCACTTGACGAAGCAGTGTCATCAGAGCTGGTCCTGATCCGGTACGAAGGGAGACCGTATACAACCTTTGCGGGATTCATCATCCTGAGGAAATCGGATCCATCGACGTATCACATCTGCGGGAAGGGCTATCCGGAGACAGAAGTGCTTAGCAGCCAGATCGAATGGATGGAGGTGCCGGAATGACAAAAGAGATCTTCACAATCAAAGAACTGCGGGATCTCGGCTACGGAAGGAATATGCTGCAGAGATTATCACACAGCGAAGAGTTCCACGAAGTCGGATTCCGGCACGGAAGACAAATATATTTCAATAAATCGAAACTGGAAAAATATTTAGAAAGGAGAACCAAATGGCAATATTAACAGAAATTTACGGACAAAGCGGAA
>JAZTZT010000175.1:0-6972 GCA_045637605.1 Pilosibacter sp.
GGCGGATTTTATGGTGTAGCAGTAGGTAAGTGTTTCTTTGGAGAAAGTATGTTTTCAGAAAAGACGAATGGTTCCAAAACGGCGTTGATCGCATTTTCTGAGTATATTAAAAACAGAGGGATTATGTTTATTGACTGTCAGTTTCGGACAGATCATCTTGAGAGTATGGGAGGCCGCTATATCTCATGGGAAGAGTATGACGAAATGCTGGAGCAAGGAACCGGCCGAAGCTGCATGAAGGAGGAGAAGGATGATCATTCGGAAGCCTGATTATTATGATCGATTTCAATGTATAGCAGGTGATTGTAGTGATAGCTGCTGCATTGGCTGGGAAATTGATGTAGATGAAGAGCGACAGGCGGAGTATCGCCGCGTGACAGGAGAACTGGGAAATCGATTAAAAACATGCATCGACTGGGAAGAAGGACATTTCATCTTGCAAGGGAAAGAAGAGCGTTGTCCGTTTTTGAATCAGGAGAATTTATGTGATCTGATCATTGGACTAGGAGAAGGGTCTCTCTGTGAAATCTGCCGGGAGCATCCGCGTTATTATGAATGGTATGATGGTTTAACCGAAGCTGGTGTTGGACTATGCTGTGAAGCGGCTGCACGTCTGATCCTTGAACATGAGGAGAAGGCCGGTTTTGTTGAAGAGGAGGAGTTGGATGATCTTCCGGATATAAAAGAAGAAAATGAGGATGCAGAACTTATAAGTGTGCTAATGAAAGCACGCGAGACTGCATTTGCTGTTTTGCAGGATCGTAAGCAGTCTGTTTGGCAACGTCTGAAACAATTTCTTACATATGTGGAAGAACTTCAGGATGCTTTGGATTTCGGAAATTTAGATGAGATCGGAGAATCAGCAGAGTATTATCGTGAGGTTATTTTCGAGGAGAGTGATACGGAAGATCAAGATAAGATTTCTGCGTATGAAACAATCGTATCTTATTGTGAGAAATTGGAACCAATCGATGAGATATGGCCGACTCGCTTAGAATACCTGCGTGACAAGTTGAAGGATGGTTCAATGTTTTGCGAAGCAGAGAAGAATATGTTAGTCGAAATGCAGGAAAGAGATTATGAATATGAACATCTGACAGTTTATTTCGTGTATCGGTATTTTATGAAATGTAGAACAGATGGAGATATCTATTCAAGGGGATGTCTTACAGCATTTTGTATTCTGCTGATCCGACTGTTGGACGTTGCAAAGTATATAGAAACAGGAAGTCTTTCAAAAGAAGACCGTATTCTGAATGCAAAAGATTGTTCCAAAGAAATTGAATACAGTGAAGCGAATCTTGCATTGCTTGCAGAAATATTCTGGGAAGAGGGATTTGAAAAAATCACAGTTTGTTTGTGATTTACAAAAATCGAAATTCGTAGCATAATGGAAGAAGAGAAATCTTAACAGTTCGTGAAAGGGGTATAATGATGAACTTTAATGATGTATTAAAAGAGGCACGTACATGTATTGGTAACTATTGTAAAGCATGTCCGGTTTGTAACGGTATGGCTTGCAGAAACCAGATGCCGGGTCCGGGTGCTAAGGGTAGTGGTGACGGTGCGATCCGCAACTATCAGAAATGGCAGGATATTCGTGTGAATATGGATACTCTTTGTGAGAATGCTCCAGTTGACACATCTATGAAACTTTTTGGAAAGACATTCAAATATCCGTTCTTTGCAGGTCCGGTTGGCGCAGTTGCTATGCATTATAGTGATAAGTATAATGATATGACATATAACAACGTGCTTGTAGACGCTTGTGCAAAAGCAGGTATCGCTGCATTTACCGGTGATGGTGTAAATCCGGCTGTTATGGAAGGTGCGACAGCAGCGATCGAGGCAGCAGACGGAGTTGGTGTTCCGACTGTAAAACCGTGGAACCTGGATACTGTTCGTGAGAAAATGGAACTCGTAAAGAAGAGTGGCGCATTCGCAGTTGCGATGGACGTGGATGCGGCAGGTCTTCCATTCTTAAAAAATATGACTCCGCCGGCAGGAAGCAAGACCGTAGAAGAGTTAAAAGAAATCGTTGGAATGGTTGATGTACCGTTTATCGTAAAAGGTATCATGACACCAAAGGCAGCGTTAAAAGCAATGGAAGCAGGAGCAGCAGCAATTCTTGTTTCCAACCATGGTGGTCGTGTACTGGATCAGTGCCCTGCAACTGCAGAAGTTCTTGAGGATATCGTGAAAGCGGTTGATGGTAAGATCAAAGTATTTGTTGATGGCGGTATCAGAACCGGTACAGATGTATTCAAGGCGCTTGCAATGGGTGCAGATGGTGTGATCATCGCGCGTCCGTTCGTTTCCGCAGTTTATGGAGGCGGTGCAGAAGGCGTTCAGTGCTATGTGGACAAGATCGGTGCAGAGCTTGAAGATACGATGGCAATGTGCGGTGCGAAGACACTGGCAGATATTACACCGGATATGATCTGGAAAGCAAAATAAGTGATAAAGGAATAGGCACAGAGTCTGATGGGCAATCAGGTTCTGTGCCTTTTTACTGCTTATTCGTTTGAATTTCCGGCAGTCGTGTCACGGAATAAGAGTGTGATACACCAGAGACCTCCTGCACCCACAAGAGAGTAGATGATTCGGCTGAGGAGAGACATATTGCCAAAGATCATGGCAACCAGATCCAGGCTGAATAATCCAATAGCTCCCCAGTTGATGGCACCGACGATTGTCAGCAACAGAGCAATTTTGTCTAAAAACATGAGAAATGATCCTCCTTTATATTATGTTTCGTTTTACATAGTTTTCCACAGATTGATGGAAATATACAAAAATTCTGATATAATAGAAATAAGTTATTTTGAACGTGAAAAGGAGACGAACGATATGAAAACAAAGTTAGAAAGAATCCGTTACGATATTGATGAGCTTGCAAAGATTAGTGTGACACAGGGACCGGGATGTTGCAGACAGACTTACACAAAAGAGTTTGCAGAAGCACGAGATTACATTGTAAAAGTTATGAAGGAGATTGGACTTTCTGTTCGTGAAGACGCAGTCGGTAATATTATTGGACGTATGGAAGGAAAAACTCCGGATGCACCGGTCATTATGACAGGAAGCCATTTTGACACGGTCAGAACAGGAGGCAGATTTGATGGTCTTGCAGGCGTTGTGGCAGCTTTGGAAGTGGCTCGTGTTATGAAGGAAGAGGGCTTTGTTCCAAATTGTCCGATTGAATTTGTAGCAACAGCAGAAGAGGAAGGAACCAGATTTAGCGGTGGTCTGTTCGGAAGTCGTGCAATGTGTGGTCAGCTCTATGAAAATGAGTTAGAAAACTCCCTTGATATGGACGGAATCAGCATGGCACAGGCGATGAGAGAATATGGACTTGATCCGGAGAAAGCAAACGAAGCGATCTTGGATCCGGAAAAGGTACGTATGTTCCTTGAACTACATATTGAGCAGGGACCGGTACTGGATGCAGAGAAAATAGAGATAGGTATTGTAGATGCGATTGCAGGACTCAGACGTTGGGTAGTAACAGTAAAAGGACGTTCCGATCATTCCGGGTCAACACCGATGAATATGCGTGCAGATACGATGTTGGCAGCAGCCCGCGCTTTGGTGCGTGGAACTTCAAAAACGGCGGAGCTTGGGGATGGAACCATGGTGACATGTGGTAGTGTAGAAGTAAAACCTGGTGCAATGAATGTAGTGGCCAATGAAACCGTATTTAAGATTGATTGTCGTGGCAAAAATATGGATAGCGTAGGAGCTGTGCTGGAAGAAATCCGTAAATCTTTAGAAGAAAGTGTAACTACATATCCTGGACTTAGCTTCGAGGTGAATGAAATCCTTAGAATTGAATCCGTATATACAAATAAAAAGGTTCAAGACATTTTCGAAGAAATTGCCAAAGAAAAGAACATCAGCTGTAAGCGTATGTTATCCGGAGCCGGACATGATGCAATGATCATGAGTGCGATCTGTGATGTGGCAATGCTGTTTGTTCCGAGTCTGAATGGAAGAAGTCATGTTCCGGAGGAATGGACAGACTACGAAGATATTCAGAAAGGAACGGAAATTCTCCATGATGCAATTGTGAGACTTGCAATTGAGTAAAGTGAAAAAAGTAACCAGAAAAGTAATCTGACGATTTGCAAAATACAATATAAAAATGATAAAAATCATCAAAATACACATATATTAGAAAAAACTTAGAAAATTAAGCATTCAATATATTGTGTTTTTTGATGATATTATCAAGGATTTCCCCCAATTTATTGTGTTCTTTTTGTCAAAAATACCAGATGTTGCTTTGATAGACAAAAAGATTGTCAGGAAAAGTGTTTATTTTTTCTTAATATTGTGTTAAGATAGGTTATATTACCAGAAGTCTGTAGACGAATGGTTTCTTGGTGTATGCAAAAAGAAGGGATGAATATATGGAACTTCTTATCGGAAGCAGCGGTTTTATTCTATGTTTCTTGTATGATTGGAACCGTGTGTTTTGGAAGAAAAGTTGGATGTCTGGCTTTTTTTGGATAGGATGTCTGTGTCAGGTTGTTGCAGGTGTCAGTTTTATATATGAGGCTTGGAACAATCAGAGCGCAGGTTGGCTAATCTGGCTTGGTGGATCAGTTCTTTGTCTGATTGGATTGATTTATACATTGTTTTTTGCTCTTCCTTTTGACAGTACTTATTGTCAGGGGCCAGATCAACAAAAGGTTTGCAGGACCGGTATCTATGGTGTTTGCCGACATCCCGGTATCTGGTGGTTCTTCGGATGTTTCCTTTGTCTTGGAGGAGCATGTGGAAGTAAAACATCGATTGTGTACGGAATGATCTTGTCTTTGGTCAATCTTTTGTACGCATGGTATCAGGATATATGGATTTTTCCCCATGAGTTTTCGGACTATGGGGATTATCAGAAAGAAGTTCCGTTTTTATTGCCGTTGAAACGACATTAAAACGGTAGAAAACGGACAGGTGAAGGTATGATTTTCGAGGACAAACTCAAAAACAGGGAATATGAACGTATCTGGCAGGAATATTGTGGATTCCTGGACCTGGATATGGAACAGTATATGAAAATCCAGAAACGTCTGCTCGAAGAGCAGATGCAATTATGGTGCAATTGTCCTCTTGGCAAGAAGATCTTAAACGGAAAGAAACCGGAGACATTGGAAGATTTCCGTAAGATGGTTCCGTTGACAACCTATGAAGATTATGCGGATGTTCTTCTGCTCAAGAAAGAAGATATGCTGCCGGATAAACCGATTATCTGGATTCAGACAACCTGGGAGGGTGGAAAACACCCGATCAAAGTAGCTCCGTATACGAAAGGCATGCTGCAGACTTATAAGACGAATGTACTCGCATGTATGATCCTTTCTACCAGTACGGAAAAGGGAAAATTTGATATCGAAATTGGGGATACCTTCCTCTATGCTTTAGCTCCGTTACCATATACAACGGGGCTTATTCCGCTTGCATTGACCGATGAGGTAAATGTAGAGTTTTTACCGCATGTAGATGACGCTGTTAATATGAGCTTTTCTGAAAGAAATAAGAAAGGTTTCAAGATGGGCATGAAGAAGGGAATTGATTTCTTCTTTGGTCTGGGCAGCGTAGCATATTATGTGAGTCTGAGTGTTTCGAAGATGTCGGAAGGCAGCAAGGGTTCCTTGTTAAAAAAGGCATTTTCTATGTCACCGACGATGTTGCTTCGTTACATAAAGGCAAAACAAATTTGTAAAAAAGAAAATCGAGAGTTAAAACCGAAGGATTTATTCAAACTGAAAGGTTTTGTATGTGCAGGAACGGATAACCGTTGCTATAAAGACGATCTGGAAGATCTTTGGGGTGTTCGCCCGATCGAGGTATTCTCCGGAACAGAACCAAGTTGTATCGGTATTGAAACTTGGACGAGAAACGGCTTATATTTCTTCCCGGATACATGTTTCTATGAATTTATTCCGGAAATTGAACTGGAAAGAAATATGAAAGATCCATCTTATCAACCGAAGACGGTCTTAATGGACGAGGTTGTTCCGGGAGAGGTCTACGAAATTGCACTGACTGTTCTGAAAGGCGGCGCATTTGCACGTTATCGTGTGGGTGACATGTATCGCTGTCTTGGACTTACAAACCGGGAAGATGAGACAAAGATCCCTCGATTTGAATATATTGACCGTATTCCTTCGATCATTGACATCGCAGGATTTACGAGAATATCTGAGAATTCGATCCGAAGTGTCATAGACCTTTCCGGATTGAAGATACAAAACTGGGTTGCACTCAAAGAGTTCACAGAAGACAAAGGACGTCCGTATCTTCATTTATATGTAGAGCTGGATCCGGAGACAATCGTGAGCCGTGCAGTCAGCAGAGAGCTCTTAAAAGAGCACCTGACCGTATATTTCAAATATGTGGATCAGGATTACAATGATTTAAAACGTATTCTCGGAATGGATCCGTTGGAGATTACCATTCTCCGTTGTGGAACATTTAATGAATACGAACTCTCAACCGGAAAACAGTTGAGGCATATTAATCCGCCGGTTCATGATGTGCGTGAGTTAGTCAGAGCACAAGAACACATCGGCAGAAGCGTGAGGAGGTGGCCTCTCGCATAATGAGTGATTATTTATCTATATCGATCATTGCTCTTTACTGCTATGCGTTCTTTCTGATGGCCTTCCTTACGGCAAAGAGAAACAGCCTGATCGATCGATTTATTATTGTATTGGTTAACATGGTATTCTGGACAGGTGGCTCCCTGCTCATGCGAGCAATAGTTTGGCCGTCTTATGAATTCTGGTACCATGTTTCGGTTATCGGGATCTGGTTGCTCCCATGTACATATTTCCGTTTTATTCGTGAATATGCTGGAGAGGCAAAGCGTGGAATCGATAGACTCTGGATGTTCCTGTTGATGGCAGGAAGTGCGATCAACGTCTTTACGAATTTCTTCCTGGCTCCACCGGAGATCGTACGAGATGG
>JAZTZT010000176.1:0-12766 GCA_045637605.1 Pilosibacter sp.
TGAAGCTCAGTCGTCCAGCCTATCATTTGAGATATGTACGGGATTTTCTATCAGATACTTTTTTATTTTTCTAAACCTAAATACTGCAATTGTGCATTCCTCTAGATAACTGGCTCTTTTAGTATGTGAGAAACCTATCGATAAAGTGTATTTACATTGAGAAGGTGTTTTTGTGCATTTCTACTCTTTGTTCGATTCCATATGCTGTATTCTGCTAACATTAGCAAGGCTTCCGAAAATTTTGTACGGACTAATTTCAACCGCGGAGACTTGTCTGAAGCCAGTCAGGGCTGAGTTGGTCGAGAGCGGTTGATAATAGATGGACGTACAAAATTCGGAAACGCAGCTTGTTTGCAGAATACAGCATATGGGAATGAACAAAAAGAGGAAATGCTCTTTTTAAAAAACATTTCCTCAATTAAATACACACTTACTTCGCTAACGAAATCAAATCTCGATAAAACCCCGGATAAGAGATATCAACGCATTCTGCGTCTTGTATCTCGGTTTCACCTTCAGCAGCCATTGCGGCAATTGCAAAGGTCATCGCAATGCGGTGGTCTTTTTTGGTTTCGATCACAGCACCGTGAAGTGGCTTCCCACCATGGATGATCATGCCGTCATCCGTTTCCTCTACATCTGCACCCATGGCAGTGAGGTTTTGAACCATGATGGAAATGCGGTTGGATTCCTTTACTTTTAGTTCTGCTGCATCACGGATGATCGTAGTGCCTTCTGCAAAGCAAGCCATCAGTGCAACTGTTGGCAGTTCATCAATCATGGTTGGAATGATATCGCCTTCGATCATAGTGCCTTTTAAATTACTGGTTCGAACCAGAATATCTGCTGTTGGCTCAGAGTAATCATGGTTTTCATTAAGGAGAGTGATATCTGCGCCCATAGCTTTACAAACACGGATCAGACCGTCGCGAGTAGGGTTGATACCGACGTTTCGGATCAAAATTTCAGAATTTGGAAGGATCAGCCCTGCTGCAATAAAATAAACAGAAGACGAGATGTCGCCTGGAACTTGAATATTATTTCCATACAATTCAGTAGCTGGGAGGACCGTTGCAGTGGTACCGGAAGTACGCACATCCGCGCCAAAGAATTGTAACATCAGCTCTGTATGATTTCTTGACAATTTTGGTTCTGTTACGGATGTTGCTCCATCTGCATAAAGTCCTGCAAGAAGGATGGCAGATTTTACCTGTGCAGAAGCAACATTCGAATGATAGTGAATTCCGTGAAGGTGTCTTCCACGGATGGAAAGTGGTGCACACCCATTATTATGAACACTCGTAATATCAGCGCCCATCAAGGAGAGAGGTTCCATGATTCTCTTCATCGGACGTTTCTGAATGGAATCATCTCCCGTCAGAGTCACATCAAAATGTTGTGGTGCTAAGATACCGGAAATCAGGCGGGTTGTCGTTCCGCTATTTCCGCAATCCAAAATGCAATTTGGTGCTTTCAGACCACGAAGGCCTTTTCCATGAACGGTCACGATTCCGTTCTTATTTTCAATATCAATTCCCAAATTACGGAAACATGAAATGGTAGAAAGACAATCGGCACCTTCTAAAAAGTTATGGATTTCCGTTGTTCCTTTAGATATAGAGCCGAACATGATGCTGCGGTGGGAGATGGATTTATCCCCCGGGATCATTACCTCTCCACGCAAACGGGAAGTAGTTCTCAATTTCATATTATGCCTCATTTCTAACGTGATAGGCTGTAATTATATCTCTTTAATAATTCTGCAGCCTCCAGTTTCTTTTCCTCAGAATAGAACTCAATTCGAAGAGCACCTTCTCCATAATCTCTGGCATTGTTGATACCAATATTTTTTACGTTTATACCTCGGGAAGCCAGAATAGCAGAGAGGATCGCAATGGAACCTGGTTCATCCACTACATCTACAGAAAACGAATGATTCGGAGCGACGGCACCGCGCTTGATACTGGAAAATGTATCACGGTATTTTCCTGATTCATCAAATAGATCATAAATTCCCTGACTGTTGTGGTTTTCCAGATCTTCATAAATCGATTCCAGCGATTCAATATATCTTCTCATCAAGACTTTCAGATTAGAAGTATTTGTCATGCATATCTGCTCCCACATGACAGGAGAAGAGGAGGCTATGCGCGTAATATCTTTAAAACCGCCGGCAGCGATTCGTTTCATGGTTTCGGTTTCTCTGTCATTGTCTTTGACTAATTTTACAAGACTGGAAGCGATCAAATGTGGGAGATGACTGATCGCAGCAACAGAAAAATCATGCTCTTCATAATCTAATACCAAGGGGATCGCGCGTAGAGCAAGTGCAACCTGCTTCAAGCGTTCGATCTGCTCAGATGTAGTTTTCGATGTTGGACTAATAATGTAGTAAGCATTTTCGAGAAGATGATCGGTAGAATGTTCGTAACCTGTCTTTTCCGAACCTGCCATTGGATGTCCGCCTACGAAGATATCTTCCATATCCATTTCGGTCACAAGTTTATGAATATTTGTCTTTGTACTACCCACATCGGTAAGAATCGCACCAGGTTTTAAAAATGGGCGGATTTTTTCCAAATAGGAGGCATTGAATTCCACCGGAGTACATAAAAAAATCATATCACACTGAGAAAGTGTCTCATCAATCCCATTAAGAACCACATCAACGATACCGTCCTCTTTGGCTTGCTCTAGTTTGGATGTTGTTCTCATGTACGCCATAATGGTTAAATTTTTATTCGCACGTTTCAGGCCACGGGCAATGGAACCACCGATCAGTCCAAGTCCGATAAAGCCAATTGTAGATTCAGTCATAACTATTCCCTCCTGAACTTAAATTTTAATGTACGAAATACGGAATGTCAACAGATTAAAGTGGTAAAAAGGTGCATTTTTATCTTTACAGAATAGTGACACAATGTTATACTTCTAACAATGGTGTGCGGTTAAGGTGCATGGAAAGGAAGAGGAGTATCATGGAACAGGAAATGAAGTATTTTGATTTTGAAATCTGCGGAGTGAAACGTAAACTCCCATATGTGAAGATTAAAGAAAATCTTGCACTTGCAAGCTTTGTTTGCCTGTCTGATACAGAACTGGTACAGGCCGTAGCTCCTGAGTTGGTAAAGCGTTTGCCGGAAGTGGATTATCTGATGACAGCTGAGGCAAAAGGTATGTGTCTCACATATGAGATGTCAAGGCTTATGGGGATGAAGGAATTTATTGTTGCGAGAAAAAGTCGCAAGCCTTATATGCAGGATCCGATCGAATCTACCGTTTATTCCATTACAACCCAGGCAAAACAGACATTATATCTGAATGGATGTGATGCTGAGAAGATTAAGGGAAAACGAATTGCCTTGATCGATGATGTGATCGCGACAGGTGATTCAATCCGTGCGATTGAAGAACTTGCGAAAGCCGCGGGAGCGATTGTGGTGGCTAAGGCGGCGATTCTTGCAGAGTTGGAAACGGTAAATCGTCCGGATGTAATTTATTTGAAAGAGCATTTTGTGTTCAGACCAAATCCTGATGGGACATACACACCACTACATTCGTTAAATGATTAAAATATTTTGTGCAAATTGCACATTTTGCTTGTATTTTTAAAGCCTTTTTGGTAGAATGTTTGCATGGGTAAATGAATGAGGAATAAAGTTCCGTTTCTCATATGTTTATAAAGAGGTCTTTTAGAGAAGACCGTTAAAAATAGTGTACGGGAGGAATTAGAATTATGAACATTTATGGAACAAAAAACATCCGTAACGTCGTACTGTTAGGACACGGCGGCGCAGGTAAGACAACAGTTGCAGAGGCACTTGCATATGTGACAGGTGTTACAAAGAGAATGGGTAAAGTTGCTGACGGTAACACAATCAGCGATTACGATAAAGAGGAAATCAAGAGACAGTTCTCCATTTCTACAACAATGGTTCCGATCGAGTATGCAGGCGCAGAAGGCAACATCAAGATCAACCTGTTAGACACACCGGGTTACTTCGATGGCGTAGGTGAAGTTGAAGAGGCAGTTAGCGTTGCAGACGCAGCGATCATCGTTGTTAACTGTAAAGCAGGTATCGAAGTTGGTACAGAGAAAGCTTGGGAGCTTTGTGAGAAGTACAGACTTCCGAGAATCATCTTCGCTACAAACATGGATGATGACCATGCTTCCTACAGAGAGCTTATCTTAAAGCTTGAGAGAAGATTCGGTAGAAAGATCGCTCCGTTCCAGGTTCCGATCCGTGAAAATGAAAAATTCGTTGGTTTCGTTAACGTTGTTAAGATGGAAGGCCGTCGTTTCACAAATATGTCTGAGTATGAGGCGTGCGAGATTCCGGAGTACACAGAGAAAAACCTTGGTATCGCTCGCGATGCTTTAATGGAAGCGGTTGCTGAGACAAGCGAAGAGTACATGGAGCGTTACTTCTCTGGTGACGAGTTCACACAGGATGAGATCTATACAGCAGTTCAGACACACGTTTCTGAAGGTAACATCGTTCCGGTTATGATGGGTTCCGGTATCAACTGCCAGGGCTTCAATGCTCTCTTAAATGCAATTGATCGTTACTTCCCGGCTCCGGATTACTTCGAGTGTGTTGGTGTTGATGTTTCCACAGGTGAGCGCTTCACAGCAAAGTATAATGAAGATGTTTCCCTGTCTGCAAGAGTATTCAAGACAGTAGTAGATCCGTTCATCGGTAAATACTCCTTAATGAAAGTTTGCACAGGTACATTAAAAGCTGATACAACAATTTACAATGTAAATAAAGATACAGAAGAAAAAGTTGGTAAGTTATACGTATTAAGAGGTAAAGATGTAATCGAAGTTTCCGAGATCAAAGCTGGTGATATCGGTGCAGTTGCAAAATTAAACATCACTTCCACAGGTGATACAATTGCTCTTAAGACAGCTCCGATCGTTTACCACAAACCGGAAATCTCCACACCGTATACATACATGGCATACGCTGCTAAGTCTAAAGGCGATGAAGACAAGATCTCCAGTGCACTTGCAAGAATGATGGAAGAAGATCTTACATTAAAGGCAGTTGTAGACGCAGAGAACCGTCAGACATTACTTTACGGTATCGGTGATCAGCACCTTGATGTAGTTGTTAGCAAATTAGCAAACAGATATAAAGTAGAAATCGAACTTTCCAAACCGAAATTTGCTTTCCGTGAGACAATCCGTAAGAAAGTTGAAGCAGCCGGCAGACATAAAAAACAGTCCGGTGGTCATGGTCAGTTTGGTGACGTTAAGATGTCCTTCGAGCCGTCCGGTGATCTTGAGTCCGCATACGTATTTGAAGAGAAAGTATTCGGTGGTGCAGTTCCGAAGAACTACTTCCCGGCAGTTGAAAAAGGCGTGCAGGAATGCTGCTTAAAGGGCCCGTTAGCTGGTTACCCGGTAGTTGGTATCAAGGCTACATTATTAGACGGTTCTTACCATCCGGTAGACTCCTCTGAGATGGCATTCAAGATGGCTTCCACAATCGCATTCAAAGAGGGCTTCATGAAAGCTACACCGGTTCTTTTAGAGCCGATCGCATCTGTTAAAGTTATCGTTCCGGATAAGTTCACAGGTGATGTAATGGGTGACCTTAACAAGAGAAGAGGTCGTGTACTTGGTATGAACTCTCTCCACGGCGGTAAGCAGGAAATCGTTGCAGATGTTCCGATGTCTGAGATGTTTGGTTACAACACAGACCTTCGTTCCATGACTGGTGGTATCGGTGAGTTCGCATACGAGTTCAGCCGTTACGAGCAGGCTCCGGGCGATGTTCAGAAGAAAGAAGTTGAAGCTAGAGCTGCAGCTGAAGAATAATATTGAAGGATAAAGCCTGAAATTTTTGGCCGGCTCTCTTTATGGGAGCCGGTCTTTGTGTTAATTCAATGAATGAAAGGTGGAGAATAATATGTGGGAGAAGTGTAAAGACATTCAGCAGGAACTTGTTGCAATGAGAAGAGACCTTCATAAGATCCCGGAGTTCGGTGGTAATCTTCCGAAGACAAAAGCTTATATTATCAATAAGCTGAATGAGTGGGGCATTCCATATGTGGAAAATGAAAAAGACAGCGGCCTGACTGCAACAATTAAAGGTGCAAAAGACGGAAAAACAATTGCATTCCGTGCTGACATGGATGCACTTTTGATTAAAGAAGGAACTGGCGTGGATTATGCTTCTGAACATGAAGGTCTGATGCATGCATGTGGACATGATGCTCATGTGACAATGCTTCTTGGTGCTGGTAAGATTTTTGCAGAGAATAAAGAAAATATTGCCGGTACAATTAAGCTGATCTTCCAGACCGATGAAGAGAACTCCGGTGGTGCGATCCGTTCTATTGAGACAGGTTGTTTAGATGGCGTAGATGCTGTGTTTGGTACACATATCGGCTCTATTATTTCTCCGAAGATTCCGGCAGGTACTGTGATCTGTACTCCGGGCTATGTAATGGCTTCCAATGATAAATATATCATTAAAGTAAAAGGTTATGGCTGTCATGGTTCTACACCGGAGAAAGGTGTCGACCCGATCAATATCGCAGCTCATATTGTAATTAATCTGGAAGAGATTATTGCACGAGAGATTTCTGCTGTAAAACCGGCTGTTCAGACAATCGGAAAGATTCAGGCTGGCGATACATACAACATTATCCCGTCTGAGGTTATCATCGAGGGTACAATGCGTACATTAGATGATGAAGTTCGCCAGTATTTGGTAAAGAGAATCATCGAGATCGCTGAGTCCACAGCGAAGACATTCCGCGGTGAAGCTGAAGTAGAGATCATCTGGGGAACTCCGCCGGTTAAGAATGATGCTGCAATGGCTGCTTTTGCTTGTGAGTGTGCAAGAGAGGTTGTTGGTGCTGAAAACGTGATCGATCACGTGGATGCTCCGAACATGGGATCTGAGGACTTTGCTTACTTTGTAAAAGAAGTTCCGGGCGCATTTATGTTCTTAAGCTCTGCAAATCCGGAGAAGGGCACAGATGTTCCGCATCATAATCCGAAATTCAACATCGATGAAGATGTTCTTTGGACAGGTTCTGCAGTATTTGTAAAGATTGCAGAGAAGTTTCTCGGCTAACGATAAAAACGTTATATAGGAAATAAGAAAGAGGCTGTACACGTATAGAAATGTGTACGGCCTCTTTTGGATAATGCTATTTTCCTAACAATAGTTTTAGGATGAGAGCTGCAACTACGCAGATCATCAGTGGGCGAATGACTTTTGCCCCTTTTTTGATGGCAAAACCGGCTCCGAGATAATTGCCAAGAACATTACTGATAGCACATGGAATTGCAATCGCATACGGCACATTTCCGGATATGATATAAGAAACAAGAGCAGTGTAGTTGGATACGATCAATACCGTCTTTGCATTACCGGAGCTTGTGCGTACATCGTAGTGAAAGAGGAGTGTAAAAAGTAAAAGTGCGATGGTTCCGCAACCCGGACCATAGAGACTGTCATAGAGCCCGATGGTCATTCCGGTGGTCAATGCTAATAGAATATTTCTCGCGGTCAGCGGCTGTACCTTTGCCGTATAATTCCATGCATTTTTTACAAGAATAATCAAAATCGCAGAAAGTGGAAGCAAAACCATTAACATAGAACGGATCTGGGCATCAGTCAGATAGAGGATGATCCGTGTTCCGATCATCGATGCAAGGAAGGAGGTGATGGCGCTGACTGCGGTAATTTTTACATCCAGGCATCCACTTTTAAAATATTTATATGCAGCAGCTGTGCTTCCGAATGCACATTGAAACTTATTGCAACCGTAGACCAGGTGGATTGGCATTCCACACATCATATATGACGGCATGGCGATCAGACCTCCGCCACCGGCGATAGAATCAATAAAGCCGGCAATAAATAACATCGGGCAGAGCCAGACCAGATTATGTACATATTCCATGATGGCAGTCTCCTTTTAATGAGAATTCTTAAATAAATATAAAATCTGGTTTTATGATACGTCAGGAGAAGTCAAACGTCAATGCGTTTCTTGACTTGTTTGCGCGAAGCGAGTATAATCGAATGAAATGGTCTGCTTGAAAGAGCAGTTTTGGAAAGGATAAAATTCTTATGGAAAAAATCAAAATGCAGTTTAATCAGATTTTACCGTATTTTATGGTAACACTGATGTTTTATTATGGTGGTCCGCTTTTCATGATCAACGATGAAGTTTCTGTTTTTATCATGGGAGTGGTGCTTCCGATCGGTTCTATGTTGATCGGATTTGTTGTCGGTTTGAGGGAAGGATTTAAACCACTGTATTCTCTTCTTTGCCTCCTTGCATTTATTCCGCAGTACTGGCTCAATCTTCCGGATGTGGTTGCATGGGCATTTTATGCGATCATGTACATTGGTGGAAGCATGCTTGGAATGTTGGTTGGATGGATTGTTGATAAAGTCGTTAAAAAGATGATGCTTGGCTAGGGCAGGAGGAGTGGCAGATGACAAAAGGACAGAGAAGATTGGCGGCAATCGTTTTGGCGCTCCTTGGTATTTATGGTACTCTTGCAGCTCTTGAGGATCGTGTTGCAATGAAAGAACAGGCGGCTCTGCAGAGTGAAGTGTCAGTTGAGACAACTGTTAGCGGCAAATAAGGTTTAGAAATGCAGGCGGGAAGAGATTCCCGCCTTAGTCTTGACAGAAACGCTTGATTGTGGTAAATTATGAAACAGTTATGAACAATAAATACTTTGATAAGGAATAGTAGAGAGTGAAAGAAATGCAGAGAGCTGTCGGTTGGTGCGAGACGGATTTTAGAAGCTTTTGAACTCGCCTTTGAGTAGCATGCTGAAGGATGCAGATCTGTGTAGGCAGTGCCGGTCCAACCGTTAACAGGAAATGAGCGCATACAAATTGTATGAAGTAGAGTGGTACCGCGTGAGAGTAAGCCCCCACGTCTCTATATTTTAGGATAGAGATGGGGGCTTTTTATATTCATGATTATGGAGGAATCGTTATGGCACATTATAACCATACCGCTATTGAGAAAAAATGGCGTGAGCACTGGGCACAGAACCCGGTCAATGTCGATGACGGCAAAAAAGAAAAATATTATTGTCTGGATATGTTCCCGTATCCGTCCGGAAGTGGTCTTCATGTAGGTCACTGGAGAGGTTATGTAATCTCTGACGTATGGAGCCGTTATCAGTTATTAAAAGGTAAATACGTAATCCACCCGATGGGATGGGATGCATTCGGTCTTCCGGCTGAGAACTATGCGATCAAGATGGGCGTGCATCCGGCAATTTCCACAGCCGAGAACGTTGCAAACATCAAACGTCAGATCAATGAGATCGCAGCTCTTTATGACTGGGATATGGAAGTAAATACAACAGATCCGGCCTTCTACAAATGGACACAGTGGATCTTTGTTCAGATGTTCAAGAAGGGTCTTGCATACGAGAAGGAATTCCCGATCAACTGGTGTCCGTCCTGTAAGACAGGTCTTGCAAATGAAGAGGTTGTAAACGGTGCATGTGAGCGTTGTGGTACACCGGTTACTAAGAAAAACCTTCGTCAGTGGATGTTAAAGATTACAGCTTATGCAGACAGATTATTAAATGACCTTGACAAACTTGATTGGCCGGAGAAAGTTAAAAAAATGCAGTCCGAGTGGATCGGTAAATCCTATGGTGCAGAAATTCAGTTCCCGGTAGATGGAAGTGATGAGAAGATCACAGTTTACACAACAAGACCGGATACATTACACGGTGCAACATTCATGGTTCTTGCTCCGGAGCATGCAATGGCAAAATCTCTTGCAACAGACGAGACAAGAGAAGCAGTAGAAAAGTACATTTTCGATTCTTCCATGCGTTCTAACGTAGACCGTCTCCAGGGCAAAGAAAAGACTGGTGTATTCACGGGCTCCTATGCAATTAACCCATTAAATGGTGCAAAGACTCCGATCTGGCTGTCTGATTATGTACTTGCTGATTACGGTACAGGTGCGATTATGTGCGTTCCGGCTCATGATGACCGTGACTTCGAATTCGCAAAGAAATTTGATATTCCGATCATTCAGGTTATCGCAAAAGATGGCATTGAGATCGAAAATATGACAGAGGCTTACACAGAGGCAAGCGGTACCATGATCAACTCCGGCGAATGGAATGGTCTTGAGTCTGCTTACCTTAAGAAAGAAGCTCCGATCATGATCGAGAACATGGGTATCGGTAAGAAAACAGAGAACTATAAGCTTCGTGACTGGGTATTCTCCAGACAGAGATACTGGGGCGAGCCGATCCCGATCATCCACTGCCCGAACTGTGGAAACGTTCCGGTTCCGGAAGATCAGCTTCCGTTAACATTGCCGGAGGTAGAGAGTTACCAGCCGACAGGTACAGGTGAATCCCCGCTTGCAGCAATTGATGAGTGGGTAAACACAACATGTCCGTGCTGTGGCGCTCCGGCAAAACGTGAGACAAACACAATGCCGCAGTGGGCAGGTTCTTCCTGGTACTTCTTACGTTATGTAGATTCCAAGAATAATGATGAACTGGTTTCCAAAGAGAAAGCTCAGAAGTATTTACCGGTTGATATGTACATCGGTGGTGTTGAACACGCGGTACTTCACCTTCTCTATTCCAGATTCTATACAAAGTTCTTATACGATATCGGCGTAGTTGATTTCGATGAGCCGTTCACAAAACTGTTCAACCAGGGTATGATCACAGGTAAGAATGGCATTAAGATGAGTAAGTCCAAAGGAAACGTAGTTTCTCCGGATGATCTTGTAAGAGATTACGGTTGTGATGCACTCAGAATGTATGAACTCTTCGTTGGCCCGCCGGAGTTAGATGCTGAGTGGGATGACAGAGGTATTGAGGGCGTTGCAAGATTCTTGAACCGTTTCTATAATCTGGTTATGGACAGCAAGGACAAAGACATCGAAGCAACAAAAGAAATGATCAAGCTTCGCAACAAGCTCGTTTATGATATCGAAACAAGATTTGATCAGTTTGGTCTTAACACTGTTATCGCAGGCTTCATGGAGTACAACAATAAGTTCATCGATCTTGCTAAGAAGACTGGTGGTATCGATAAAGAGACATTAAAGACATTCGTAACATTGCTTGCTCCGTTTGCTCCGCACATTGGTGAGGAACTTTGGAATGAACTTGGTGGTACAGGCAGCGTATTCCATTCCACATGGCCGGCATACGATGAGGCTGCTATGAAAGATGATGAGATCGAGATTGCTGTTCAGATCAATGGTAAGACAAAATTAGTTATCATGGTTCCGGCAGAGATTTCTAAGGAAGATGCGATCGAGGCAGGTAAAGCAGCACTTGGCAATAAGCTGACAGGCAACATTGTTAAGGAAATTTACGTTCCGAAGAAGATTGTCAATATCGTTGCAAAATAAATACTTGCATATAATATAAAAGGCTCCGGTCCGTCGTCAGGCGAAACCGGAGCTTTTTAAAATGCGTCTGGACATTTGTCTTAAAATGTGTTTATAATAGTAACATGTTAAAATGTGAAAAGTCATAAATTGGGGGGAATTATGAATTTTCTGGAAGAAATCAGAGGAAAGTATGACACGCTCAGTACAGTGCAGAAGAGGATCGCAGACTATCTCTTCACATATCCGGAAGAGGTGTGTTTTCAATCTTTAAAGGAGTTATCGGAGTCGTTGGGTGTTACAGAAGTAACAGTTCTTCGATTTGCGAAAAAGGTTGGAGCCGGTAGCTTTGTCGAGCTGAAGAAAAGGATGAAGGAATATCTTCAGTCCAGGCTTGACATGGAGAAGGTTCCGCTGAGGATCGTAGGACGCGGAGGAATTTCTGTTGATGAGAGTAATGATAAGGAATATCTTTACAAGCGATTTGTAGAGAACGAGATTGCAGTTGTAAAGAATACATATTCCAAAAGTCAGCTGGAGAGAATTCTGAATGCGGTATCATTAATTAAACAGGCAAGAACTGTTTATATTGTGGGAAATGAATTGGGGACAGCTGCAGCAGGATATTTGACAAGGCGTTTGCTTACGATTGGCATCCATGCGATGGATATGAGTGCGGTAACACGTGCCATTTATAATAACTATATGGCTCATGTTGGTGCAGAGGATGTAATGATCATGTTCTCTACACCGGGATATGCGAAATTTCTTGTGAATACAACGAAATATCTGGAGAAGAAGAATGTGCCGCAGATTGTAATCACAGACAAAGAAAATGCTCCGGTAGCAGCGAGTGCAACAGAAGTTCTTGTTTGTGATAATCATGATCTGTATTTTTATAATTCTGTTCTCGGATTCTTTTCTATGTCAAATGCATTGGCATATTTTACTGCTATGCATGATCTGGAAGAAACTACCAGATCAAGAGCGGAGCTTGCTGAGACCAGAGAAGCCATTGGTTATGTGGGAACTGTGAATTAATATGTATGGTTTGTTTTGACCGGTCCTTAAGGGGATCGGTTTTTTTTCTTTGAAATATAAATGAAAGAGAGTAAGATATCTTGGCGAGGTATAGTAAACACAATATGTAGTAGGCAGTGTTAAGATGAAAACGCAATATGAACGGATTCTTAGCGCGTATAAAATTGACAGTATGGCCAAAAATGATATACTTAATATCATGGCAAGGTATAGTAAACAACATATTATGACTTACTATATGTATGCATAAAAAAAGGAGGATTTATATCATGAGAAAGACAAGCATGACAAAAGTTGCAGCAGCAGCTATGGGAGCAGCTATGATGCTCACACCATGTGGCGCCGGGAG
>JAZTZT010000177.1:0-32596 GCA_045637605.1 Pilosibacter sp.
ACTTCCTCCCCCTTACGACTCAACATCACTTTTGATGGCGGGCGTAAATGGATTTTATATTGCTTGTATCTCATATTGATATACCTCCCCCTTTTAAAGCTCCGGTTATGAAACCGGAGCTTCCCCCCTCCTTACGAGGTGGATATTACGTTTGGGTGGAAGCGTATTCATGAAGGATTTTTAAAAAATATCGCATATATTTAGTTAGATAGAGATCTTTTCGATAACAGGCATAAAAATGTCTTGGATTATCAACCCCTAATAACGGATAGCTGTAGTAAGGGGAAAGATCAGAGTTTGACAGATCAGCATACGCATCAGGACATGCCATTACAACTTTACTGGTAGATACGACATGTTTTCCAATTTCAATACTTATGGTTTCCAAACCGATTTCGGGTTTGATTTCCCGAGTAATGAAAAGTGCATCAAGAATGGTCCTTGCAGAATGACCGTGCTTACTGCATACAAATATTTCGTCCTTGGCTTCTTTGATATCAATTGGAGTTCCGGGAAGAATTCGTTTAGCAAGTTCGCAGTTTTTATTTACGATCAGTACCATAGATTCACGTTGAATCAAGTCATAAATGAGTTCTTCATATTTCGGAGAAGTAGTCAGAAGTGCAAGGCCAACAGTACCTTCAATAAGGCTTCGTTCCATACTGGCAGAGCCTTGTTCGTGGAGAATCAGATCAACATGAGGAAATTGCTGCTTAAATCTAGGGTAGACATATGGAAGAATTTCCATTCCACGTTGGACAGATATTCCCAAACGTAAGGTTCCAAATTCCTCGTTGCTTAACTCCTCAATCTGCTTCGTCAGATTAGTAGAGATCGCGGTAATCTGCTTGGCTGCATCTACATATAACTGCCCTGCCGGAGTCAGGGAAATTGGATCGGTATATCGGTTAAAAATCGGTGCACCAAGATTCGCTTCTGCGGATTTGACGATCTGGCTTAAAGATGGCTGAGAGACATATAGTTTCTTGGCAGCATTGGTAAAGTTACGCTCTTTCAATATGGTTAAGATATAATGCATATGTTTTTCATTCATGTGGAGGTCCTCCTTCTTATAGAAATCATAGCATAATTGAAAAAATATCTCAACTTTAAGTATAAGAAAGAACCTATAGTTATTATAGAAACTTATGTATTAGAAAAAAAACAATACGAATGTTATAGTGATGTTACAGAATATGACAAGAACGTGAAATTCATATTGTTTATAAAAATATAGGAGGCAAAGTATGGAAATTAAGAAAGTAGCCATGGCAGGTACACTGGAATCCAGTGATGCTCAAATTGTGGTTGAACCGAGCGAAGATAAGGTTGAACTTATAATTGAGAGCAGTGTGATCCATCAATATGGCAAACAGATCCGTAATGTAATTATGGAAACGTTAGAACGCCTGGGCGTTACAACCGGAGTAGTAAAGGTGGTTGATAAAGGCGCTCTCGACTGTACATTAAAGGCAAGAGTGGAATGTGCAGTATTTCGTTCTAATGGAATTACAGAAAATCTTCCGTGGGGAGGTGACATTGTCTAATGATTCATCCGAATAAAAAACGCTTAAGAAGATCCATGATGTTTTTAAACTGCCAGAAACCTGGTCTGATCAAAGATCCGTACATCTATAAACCGGACTCCATTATGTTAGACCTGGAAGATGCAGTTGCTGAGAACCAGAAAGATGCAGCCAGATATTCTCTGTATCACGCATTACAGGAAATTGATTACCACGGAGTGGAACGAGTAGTCAGAATCAATGGATTGGATACTCCGCACTGGAAGGAAGATATCCGTGTCTGTGTTGCTGGTGGCGCAGATACGATCCGTATCGCTAAAACAGAAACTGCTCAGGATGTCAGAATTGTAGAAGAACATGTGCTTGCAGCAGAGCGTGAATTTGGAAGACCGGAAGGAAGCACTCTTCTTATGGCGGCGCTGGAGTCCTGTAAAGGTGTGTTAAATGCCCTGGAGATTTGTCAGTCCTCTGAGAGATTGATCGGTGTTGCTCTTTCTGGTGGTGATTATACAAAAGATCTTCAGACAACGATTACCGGAACAGGTGTAGAGTTGATGGGTGCCAGACAGCATATGATCATGGCGGCAAGAGCAGCAGGTGTTCAGTGCTGGGATACGGTTTTCACAAACCTGGATGATATGGAAGGTTTTGAAAAAGAAACCAGAATGATCAAGATGATGGGATTTGATGGTAAATCTCTTGTAAATCCGAGACAGATTGCAGTAGTACACAACGTATTTACTCCAACTGAGAAGGAGATTATCTTCGCTGAGAAAGTTGTAAGAGAGATCGATGATAAGAAAGCGAAGGGTATCGGCGTATTTACGGTAGATGGTAAGATGATCGATATCGCATTCTATGACGGTGCTAAGAGAACTTTAATGATGGCAAAAGCTGCTGGCGTATACAAGGGGGATTTATAAGATGATCAATGCAGTTGGAAGAGAAATCCCGGAAGAAATTTTAAAAGCGACCGGTAAAGAGGCGTTTAAAGGCGCTTATGCTTACGACAATTATGAATATACAAAAGCTGCTCCGACGGTTCATGCAGTATCTGATCCAAAGAGAAGCAAAATGGTTGAAAATATCCATGAAGCACTTGTAAAGTGCGGTATCAAAGATGGAATGACTCTTTCTTTCCACCATCATTTCCGTGAAGGCGACTATGTGGTGAACATGGTTATGGAAGAAGTACATAAGATGGGAATCAAGGATATTACCATCTGTGCAAGTTCCCTCGGTAAGGCAAATGATCCGATTGTTCCGTATATTGAAGACGGCACGATCGTTGGTATCCAGTCTTCCGGTGTTCGTGGAAAGATTGGTGAGGCAATTTCGACAGGTAAATTGAAAGACCTGGCAATCATGCGTTCCCATGGCGGACGTGTTCGTGCCATCGAGTCTGGTGAGGTTCATGTTGACATCGCATTTATCGGTGCTCCGACTTGTGATGAGTATGGCAATATGAGAGCGAACGGTGGCAAGAGTGACTGTGGCGTTTTATCTTATGCAGTAGTTGATGCAGAGTATGCGGATAAGGTGGTTGCCATCACTGATTGTCTCGTTCCGTTCCCGAACATTCCGGCCAGCATTTCCATGATCCATGTAGATTATGTCTGCGTGGTGGATGAGATCGGTAATCCGGCGAAGATTGCCACAGGCGCTGCAAAGCCGACAACCGATGTCAGAAAAATCATGATGGCTGATTATTGCACTCAGTTTGTAATCAATACTCCTTATTTTAAAGAAGGTTTTTCCTACCAGACAGGTGTAGGTGGTGCATCCATCGCCTCCACGATTTCATTAGGAAAGATCATGGAGGAGAGAGGAATCCATATGGGACTTGGTCTCGGCGGAATTACAACTCCGATGTGCAATCTTCTTGAAAAGGGCCTGATCAATAAGCTGGTAGATACACAGGATTTTGATATGGGTGCGATTGAGTCCATTAAGAAAAATCCAAATCACATCGAGATTTCCGCATCCGAGTATGCGAATCCATTCAACAAAGGTGCATACGTAAACAAACTGGATTTTGTAATCCTTGCATCCTTGGAAGTCGATGTAAACTTTAACTGTAACGTAGTGGTTGGTTCCGATGGTATGATCACAGGTGCCCAGGGCGGACATCCGGATACAGCAGCAGGCGCAAAGTGTACGATTGTAATTGCTCCGCTTCTTCAGGGACGTATCCCGGCTATTTGTACGAATGTAACAACTGTTACAACACCGGGAGAGACGGTAGACGTTGTTATTACAGATTACGGTATTGCCATCAACCCGAGAAGACAGGATCTCATCGAGTGCATGAAGGATGTAGACCTTCCGTTCTGCACAATTGAAGAATTGAGAGATAAAGCTTATGCGATGGTTGGTGAGCCGGATCCGGTAAGATTCGATGACCGTGTGGTTGGTATCATTGAAGCACGTGACGGTACAATCATTGACGTAGTAAGAAAGATTAAAGAGTTCAGCTTCGATGAATAAACAGATGTCAATAACATTGACATAAATGACTAATCTTTGACAGAATTCATGACATAATCCAGGACAGCTTAGGAATGACTAATCGCTAATATATGCCCCTGGTTTGAGTAATCCCGGGCTGGGGGCATATGATATAAAAAGTGTAAAAAAGATACATAAAAAGGAGAAAGACTATGTCAGAAGCAGTTGTAGGCATACTCGGATTTGCCTGTATCGTTGCCATTGTGGTAACTTTATTTAAAAGTAAAACACTTCCAAGTATTGCATTTATTGTATTTCCAATGATCTTAGCTACGGTATTAGTAGTGACAGGTTACTATAGCTGGGACAATGTTGCGGAGCTCATCAAGAGTGGTTTTTCAAGCACAGGTCCGACAGCAGCATTATTCGTATTTAGTGTACTGTATTTCGGTATTATGACCGATGCAGGTATGTTTGATGTAATCATCGGCAAATTAATGAAGTTAGTAAAAGATAATGTAATCGGTGTCTGTGTTATGACATGCATTATCGCTTTAATCGGCCATTTAGACGGCGGCGGCGCTTCCACATTCTGTATTGTTGTTCCGGCTATGTTACCGGTTTACAAAAAAATGCATATGCGCCCGACAACATTACTTCAGATCGCTGTATTAGCAATGGGTGTATTAAACCTCATGCCGTGGGCAGGTCCGACTATGCGTGCAGCATCTGTTTTAGGAATCGAAGCAGGTGAACTTTGGCAGACACTTCTTCCGATTCAGGCGTTTGGAATCGTTCTTGCGCTGGCACACGCAGTAGTATGTGGTGTGATTGAAAAGAAGCGCGGTGCAGGTATGAATGGAAAGCTTGCACAGATTGAAGGTGAAGTTGTAATCAGTGATACAGAGGATGTGGCAGCACAGAACGAACTGGCTCGTCCGAAACTGTTCCTTTTCAACATCGCACTGACACTCGCAGTAATCGCACTTTTAATTGTAGACATTTTCCCGAGCTATGTACCGTTTATGATCGGTGTGGCAGCAAGTATCCTTGTGAACTATCCGGGTTCTAAGCTGCAGAAAAAAGTTATTAACAGCCATGCAGGTCCGGCACTTATGATGTGCTCCACATTAATGGGTGCAGCAGTACTTATGGGTGTTCTCGTAAAGAACGTAGAGGGCACAACCAGTGTTATCACTTGTATGTCCAACCTGATCAGCAGTGTTCTTCCGGCTGCACTTGGAAGACACCTTCCGCTCGTAATCGGTGTTTTAAGTGTACCGCTTGCACTTGCATTTGATACAGACAGCTATTTCTACGGTATGTTACCGGTTATGATCGGTATCGGCGAAGGCTTCGGTATTGCAGCACTTCCGATTGCAGTTGCAATGGTTGTATGCCGTAACTGTGCAACATTTATCAGCCCGATGGTTCCGGCAACATTACTTGGTGTCGGACTTGCAGACATCGATATCAAAGACCATATCAAAAACAGTTTCTTCTGGGTATGGGGCTTTAGTATCGCATGTATGATCGTAGCTATACTCTTCGGTATTATGCCGATTTAATATATTCGTTGTAAAACTCATGTGAACCCTCACATCATAGTCCCCCCGAAAGAAGCCCCAGTTCATGTGTACTGGGGCTTTTACCCCTAAAAGTTTTGGAAGAAGGTAAAATATGGAAAAATTTGTAAGTTTGATGGAAGTCCTTGTTGCCCGTGATAGGCGTGCGATGCGTCAGAGTGAATTGATTGATAAATATCAGAAACCCTTGATAAGCTTTACTATGAATATTGCAGGACCAGTAAAAAATAATTCCGAAATTAAGAGGGGATATGAGATTGGTAAACAAGTCCTGAAGCAGGAACTCCAGATGGCAGAGATCAAGTGTTTACATTTTGAAGAAATCACATGTGCAACAGGAAACGAGGCGTTTTACGTACTAGACTGCGACGCTGTTAAAGCAAAAAGACTGACAACGGATATTGAAGATGGAAGTCCCATGGGACGTCTATACGATTTAGATATCATTGATATAAATAAAAATAAAATAGATAGAAAAGAAATTGGACTGGAATCACGGAAATGTCTGATCTGTGGAAAGTCTGCGAAAGAATGTGCCAGAAGCCGGACACATTCTGTGGAAGAGCTGCAGAAAAAAACCAGAGAAATTTTAAAAGCAGAAATTGAAAACGAAGATGCTGCCAAGGCAGCAGAGCTTGCTTGCAGAGCATTGCTATACGAAGTATGTACAACACCGAAGCCGGGACTTGTAGATTGTCAAAATAATGGAAGTCATAAAGATATGGATTTGTTTACATTTATAAATAGTGCCTGTGCGCTTCGTCCTTATTTTGAAACCTGTACAAGGATCGGACGTCAGACAGAATACCTTCCGGCAAAGGAGACTATGAAAAGGCTTCGGAAAGAAGGAAAAAGAGCCGAGTATACAATGTTCTCGACAACGAAGGGTGTAAACACACACAAAGGTGCGATTTTTTCCATGGGAATTCTATGTGCAGCTTTGGGAAGACTTTCGAGAGAAGAGTGGAAACAGACTGATCTTATTTTAAATGAATGTGCTAACATGGCAGAGGGAATTGTCGAGGAAGATTTCAAAGACCTGAGCATTCAGAATGCTGTGACCAATGGTCAAAAATTGTATGTACATTATGGAATCACAGGTATTCGTGGACAAGTAGAAGAAGGGTTTCCGGCAGTGAGAAAAGCCGGACTTCCTGTTTTAATGAATGGAATTAAAGAGGGAAGAACATTAAATGAGTCCGGTTGTGCAGCATTATTGGCGATAATGACAGAGTCTGTGGATACAAATTTAATTGCAAGAAGTGATATTTGTACGCAGAGAGAAGTAACAGACCAGGTAAAAGAACTCTTAGCTGAAAAAACATATCTGGACAAAAAACAATTGGAAGAGCTGGATCAAAGTTTTATTAAGAAAAATCTGTCACCTGGTGGAAGTGCGGATTTGCTTGCAATCTGTTATCTGTTATATTTTTTATTGAATGAGTAGGAAAGGGGAACCTTATGTCTCAATATACGATTTCACAAGTAAGAGAAGGTGACACAAGAACCCTGAATCAGGTGGATCAGCTTCTATATAATGAAGGAATAAGAAGAGACAAGAATTTAGATTATACATGTGTGATGTATGATGAAGATTACCAGGTGATTGCTACCGGAAGTTGTTTTAAGAATACACTTCGTTGTTTTGCAGTAAGAAGTGATCATCAGGGAGAAGGTCTTCTGAATGAGATTATTTCATTTCTTCTTGAAGTTCAATTTGAGAGAGGAAATACGCATCTGTTTTTATATACGAAGGTAAAATCGGCTCCTTTTTTCCGCGATCTGGGATTTTATGAAATCGCTCGTGTGGATAAAACCATGGTATTCATGGAAAATAGAAAAAATGGATTTGCAGATTATCTGAAAAAGCTGTCGTTGAAAGAAACGAATGGAAAAAATGCAGCCATCGTAATGAATGCAAATCCATTTACTTTAGGTCACAGGTATCTGGTTGAACGAGCGGCATCAGAGAATGATTTTGTGCATGTGTTCATTTTGAGCGAAGATGCGAGCCTTGTACCATTTCCAGTGAGAAAAATGTTAGTGGAGAGAGGAACATCGCATTTGCCAAATGTTATTTGCCATGAAAGTGGCCCATATATGATAAGCAATGCTACATTTCCGAGTTATTTTTTGAAAGATGCGGATGAAGTGATAGAGGCGCATGCAAAACTGGATATAGAAGTATTTTCTAAAATTGCGGAGTCACTATCGATTCAGTGCCGATATGTCGGAGAAGAACCGTTCAGTCGGGTAACATCCTTATACAATGAAGTTATGAAAAATGATCTGCCTCAGAAGGGGATATCATGTGAAGTAATTCATAGAACTAGTGTAGATTCTAATCCAATCAGTGCCTCTGCAGTCCGTCAGGCGATAAAAGAGGAAGATTGGGAACTCTTAAGTAAGCTTGTACCAGAATCAACCTATCATTATTTTCGAAGTCCGGATGGAGCGAGTGTCGTAGAAAGAATAAAAAAAACGGACAATGTGATTCATTATTAATACACATGACCGTGACATAGGTGTCTTCAGAATGTGATGCATTCTGAAGGCATTTTTTGTTGGAAATTTTATTGTTGAATTATTTTGTGCATGTTTTCATTCATACTGTATATGGACGAAAATGGATACTGTTTTATATAATTTTAGTACAGAAATCTAGAAATATCAGGAGTAATCGGCCATTATAAATGGCAGTTGCAATTAAAGTAATTAGATAAAAAGCTCATGGCATAAAACATATAATCTGTAATTTTCTTCATATTGTGTGTTCTCCTTTCTTTATCTTATGGCCTTATTATACATGATAAGAAATTAACAGTCTTGCCAAAAAGTAAGAAAAAGTAGACAAATCTTGCAAGGAGTTGAAATATTGATACCAATTTATACAGGAAGCAAAGAGAGCCTTCTGATCAATCATAGGATATCTAAGCATGTTTCGCCACATATTCACCATAATATTGAGTTTATCTATGTGACGAAAGGTACACTGGAGCTGGGGATCGGAACAGAATTCTTTCATATGAAAGATGGTGATTTTGCAATTGTTTTTCCTGATACGATTCATCATTATCAGGTATTTACACAAGGAATAAACACTGCTTTTTATGTGGAGGCGTCCGTATCTTCCAATAGTCAGTTTGCAGTTGATATTCAGAAAAGGTGTCCGGTAAATCCGGTGATTGAAGCACGTGATTTGCATCCAGATGTAAAAAATGCAATTTTATCTTTATATAGGGAGAAAACAAGAAATCCTCTGGTTGATCAGGCATTTGTACAGATCATGCTGGCCAGATGTTTTCCAAGAATGCAGTTGGTCGATAAAAGCCGCATTGGAGATTGTGATCTTGTCTATCAGACAGTGCATTATATTGCTGATCACTTTCAGGAAGAACTTACGCTGGAGAGCATTGCAAAGGCGTTAGGTGTAAGTAAGTTTGCGGTATCCAGAGTATTTTCCGGGACGTTTCACACAAACTTTAAGCAGTATCTGAATGAGCAGAGACTGAGTTGTGCATGTTCCCTTCTGGAAGATACGAACCGGTCAGTGACAGATATTTGTCTGGATTCGGGATTTGAAAGTCAGCGGACATTCAATCGGGTATTTGTAGAAAAATTCCACAAATCACCCAGAGAATACCGAAATGACTATAAAAAAAGATATATGATACCAAGTGAAATCAATGAGTGGGAGGAACAAACAATGGCAAATCATATTGTTGAATTGAAAAAGAAATTTAAGGAAGGTCAGATGGACCATATTCTGAAAGAACTGTACGTGAGTGAGAGCCTGATAGTAAAGCAGAGAGAGAGATACGAAAATATTCTGACAAAATTTGAAACACTCTTTGGTGAGAAGCAGGTTGAAATCTACAGTGCAGCCGGAAGAAGTGAGATTGGAGGAAATCACACGGATCATCAGAATGGAAAGGTTCTGGCGGCTTCGATCAATCTGGATGCAGTTGCGGTTGTGGCAAAGAGAGATGATGACAAAGTGTATATCCAGTCAGAGGGATATGAGATGTTAGTCATTGATCTTAGCCAGCTCAATATCGTAGAGCAGGAAAAAGAGACTACAGGCGCATTAATCCGTGGTGTGGCAAACGGAGTCAAAGAGAGAGGATATGAAATCGGTGGTTTTGAAGCTTATGTAACCAGTTCTGTGTTGACTGGTTCCGGATTATCTTCTTCTGCAGCTTTCGAGGTTCTGATCGGTAATATTTTTTCCGGTTTATATAACAATGAAATGATCAATGCGATTGAAATTGCACAGATCGGTCAGGAGGCAGAAAATAATTATTTTGGCAAGCCGTGCGGTTTAATGGACCAGATGGCATGTTCTGTTGGCGGAATGATCTATATTGATTTTGCGGATAAAACAAAACCGGAAGTGAAAAAAGTCGATGTAAAATTTAGCAACTTCGGACACAATCTATGTATTGTTGATACAAAGGGTTCCCACGCGGATCTGACATGTGAATATGCAGCGATCCCGGAAGAAATGAAAAAGGTAGCAAAATTTTTTGGTAAGAGTTTATTGTGTGAAGTAAACGAAACTGAATTTTATTCAAAACTTCCAGAAGTGCGAGATGCAGTTGGTGATAGAGCAGTGCTTCGCTCCATTCACTGGTTTGCGGAAAATAAACGTGTGGTTGCACAGGCAGAGGCATTAGAGTCAGGTAACTTTGATGTATTCAAAGGATTGATCAAGACTTCCGGAGATTCCTCTTACAAATATTTGCAGAATGTATATTCGAACCAGAATGTATATGAGCAGAATGTGTCACTGGCGCTTGCACTCAGTGAATACGTCTTAAATGGAAAAGGTGTCAGCAGAGTCCATGGAGGTGGCTTCGCGGGTACCATTCAGGCGTTCGTTCCGGAAGAATTAGTTGCCGATTATAAAGCACACATGGAAGCGGTATTTGGTCCGGATTCTTGTCATGTGTTGCAGATCAGGGCAGATGGAGGAAGAAAAGTCATCTAGTAAAATGGAGGCGTGAGAAATGAATCTTTATGAAGAAATCTATAAATTAGTGGAGTATGGAGTCCGTACAGAACTGATTGATGAATCAGATCGAATTTATACAATCAACCGTATGATGGAGATATATGGAGAAGAGAACTTTGAAATGGATCCATTGTTGAGGGAAATTATTCAAAAGTGTGAGTTGAACTTGGTCGATATCCTTGAACAATTGACACAGATTGCCTATGAGAGAGGATTAATTCCTAACGACGGGACAACCCAAAAAGATTTATTTGACACGAAACTGATGGGAGTTCTGGTGGCAAGACCAAGTCAGATTATTGCTGAATTTGAAGAATTATATAAAGTAAGTCCGGAGCAGGCCACAGAATATTTCTATGAATTTAGTCAGAACACGAACTACATTCGAAGAGACAGAATTAAAAAAGATGTAAAATGGAAATATATGAGCCCGTATGGAGAGATTGATATTACCATCAATTTGTCAAAACCGGAGAAAGATCCAAAAGCCATTGCGGCAGCAAAAAAAGCGACAGATACCAAATATCCGGCTTGTCAGCTTTGTATTGAAAATGAGGGATATGCGGGACGAGTTGATCATCCTGCCAGACAAAATCATCGAATTATTCCGCTTACAATGAATAATAGCCAGTGGGGTTTTCAATATTCTCCATATGTTTATTATAACGAACATTGCATTGTGTTTAATAGTGAACACACACCAATGAAAGTGGAAAAGGCGACATTTAGAAAACTGTTTGATTTTGTAAAACAGTTTCCGCATTACTTTTTGGGCTCCAATGCGGATCTTCCAATCGTCGGAGGCTCTATCTTGAGCCATGATCATTTCCAGGGTGGACATTATTCCTTTGCAATGGAAAAAGCACCGATGGAAACAAGCTTTGTAGTGCCAGGATTTGAAGATGTGGAGGCAGGAATTGTAAAATGGCCGCTGTCAGTTATTCGAATCCGTTGTAAGGATGAAAAACGATTGATTGAGCTCGCGGATCATATTCTGGCCAAGTGGAGAAGCTATACAGATGAGAGCGCATTTATCTTTGCAGAAACAAATGGAGAGCCTCATAATACGATTACGCCGATTGCACGAAAAAAAGGAGAAGTGTTTGAACTTGATCTTGCGCTTCGCAACAATATAACAACAGAAGAACATGCATTGGGAGTATACCATCCTCATGCAGAATATCATCATATCAAAAAGGAGAATATTGGATTAATTGAAGTGATGGGACTTGCTGTATTGCCATCTCGATTAAAGAATGAACTGCAGCTTCTGAGTGAATATATTTGTGAAAACAAAGATATTACTTCAAATGAAGCAATTGCAAAACATGCAGATTGGATTCGTCAAGTGGTAGAAAGACACCCAGAGATTACCCGGGAAAATGTAGACAATATTCTAAAGGAAGAAGTTGGAGATATTTTTGTACATGTTCTGGAAGATGCAGGTGTGTTCAAATGTACCAAGGAAGGCAGAGAAGCTTTTGAGCGATTCGTTTCTGTTTTGTAATCTGTATATTTATTCCATAACATAAATTATTGATTAAGGAAGTGACATTTTATGAAAGTACTAGTTTTAGGCGGAGCAGGTTATATTGGATCTCATACAGTATATCGACTGATTGAAGAGGAGAGGATTCAGGTTGTCATTATTGATAACTTGGAAACCGGATTTAAAAAGGCGATTCATCCGGAAGCAACTTTTTATGAGGGAGATATTCGAAACAGAGCATTTCTTGAGTCAGTTCTGGATGCAGAACCGGATATTGATGCGGTTATCCATTTTGCAGCTAATTCACAGGTTGGCGAAAGCATGGTCAATCCATTAAAATACTATGACAATAATCTGATGGGAACCAAAGTTTTGTTATCAGCGCTCCTGGCACACGGGATTAATAAGATTGTATTCTCGTCCACAGCCGCAACTTATGGAGAGCCGGAACGTGTACCGATCGTAGAGACTGACAAAACAGAACCGACAAATACATACGGTGAGACGAAACTTGCAATGGAAAAAATGTTTAAATGGGTGAGCAAGGCCCACGATCTTCGCTATGTATCCCTTCGTTATTTTAATGCATGTGGTGCTCATAGCACTGGAAAAATTGGAGAGGCCCACAATCCGGAGACACACTTAATTCCGTTAATTCTGCAAGTTCCGAACGGAAAACGTCCGCATATTTCTATTTTCGGAACCGATTATCCGACAAAAGATGGCACTTGTATCCGCGACTATATCCATGTAACGGATTTAGCACAGGCGCATATTCTGGCGGTGAAATATTTGATCGCAGGAAATAACAGTGAAATTTTTAATCTTGGAAACGGTATTGGATTTACGGTAAAAGAAGTGATTGAAACCGCTGAGAAGGTGACCGGGCAGTCAATTAAAGTAGTAGAAGAAGCTAGACGCGCAGGCGATCCGGCCGTACTGATTGCTTCCAGTGAAAAAGCCAGAAAAGTGCTTGGATGGAAGCCGGAGCATCATAGTCTGGAAGAAATCATTAGAACTGCATGGAACTGGCACAGAAGCCATATAGATGGATATAACAGTACTCGTGCTATAAATAAAAATAAAAAATAAAAAGAACCGGATATGTGAATCTTCTGAGCTTCGTCTTATAAGAAAAACATATCCGGTTCTTTTGTTTTAAGTGGAAATAGTCTTGTGGGTTCCTGTTACGGAATAAATAACCCATTCAGCGATGTTTGTTGCATGGTCTCCGATTCTTTCAAAATACTTGGCGATCATAAGTAAGTCTAAGGCAAGGTCAGCATCGTCATGTGTCTTGGCAATCATGTGGATGATATGATTTTTGATTTGTGAAAAATAATCATCAACAATATCATCGCGGGAAATGATTTGTTCGGCAAGTTTAATGTCTCTTTTTACAAAGGAATCGACACTTAAGGTAACCATTTCGGTTGTCTCATGAGCCATAGCTTCAATCAATTCCATTCCATCAATGGTTCTGCCATTGATGAAAGTCACAATCTCTGCGATATCTTCTGCCTGGTCACCGATACGTTCCATATCTGTGATCATTTTAAGTGCCGCAGAGATCAGACGGAGGTCGCGAGCAACAGGCTGCTGGTGAAGCAGGAGCTTCATGCATCTGCTTTCAATAATGCGTTCCATTTCATCAATGGAGGAACCGTGGGCCTTCACATTGTGAGCTAAGGCAATATCGCCGGAATGGAGGGCGTCAACAGTTTTGATGATAGCCTCCTCACACATAGAGCCCATTTCTATAATTTCATTGTTCAGTTTATAAAGCTGTTCATCAAATCGGTTTCTCATTTTGTCCTCCTTAACCGAATCTTCCGGTGATATAATTTTCTGTCCGTTTATCCTGAGGGAAGGAGAAGATATCATCGGTCTTTCCAAATTCCACCAGCTCTCCAAGCAGGAAGAAAGCAGTATAGTCTGATACGCGAACTGCCTGCTGCATATTGTGAGTTACCATAATAATTGTATATTTGTCTTTCAACTCTGTAACCAGTTCTTCGATGCGGGATGTAGATATTGGATCAAGAGCTGAGGTTGGTTCGTCCATCAGAAGAATTTTTGGCTGAACCGCTAAGGCTCTGGCGATGCAAAGGCGCTGCTGCTGTCCACCCGACATGCCAAGGGCATTTTTTTTCAGTCTGTCTTTCACTTCGTTCCAGATGGCCGCATCACGGAGAGCCTGCTCTACGATTTCATCCAGACGGTCCCGGTTTGTAATGCCATGCGTACGTGGTCCATACGCAATATTGTCGTAAATGCTCATTGGAAATGGATTTGGTTTCTGGAATACCATTCCGATCTCTTTACGCAGATGATTGACATCTGTGTCAACAGAGTAAATATCTGCACCCTCATACCGGATATCGCCAGTAATCTTTACATCGGGAACCAGATCATTCATACGGTTTAGGGTTTTCAGAAACGTGGATTTTCCACATCCGGAGGGACCGATAAAAGCAGTAATGCTTTTTTCCGGTATTTCAATGTTTATATTTTTGAGTGCCTGGTGTTCCCCGTACCAGAGGCACATGTCTTTTACCGAGATAATAGGATTCATAGACTTCTCCTTTTTGCGAAGTATTTTTGTACAAATTCGGCTGCAAGATTGATCAGGACGGTCAGAACCATCAAAATAGCAGCGATAGCAAATGCAGCACCAAATTCACCTTGTTCTTTTGCATAAACATAAAGTGCGACGGTCAGGGTGGCACCCGGAGACGCCAGACCATCCATGAGTCCGTTTACCGCGTGGGCAAAGCCGGCGGTAAACAGCAGCGCTGCCGATTCGCCAAGAATACGGCCAACGGACAGAATGCAGCCTGTGATGACGCCATCTACACAGCCCGGAAGAACTACCGTGCGGACAACACGCCATTTTCCGGCACCCAGACCGAAAGCACCTTCACGATAGGACTGTGGAACTGTTTTCAGGCTTTCCTGGGTGGTACGCATAATCGTTGGAAGATTCATAATTACTAAAGTCAGTGCACCTGCCATCAGACAAGTACCCATACGGTTGGAAAATAACAACATTCCCACGAGTCCATAGATAATAGACGGAATGCCGGAAAGGGTTTCAGCGGCATATTCAATCAGATGGACCAGTTTCTTATTGGAAGCGTATTCTGTCAGATAAATTGCTGCTCCAACGCCTAATGGCAGTACGATGAGCAGAGTTGCAACCACTATATAAACCGTATTTAGAATATCAGGCAGGATACCGATTCGCTCTGTCAGATAGCTTGGTTTTGTAGAGAGCAGTTCCCAGGTAATGTTCGGGATGCCCTGTACAAGAACGTAGACGAATAAAAACAGAACAAGTGCGGCAGTGAGGCCGACAGAAATCAGCATCAGTGTATTTAGCAGTAATTCAAAATGTTTTCTCTTTTTTGATAATGATTGATTCGGCATGGTTTATTCCTTTTCTCTCTTGAGGAAAAAATTAAGTGTGGCATTCACCAGCATGATAAACAGGAACAGGATCAGTGCGATAGAGAAGAGAGCCTGCTGCTGTAAGCCGCTGGAATAAGCCATCTCGCTGGATACTGCAGTTGTCAGAAAACGAACACTCTGAAACAGGGAATCAGGCATATTCGGCGCATTTCCTGCGACCATGATGACGGCCATTGCTTCACCTATAGCGCGGCCTACACCGAGTACAACAGCCGCAGCGATACCACTTTTAGCAGCCGGTACAGATACCCTGAAATATGTTTCAACAGGAGTTGCACCAAGGGCAAGGGATGCGTCTTCGTATTCCTTCGGAACGGCATCGAGTGCGGTAATGGACATTTTGATAATGGAAGGCAAGATCATAATGGCCAGAACAATGATTGCGGAAAACAGGCTGGCTCCATCCGGTATATCGAACAGATTTCGGATTCCAGGAACCAGTACCAACATACCCACAAGACCGTAAACAACAGAAGGAATACCTGCCAGCAGACTAATCGCAGACTGCATGATTGCCCTAACTCTTGGAGAGGCAATTTTTGACAGATAAACGGCTGTCATAAATCCAACAGGAACACCAAGTGCGATGGCGCCGGCGGTTCCGTAAATACTGGTTAAAATAAATGGAAGAATACCATATTTTGGTTCAGCGGCGGTGGAGGCCCATTCTTGGCCAAAAAGAAAATCAATCAGTCCAATCTCCCGAATGGCAGGAATACCTGAAATGACCAGATAGACCGTGATTAGTAAAACACAGCCAACGGTAATAAGGCTAAGCAAAAGAAAAACACCGTGAATCAATGATTCAACTGTCTTTGCCTGGCGGCTCTTATCCCACCCTTTATTTTGTGATTTGACTCTGGTATTCATAGTTGCAAGTAATGCGTTACTGATATTAGTATGGATTGTCATAGACTTCGTCCTCATGATAAAATGCAGCGGTCTGTAGCAGGACCGCTGCTTGTGTTTTCTTGTTAGTTTGCGGATACAACACCTGCAGCTGCAATGATTTCGTTCGCATCAGCAGAAGTGATGTAATCAAAGAATTTCTGAGCTGCTTCGCTAAGTTTTGCATCGTTCTTTGTTACTAAAACGAACGGACGCTGTACTACATAGCTGCCGTCTTTGATTGTATCCTCGGAAGCGGCTACACCGTCAACTGCCAGAGCTTTTACACTGTCTTTTACAGAAGCGACAGAAGCGTAACCGATGGCACCCGGGTTCTGGGAAACAGTAGTAATAACATCACCTGTAGAAGTCAGCTCCTGACGATACTGACAGGCATCCTCTGTATCGGTAATGGACTCAAAACCATCACGAGTACCGGAACCTGCTTCACGACCGATCAGAACAATTTCTGCATCGTTGCCGCCGACTTCAGACCAGTTTGTAATTTCACCTGTATAGATATCGGCGATGGTTTCCAGACTCAGATCTGCTACCGGATTTTCAGGATTTACAACGATTGCAATGCCGTCGTAAGCCAGAACCGTACCTGTCAGACCAGAAGCCTTTTCTTCCTCTTTCAGATCGCGGGAAGAAAGTCCAATATCGCAGCGGCCTTCCTGAACTGCTTTGATACCGGAACCGGAGCCGGTAGGATTATAAGTAAAGCTGATGCCTGTGTCCTCCTGAAAGGCTTCTCCTAAAGCACCAATGACTTTCTCCATAGAAGTGGAACCATCCGTAGAAACGGATCCAATAGTTTTTGTATTGCTACAGCCTGTTAACATAGCCATTGTCAGAACAGCGGCCATCATCATCGGAATCATTTTTCTCATTTCAATTTCTCCTTTTCAAATGTTTGTCTCATATTTTGCTCGCTACAAGTGTCATATTAGGAGCGAAATGTAAAATTGGTAAGACAGTCTATGTGAAATTTAGGTCAAATATTTGAAAAATTTCACAAGAAAAATGAGGCGTATTTGAAAAAGAACCCAAATGAAATGGAAGTTTAACAGAAAAAGACGGTGCGGCTGGAAGGCCGCACCGTCGGGCAGGGAACTATTCGTTTACACCCACAGGAAGCTGGGTGAGCTGATTGCGAAACTCAGAAGGTGACATACCGCTCTGTTTTTTAAATAACCGGCTAAAATAAAGAGGATTATCATAACCAACAATATTCGCTATTTCAGTGATATTATATGAGGTTGTTTCTAATAATGTTTGCGCGTTAGAGATACGTAACAATAAAAGGTATTGAGCCGGCGTGGAACCGGTATATTCCTTAAAATTACGGATGAACCAACTAACACTCATATGATTGACAGCAGCATAATCTTCGATACTGATTGTTTTATTATAATTTTCGTGGAAATAGCGAACAGCCTGATCCATTTCATCCATGAGATATGGATTTCTTCCCTTGGGTTTGCTGTTCATTACACGATGGAGCATGATAAAAAGCAGATGCATGTAATGAATCAATACATCTTCATAATCATCCTTGCAAAGCTTCAATTCCTGAATCATCTGCAGGAAAATCCGTTTATAATCCAGAGAAGTGCCGGAATGGATGATATGTATGTCATCTGTAATTCCATATCGTCTAAGGATGTTCTTTACATTGTTTCCGGTAAAATGAACCCAATAGACTTCGGTATGATCAACTCCATAATAATAATATCGCTGTTCTTCCTTTGGACGGTATAATACCATATTGCCTGCAGTGACGATTTCTTCAACTCCATTAAAATAAAAGTGTGCTTTTCCGGAAGCGACATAAAGAAGCTGCCAGTCTAATCTTCCACGCGGTCTGTGCGTGGGTAATTTCGGTTTTGTAAATAAATGGTAGGTTCCGCAGCTCCCTATAAAAAGAGGATGAGAACGGTCTTTAAAGTCTGTTTTTCGATTGCGCCAATATGCAGAGTCAGTATACATAAAATCCCCCCTTTGAGCAAAGTGTACAATGATAATACGGACAAATTGTGCATGTTTTTACATAGGTACAAGTTTGGTGATGTTCAACAAGAAACAATATTGTATTATGCTTTTATTGTATCATTTTGTGCATGTTTTGTCTAATGTGATTTATGTTCATATTTATAAAAAAAATATATACTATAGACAAAGATAAAAAGGGGGTTACCGAAATGATCGTGCCAAGATATTATGAAAATTTAAAAGTGTTACACGAAAATACAATGCCGAATCGTTGTTATTATATTCCGTCCTCCAATAACGTGCATACATACGTGCATGACAGAGAGGAATCCGATCGTTTTCAGCTGTTAAATGATCAATGGAGATTTCGGTATTACGAAAGCATCTATGATCTGCAGGAAGAGTTTTATGCGGATGGATTTGATGTGAGTGATTATGACAGCATTATGGTTCCGGGAGTATGGCAGAATGCAGGTTATGATTACCATCAGTATACCAATATCAAATATCCGTTCCCATTTGATCCGCCATATGTTCCGCAGGACAATCCGTGTGGTGCATATGTTTATGACTTTGAATACAACAAATGCAAAGAAGCGCCAAAAGCCTTTTTAAATTTTGAGGGTGTAGATTCTTGTTTTTATGTGTGGGTAAATGGTACATATGTGGGATATAGCCAGGTATCTCACGCGACCAGTGAATTTGATATTACAGATATCCTGAAAGAAGGAAAGAATCGTCTTGCAGTACTGGTTTTAAAATGGTGTGATGGCAGTTACCTGGAAGATCAGGATAAATTCCGTATGAGCGGTATTTTCAGAGATGTATACATTCTGAAACGCCCGGATAACTGTGTATTTGATTATTTCATCAAAACAAAGCATACAGATGCAGCAGCTGTAGTGAGTATTGATGTCGAATATCTGGGAACAAGTGTGCCGACAGAGATGATTATTTATGATGCAGATATGAAGGTTGTATCAGAAAATAGAATTGGTTTCGGCGAAAAAGAAACAATGGTACACTTTATGATCGATCATCCGGTACTTTGGAGCCCGGAGAATCCATACCTGTATACCGTTGTGTTTAAGACAGAAAAAGAAGTGATTACAGATCGAATCGGAATCAGAGAGATTCATGTAGAAAACAACCGTGTGATGATTAATGGTATGCCGATCGTATTCAGTGGTGTAAACAGACATGATTCCGATCCTGTTACAGGATTTACAATCAGTATTGATCAGCTGAAAAAAGACCTGATGATGATGAAACAGCATAACTTCAATGCAATCCGTTCCAGTCATTATCCGAATGCTCCGTATTTTTATCAGCTGTGTGATGAGTATGGTTTTTATGTGGTGGACGAGGCAGACAACGAGAGCCATGGTCCGTGTGAGATCTACTACGCAAACAACGAGTTTGAACATAAGGCAAAACGTTGGAATGAGACCATCGCAGACAACCCGGATTTTATTGAAGCAACTCTGGATCGAACAAAACTGTGTGTAGAACGTGATAAGAACCGTCCGTGTGTTGTTATCTGGTCCATGGGAAATGAATGCGCATACGGCTGCACATTCGAAGAGGCTTTAAAATGGACAAAGAGTTTTGATGATACAAGACTCACTCACTTTGAAAGTGCAAGATATCACAGCGATAAGAGAAAATATGATTTCTCAAATCTGGATCTGTTCAGCAGAATGTATCCGCCGTTTGAAGAAATTGATGAGTATATCGACAACAATCCGGACAAACCATTTGTTTTGATTGAGTACTGTCACTCCATGGGAAATGGCCCTGGAGATTTTGAGGACTATTTCCAGATTTTCCAGAAACAGGATATTATGTGCGGTGGATTTGTCTGGGAGTGGTGTGATCACGGAATTTATCATGGCCGTTCTAAAGAGGATAAAGCAATTTATTTCTATGGCGGCGATCATGATGATGAGGTAAATGACAGCAACTTCTGTATGGATGGACTTGTATATCCGGACCGTACACCTCACACTGGTCTCTTAGAATATAAGAATGTTTACAGACCGGTAAGAGTGGAGCATTTTGATCAGGTAGCACAGGAAATCACATTCCACAACTATCTTGATTTTACTAATGCAAAAGAGTATATTAAAATTGTATATGAAATCAACTGCGACGGCAATGTGACAGAGCAGGGTGAAATCGGTATTGTGGATATTGTACCGCATGGCAATTCTACTGTGCAGTGTCCAATCAGTATTCCGGAAAAGGGAAGAGCATTCCTGAAGGTATCTTATTATACAACTAAGGCCAATGCTTTAGTACCGGAGAATCATCTGCTCGGATTTGATGAGATTGAACTGAATACAGGAGATAATCGTAACCAGGAAGCGGTTCAGATGTTGAGCAGAAAAGAAGATAACAGCAATGCTATTTGCGTAAGCGAAACGGATACATCTGTGATTCTGAAGAGTGATGAATTCCACTATGTGCTGGACAAACGAACAGGAATGTTTACAAAGATTGAATACGATGGAGTGGACCAGATTACTCGTCCGATGGATGTGAATATTTGGAGAGCTCCAACAGATAACGATATGTATATCAAACTTGAGTGGTATCGTGCAAGATATGACAAAGCGATTGTCAGATGTTACGATACAGAGATTGAATATACAGAGCGTGGTGTGGACGTTCGCTGTCATATGTCACTGGTTTCCGAGACAGTACAGAGAATTCTTGATATGGATACAATCTGGAGTGTAGACGGAACCGGAGAGATTACTCTGAAGATGGACGTTATCAGACATCCGGAATTCCCAATGCTTCCGAGATTTGGACTTCGTCTGTTCCTTGATAGAAAGATGGATCAGGTCAAGTACTATGGAATGGGACCGATGGAAAGCTACTGCGATAAACACAGAGCGTCCTGGCATGATATGTTTGAATCTAAGGTAGAAGACCTGCATGAAGACTATATCAGACCGCAGGAAAATGGAAGCCATTACGACTGTTCTTATGTGATCGCGAGTGGTGAAAGCTATAGCCTGGCGGCAGTATCTGAGAATACATTCTCATTTAACGCATCTGTTTATACACAGGAAGAGTTGACAGTGAAAAAACATAATTTTGAATTAGAAGATTCTGGTAATGTAGTTTTATGTCTGGATTATGCACAGAACGGTATTGGTTCCAATAGCTGTGGACCGGAACTTAAGAAGGAATACAGACTGGATGAAGAAACATTTACATTTAAGATGAAATTGATTCCGTACTAAAGTAGTATTGGGGCAGGCGGTGATTCTGCCATAGGAGGAAAGCAATGGAAGAGAAAAAATATTTAAAATGGTATAACAAAGTCGGATATGGTTCCGGTGATATTGCAGGTAATGTTGTTTATGCATTTCTGACTTCATTCGTAATGATTTACCTTACAGATACAATTGGCTTAAATGCCGGTATCGTAGGTACATTAATCGCAGTATCAAAACTCTTTGACGGTGTAACAGACCTGTTCTTTGGATCCATGATCGATAAGACAAAGAGCAAAATGGGTAAAGCAAGACCGTGGATGTTCTATGGATTCTTTGGCTGTGCCGTAACTCTTGTTGGTATTTTTGCAATTCCGACAAGCCTTGGAAAGACCGCGCAGTACGCATGGTTCTTTATCTGCTACACATTATTAAATGCGGTATTCTACACAGCAAACAACATTGCATATTCCGCATTAACATCCTTAGTAACTAAGAACAACAGAGAACGTGTAGAAATGGGTTCCTTCCGTTTCATCTTCGCTTTCTCTACAAGCTTACTGATCCAGTCACTGACTATCGGTCTTGTTGCTTACTTTGGCAATGATGCCGCTGCATGGAGAACAGTTGCGATCATCTACACAATCGTTGGTGTAATCACAAACTCTCTTTCCGTATTCTCTGTAAAGGAATTATCTGACGAAGAATTAAAAGAGAAGGACGAAACAGATGGTTCTGAGGATGGAGAAGCTGAAAAATATACACTGATTGATGCTGCAAAATTATTAGTTGCAAACAAGTACTACTTAATGATCTGTGGTACTTACATTCTTCAGCAGTTATACTCCGCAATGCTCGGTGTTGGTACATACTACATGAAGTATGTAATGGGAAATGAAAATCTCTTCTCCTACTTTGCATGGGCGATTAACATTCCGTTAATCATTGCACTGATTATCACTCCGGCACTTGTTACTAAATGGAAAGGAATGTATAAGTTAAACCTTTTCGGTTATGCAGTTGGTACTCTTGGACGTGCATTAGTTGTGGTTGCAGCTTACATGGGAAATATTCCGTTAATGTTCTTGTTCACAGGTGTGGCTGCATTCGGTATGGGACCGTGGCAGGGTGACATGAACGCTGTGATCGCAGAAGCATCCCAGTATACATACCTTACAAAGGGAAAACGTGTTGATGGTACAATGTATTCCTGCACATCCTTAGGTGTAAAACTTGGCGGCGGTATCGGTGTTGCAATTCAGGGATGGTTACTGGAGTTTGCAGGATACGATGGAACATTAGCAGTACAGCCGGAATCCTGTATCAATATGTTAAAGATTATGTACTTAGTAATCCCGGTTGTAATTACATTGATCATTACATTCGTTATGTCTAGAATGAAAGTAGAAAAAGCAAATGCTGAGTTAAGAGCAGCGGTTCAGAAATAAATAAAGTGATTAAGAAACAGCCAGTATCAGGGGACACTTGATGCTGGCTGTTTTATTGGGTTACCTTCACGGATAACGATTTCTTATTTAAATACATGTCTGTTTCTTTATTTTTAAATTTTTATTTGGTTTCTCTGTCAACAGTATGGTAGAATAAAACCAATATAGCGGAAGGATCGGATCGTACGAATGAAAAAAATGAAAACATGTCCGTCTTGTGCGGCGGTATATGAGGATCATCTGCCAGAGTGCCCGTATTGCGGAGCATTTAATCTAAAAGGTGCAGAAGCAGAGTATTTTGAACAATTGGAAGATATTCGCGAAGATATGGAGGAACTGGGAACAGTTCTGGTTCAAGAAACGAAAAAAGAAGTGATCAGGCAGAGCATTTTTTTAAAACGCATTCTTTGGATCATAGGTGGAATTGCAGCTGTCTTTCTTATCATGACTATCATCGCAAATAAAGAAAGAAACGTGGATGTAAAGGCGGAATATCAATGGAAACAGGAAACGTTCCCCGTGTTAAATGCTTTATATGAGGAGAAGAACTTCGAAGAACTGATAAGCGTGTATTGGGGATTGGTTGTTGATGGTAGGCCTATCTGGGATTGGGAACATGCGGATTTTTGTGAATTACTGGATCAAAGCCTGTATTTTGAAGAGATATTAGCCAAAGAGTCTGCAAATGAAGAACTGGCAGAATCAGACTATACTCATTTGTTATATTATGGTTTTCGTCTGACAAGCAATTTAGATGAGGAGTTGTCGGATGATGAAATTGCGAATCTTACTCCTTATCTGGATATGGTACAAGATGATTTTGAGTACCGATGGAAATTTTCAGAGAAGGATTTAGAATCGATTGCAAAAGAGCGAGAGAAAAATTACGGTGTTGTTTCATTTACGTTTTGCGGAGATTATGTAAAAAAATGGATGGAGCAGAATAAATAAGGAGATAAAAACGTGAAGTGTGAAAATTGTGGTGGAAATCTTTCCTTAGAAGATTTGAATTGTCCGTATTGCGGGACGATCAACAAGCATGCACAGCAGCACATTCGTGATATGAAGCGATATCACGGAGAGTTTCAGGATACGAAGAAAGACGTATATGCAACGGCAAAAAAATATACGGGGATCACAGTTCGGGCGTTGATCATAGCTGCCTTGCTGGTCCTTTCGATAGTCTTGGCAATCATTGGTTCAGAAAGCTATTCGATACGCAGACATATACTTGAAAAACGAGCAGAACACAATTATGAGCAGTATTCTGTGATTATGGATACATATTTAGAAAATGAAGAGTATATTGCATTTCATGCATTTGTCGAAGCTAATGCAATTTACGGTTATGATACGCCGTATGAAAAATATGTTCCTGTTATGCGCGTGAGCAACCAGTATATGTACCTTTATGATTATATCATGGGAATGCATACAAAGATTTACCAGAATAAAGACAAAGAATCCATTGAGCGTCAGGTTGGATATTTATCAGAGCAATTAAATGATTTTTATCAAGCTTTGAATATGGAGAATTATGAGTATATTAAAGATGGTGCTTCTCTGCAAAACAAGGCTGCGATTGCACAGATGGAGCAGAATGTAAATGTACTGCTTCAGACATATTGTGGATTGACGAATGAAGACGTGGCTGGTCTGAAAGAACTGTCGGAAGCAAAGAGAATGGTACTGTTGGAGGAGCGGATTGGTTATGCGGAATAAAATGAGAAGAGCGGGTCAAAATGTTACAATTTTGGCTATGAATGTGATAATTATTATATTGTGCATCTTTTTTGTAATCTGCGTCGGTCTTGCAGTGATGGGATTACAAGATGCATTTTCCGTAACTTACTCAGAAAACACAATGTATTATCGATTGGATGATGGAGACTTTTATCAAATGGTAGAAGGCTACCATATGAATCTTCAGGAAGGACATAAAGCAAGTGCAGAGATGCAGGAGTATTATGGCGTTGCAAAATTTTACGAGGCCGCATCCATGTATAAAGCTTTTTATGAGACCGGAGATATAGAACGAGCTGCCAGAGAGTTGGAGAAAATGAATCTCGCCAGACCTGAGATGGGAGGTTGGGCAATGGTTGAGACTAAGATTCTGGAACAGTTAGATATCAAATAAAAGAGAACAGGTAGTTCAGATAAAAATCGAACTACCTGTTTTTTAGTTAATATGAAATCTTCTTTTGAGTTCCATCCGTGCTCTGCGGTCACCGATGATCATGGTTCCGAGGAAGAGAGAAAGGGAAGCGGCCATTGGAAGGAAAGCCAAGTATTCATTTCGCTCCAATCCTACGATGTAGAGGACGATCGGGGCCAGGCTGGTGAGCACCATGGAAATCTGCCACATGATGTAACTTTGCCAGTTTCTGCGATTGTAGATCATTAGGCCCAGGATTGTGGCATCCATGATAAGGATTCCAGCCGGGAAGACATAGTCGACGGACCAGCCACGGTAGCCGGTCGCCAAGTCAATGGCGATGGCAGACAGGACTGCAATCAGAGACAGGATGACCACTTTGCTCTTGTAGCCTTTCTTTCCAAGGATCGCGTAGTGGAGCACAACATAAAAATACAGTAGTGCAAGACCTGTGATCACACTCCACCAGATATCGGATTCATCAAACCAGTTGATCACGAATAATGCGGATTGGAGCAAAATCGCGCAGAACAGATAGATCCGGCTGAAAAAGGTCAGTTTTCGCTGGCTTAAGAGTACGTCCGGATACATATTTTCCAGTGCATCATTTTGTTCCAGGATGGATTGACAGAGCGGGCAACTTTCAGTCTCGTCTAATATTTCAATATTACAATTCTTACATTTAGCCATAGTGTACCCCGTTGCTTTCTATTTCAACGTGGAGTCCGTCCTGTGCCAGACGGCGGAAGAATCCGCGCTGGACCGAAGGATCCACCAGATCGTAGCTGAAACTGAATACCAGCGTACCGTTGTAAGTAAGTACCGTTCCTTTGATATACTGTCCTTTGGAGAGAGACAGGAATGCATGGAACTGATCAATGTATTGCTTGTACGGTTCGTCGATCTGGATCACACCGACATTGGTAATGGTTGTAGTGTTAGCCAGAGCAGACTGAGAATAAACGTGTCGCATAGCCAGGTTTTTTAGTGGAAGCGGAACAATCTTTAAGTACCAGCGCTTCTGATTGGAAACGTTGTAGGAGAAGATTTCTTCCAAGTGCTCACTGGTCATCTGGCTGCGAAGACTTTCTCGTACCATTTGTGCCAGTTCTTCAAAAGTATAAGACTCTTTTGTCGGATGGAATTCCGCGGAAGTCATAACAAAAAAGTTCTTGGTTGTAATGGAGTTGAAGTACGGGCGCAGGTTGACCGGAACTGCAACACGGATCGGTTTGTCGGATGGCATCCCATGGAGGTATTCGTTGTAAACGCTCCAGATAAATGCGGAAACCAAGTACTCGTTGATGCTGACTCCATACTGTTTGCAGACAGTTTTTAATTCTGCCAGCGGAATGTATCCATGCATGACTCCGAATTCGCCATTGTGGAAACGTTCGCCTTTGATCAGATATGCTCGCTGTGTTTTATATTTCTTCGGAGCATTTTTCTTATAATGCTTCATGAAACTGTCTTCGCGATTCAAAGTTGTACCGGAACTGAGGGAATCACCTGTCTGTCCTACGATCTCCGGATAGCGAAGACGGAGATACTGGTATGTCAGCTCGCGGACGAAGTTAAATCCTCCCATACCGTCGGTCAGAACGTGGAATACTTCCAGATTGATACGGTACTTATAATAGGTTACGCGGAACAGATAGCTGTTGTTTTTATTCGGACGGATGAAACGACACGGGAATTTCTTTTCTTCCTTGACTCTCGGTGCCGGTTTTCCGTTCTCCTCAAAGTAATACCAGAAAAACCCATGTCTCAGACGGAGGTTAAATCCGTCGAATCGTGGCAGCACAATATCCAGAGCCTGCTGTAAAAGCTCCGGATCGACCATTTCTTTCAATGTTACGCTGATTCGGTAGGTGTTGCTAAGTCGTTCACCTGCGATAACCGGAAAGAGATGTGCAGTATTGTCCAGTTTGTCCCAACGGATGTCTTTCTGGGCTTTTTTATGGAAAAAGGTGCTCTTTTCCTGAGCAGCCTGTTCTTCGGTCAGGATGGTTTTTCTTCTCATTTCTTCTCCTTCCGTGTGTGATCCTTCCAATAGCATTGTAACATAAATATAGGGTGATTGGCAAATAAAGAGTGCTAAGATTTCACCAATCCGCGAATGAGAGCATATTGATCATTTGGGGGATTTAAAAAGTGGGAAAATTTGCTATACTTGAAGAGCATAATGAAAAGAGAAGACAGAGGATATTATATGAAAAAGCATATCATATATTTTTTAGAAATGTTACTTGGGATCATCAGCTTATCCGCGGGTGCCGCCATGGGAATCATTGCAGGACTTGGGCAGACCACTTCGACAGGAACCTGTTCGGCGATCTCCGGTGCCTTGGGAATTAAAGTCGGAACGGCGATGATCCTTTTATATGGATTCTTTTTGGTTTTACAGATTTTGATCTTACGAAGAAATTTTAAAGTGATTGGATGTTTACAGCTGCTTCCGGTGGTGCTGCAAGGCTGGATCCTGAACTATTTTAAATACGATTTTCCACCATTTCAAGCTTTGACACCGGAGTCTTATCCGGAGCGGTTTCTCGTGTTTTTTGTGGGAATGGTGTTGATCAGTCTGGGATTCACTTGCGTGAAATGCTCAAAGTTCGTGAATTATCCGCCGGAGACATTTTGCAGTATGATGGCGGAGCGGACGGGCATCCGTTTCGGAACCAGTAAGATCGTGCTGGATTTTGTGTATGTAGGTACCAGTTTATTGCTTTGCTGGAGTTGTGGCTTGGATTTTGGAATTGTCCGTGAAGGAACGTTGATCTTTGCGGTTATGAATGGTATTTTGATCAATCTGTTCATGCCTTGGGTAGAACGAGGATTCCGGAGCACAGAGCATTGCATTTTGTCCCAGGAATCGGTATAATGAAATGAGGCAATGATCGACTGATGCGAGGTTTTATTATGCAAAAGAAGTCAACAAAACATGTAGATAATATGTTTTTTATTATCATGAGTCTGGCGTGGCCGACGATGCTGGAACAGCTGATGCAGACAGCTGTGCAGTACATCGATACCGCGATGGTAGGCTCGTTGGGAACCCAGGCGACGGCGGCTGTGGGCGCGACGACAACAGTAAACTGGCTGATCAACAGCTCGATCTCGGCGCTGAGCATCGGATTCCTGGCTTATATTGCGAAGTCTTTGGGCGCGGGTGATCGTAATCTGGCGAAGCGTGCAGTCGGACAGGCAGTTATGATCGTACTGGTGGTAGGTTCTGTTTTTACAGCAGCGACCTTAGGACTTAGTGGACAGATCCCGGTTTGGATGCAGGTAAAAGAGGGAATCCGTGAAACGGCTTCCACATATTTCTTTATTTTGTATACACCGATGCTGCTGCGTACAGCGACGATCATTTTCGGAACAGTTTTACGTGCAGCCGGCGATACCAAGACACCGATGAAGATTGGTATTGTGGTGAACCTGACCAATGTGATCCTGAACTTTTTATTGATCTATCCGACAAGACCAGTCTTTGGCGGTGCATTTACGATGCCGGGTGCGGGAATGGGCGTTATTGGTGCAGCAGTGGCCAGTGCCATTGCTTTTGCAGTCGGTGGTATTTTGATCACGGTGGTGCTCTGGAAACATCCGGACATTTCTCCGAGAGGTCAGAGACTGACTCCGGATATGCAGATTTTAAGACCGTGCCTGCGTGTAGCATTTCCGAATATGCTTCAGCGTTTCGGAACCTCTCTGGGTTACGTGGCATTTGCGTCCATGATCAACTCCCTTGGGGAGGTGGCGACCGCGGCCCATACCATTGCCAATACAGTTGAATCTGCTTTTTACATCCCAGGTTACGGTATGCAGACCGCGGCAGCGACGCTGGCGGGAAATGCATATGGAGCGAATGATGAGGATAGGATGAAGCGCCTGGCCAAGATGTTCATTCCGATCGAGATTGGATTGATGATCCTTTCCGGTGGCGCGCTGTTTATCTCAGCGCCGGTACTGGTGCAGATCTTCTCCTCCAGTGAGGAAGTGATCACACTTGGAACTACGGTTCTCCGAATGGTGGCGCTTTCCGAACCATTCTATGGTTTCTCTATCATTATAGAAGGAATGATGCAGGGTGTTGGACGGACCAGACAGCCCTTCGTATTTAATATTGCGGGAATGTGGCTGATCCGTATTGTCGGAACATTTATTTGTACACAGATGTTTGGATTTGGACTGGTATCTGCCTGGGCATGTATGATCGCCCACAATATGTTCCTGTTTGTGATGTTCTTGATCTGCTATGTGCGCGGAACCTGGAATCCGCTGCACGAAAAGCGTGGAGGTTATTAGATATGAAACGTGGTATTACAAGAAGAGAACGTGAAGTGACTGATATGAATGCGATCTTAGAAATTTTGGATAAGAGCAAGATCGTACATATTGCTATGATCGATGGCGAGGAGCCGTATCTGGTTCCGATGAATTATGGTTATACGATGGAAGATGGAAAACTGACTTTGTATGTGCATGGTGCGACAGAAGGCAGAAAAATAGATGTATTGAGAGCAAATCCTAAGGTGTTTATTGAGATGGACTGCGATATTATGCCGATCGAAGGAAAACTTGCCTGTCAGTATGGTACTACATATTCTTCGATCATGGGAACAGGAACTGCAGTGATCGTGGAAGATCCGGAAGAGAAGATGAGGGGTCTTTCTATTTTAATGAAGACACAGACAGGAAAAGATTTCGAGTTCAATGAGCGTCTGGTGTCAATTGTGAGTGTGATCCGGATCGATGTGGCAGAATATACTGCGAAAGCACGTCCGATCCCGCCGGGATTGATGAAATAAGGAGGTAGCATATGGGAAAATATGGTAAATGGATCGCAGCCGGTCTGGGAGTCGGTGCAGCAGCTCTTGGCACTGTATTGGTGGCGCGTGCAGCGGCATTCAAACCGAAAGACAGTTACAAGGCATCCGGTAAGAAGATCGATCTGGATAAAGAAAAAATCACAAGCGATATGCAGGAAATGATTCGCTGTAAGACCATTTCTTACACGGATCCAAGCCTGATCGATGAGACAGAATTTGAGAAGTTCCGGAATTTACTTCCGAAATTATATCCGAATATTCATGACAACTGTTCTCGTCAGTTTATCGGAAAGTCCGGTATCCTTTATCGCTGGATGGGTAAAGAAGAGGGCGATCCAGTCGTTCTTATGTCCCACTATGATGTAGTTCCGGTAGAAGAAGACCAGTGGGAGAAGCCGGCGTTTGAAGCAATCCTGGAAAATGGGGAGCTTTGGGGCCGTGGAACCCTTGATACAAAAGGAACCCTCTGTGGCATCATGGAAGCTGCAGAAAAACTGATCGGAGAAGGATTTACTCCGAACCATGATATTTATTTTGCATTCTGTGGCGATGAGGAAGTGAATGGAGAATCCTGTCCGGAGATCGTGAAATGGTTTGAAGAGCACGGAATCCATATCGCAATGGTCGTTGACGAAGGTGGCGCTGTTGTAGAAAATGTGTTCCCGGGTGTAAAGGGAGAATGTGCGCTGATCGGAACAGCAGAAAAAGGTCTGATGAATGTGGAATTTAAGGCGAAGAGCAACGGTGGTCATGCATCCACACCTCCGGTCCATACGATTGTGGGTGAACTGTCACAGGCAGTGGTAAATGTTGAAAAGAAACCGTTTGAGCGTCGTCTGACAAAGCCGGTAAGAGAAATGCTGGATACACTGGGCCGCCACTCCGGTTTTGGATATAAGATTTTATTTGCCAATATGTGGCTGTTTGAAGGTCTGTTTGACCAGGTTTGCAAGATGTCCGGCGGTGAGCTGAATGCCATGATCCGTACCACATGTGCGATGACTAAGATGGAAGGAAGCAAAGCTTATAATGTAATCCCGCCGACAGCATCTGTGGGTATGAATCTGCGCCTGATGAATGGTGATACGGTGGAAACTGCGAAAGAATATCTGGAAAAGGTGGTAAATAATCCAAATATCGAAGTATCTGTTGTGAACGGAATGAACCCGTCTCCGGATTCTGACACTTCCTGTAAGGAATGGTCCTTGCTGTGCCAGTCTGTTGCGGATACTTGGGAGGGCGTGATCGTTTCTCCGTATTTGATGATGGCATGCAGCGATTCCAGACATTATTCCAGGATCACAGACCGTGTATACAAATTCTCTGCCATGAAACTGTCCAAGGAAGAGCGTGGTATGATCCATGGAAACAATGAGCGTGTTCCGGTGGATACATTGGTAAAATGTGCCGAGTTCTATGTACGTTTGATGACAAGTGGAATCTAAATGATAAAGAGCGGGGCCTTGTGTGCACGGGACCCCGTTTTGGAGGAAAATTATGTTTGCATTACTTATGAGAATTGCCAGCAGCACGGCGATCACGCTGATCATGCGATTCAGCGACAAAAAGACATCCAACAACATGGCGATGTTTATGGCCAACTATGCAGTTTGCTCCTGTCTTTCCTATTACTATATGGCAGTAAATGGTGTATCCGTGTTTTCCGGTGCAGAGGGGAGCGGTTTTACCATCGGCATCGGTCTGATCAGTGGTGTCTGGTATCTGGCCGCTTTCCTGTTCATGCAGTGGAATATGCGTGAAAACGGCGTGGTACTGAGCAGTACATTCAACCGACTGGGCGTTTTAGTACCGACCATTATGGCGATGGTGGTATTTAAAGAATCTCCAAAGATGATCCAGATCATCGGTATCGTGATCGCTCTTGTTGCAATTGTCCTGATGCAGTTTGAAAAAGGCGGCGATCAAGGTGGAAATAAGAAAATCTGGCTGGTGGTTATGCTTCTTTCCAGTGGTTTCTGTGATTCCCTGACAAATGTTTACGATAAACTCGGCAATCCGATCCTGAAAGATAATTATTTATTATACACGTTCTTCGTTGCATTGATCTGCGCAGCAATCCTGACAATCCGCGAGAAGAACAAGGTTAGCAAGTGGGACCTGATCTTTGGTTTCATCATCGGCGTTCCGAACTACTATTCTTCCAGATTCATGTTTGAGGCACTGAAGACCGTTCCGGCCGTGATTGCGTATCCGGTATCCAGCGTTGGTACCATCCTTGCGATCTCTGTGGGAAGCGTAGTTCTCTTCAAGGAGAAAGTAAGTAACCAGAAGAAGTTTGCCCTTGTGCTGGTAATGGCGGCCATGGCGCTGTTGAATATGTAAGTGTGTATTTAATTGAGGAAATGTTTTTAAAAGAGCATTTCCTCTTTTTGTTCATTCACATATGCAATATTCTGCAAACAAGCTGCGTTTCCGAATTTTGTACGTCCATCTATCATCAACCGCTCTCGACCAACTCAGCCCTGACGGGCTTCAGACAAGTCTCCGCGGTTG
>JAZTZT010000178.1:0-5363 GCA_045637605.1 Pilosibacter sp.
CCATATGCTGTATTCTGCAAACATTAGCAAGGCTTCCGAAAATTTTGTACGGAATAATTTCAACCGCGCAGACTTGTCTGAAGCCCGTCAGGGCTGAGTTGGTCGAGAGCGGTTGATGATAGATGGACGTACAAAATTCGGAAACGCAGCTTGTTTGCAGAATATTGCATATGTGAATGAACAAAAAGAGGAAATGCTCTTTTTTAAAAAACATTTCCTCAATTAAATACACACTTACTTCACAAAGGAAGCGGAAAGTTCGTCACTTGCAAGAATCTCTTTCTCACAAGCTGCTGCCTGCGCCTCAAGCTCAGCAACCTTTGCAGCAAGTTCAGCAACAAAAGCCTCATCCTTGATGGAACCAAGATTGATCTTTACGTTTAATAAAGCGCCAAGTACAGCTGTTCTTGCCATCATGGAAGCTACAAGACCGTCTGTTACTGCGTTTGTATTGCCCTTTGCCACAACTGCTTTTGCGATTGGGAAGATCTTAACTGCAGTCTCTGCTACTGCAAGCGGAACCTTTGCAGCCTCTTTCAGACCATTCTGCATTGCCTCTCTTCTTACAGCCTTCTCTTCGTCAGTCTCTTTCGGAAGTTTCAGTGCATCCATGTACAGGTTGAAGGACTCTGTGTCTTTCTGGATCGCTGCTGTAAGCTCTACTCTGATCTCCGCTGCAGCTGCTGCCAACTCTTTCATCTCATCCTCAACTTCAGCGTATTTCGCTTTGCCGATTGTCAGGTTTGCAACCATTTCAGCAAGTGCTACGCCAAGACTGCCTGCTAATGCAGATACACTTCCGCCACCCGGTGCCGGAGCGTCAGATGCTGTCACATCGATAAACTGTTCAACTGTTAAATCTTTTAAATTTGCCATGATTAGTTCTCCTCAAGAAGACGGTTTTCCATAACCTGCGCCGGATCGAAGTTTGCTACCTGGAGGTAGTACTCTGCACAGTCAACAAGTGCCTGCATCGGAAGAAGGCCAACGATCTCAGACTCAAGTACCGGAACACCGTAACGTCTAGCTTCCATCTTAACTGCCTCAAATGCACGGTAAACAGCTGTCTTCTCGTAGTTTGTAAGGTTCATGGAAACCTGAGCGATGTTTCTGTCCTCAAGCATGATACCGATCGCTTTGATGAAACGGTAACCACCGTTGATGTGACGGATTCTTCTTGCGATCTCGTTTGCGATCTCAAGGTTGTCTGTACCAAGGTTTACGTTGAAAGCTACAAGCGGCATTCTGGCACCGATCGCTGTTACACCAGCTGTCGGATGCATCTCTGCCGGACCGAAATCCGGAGCCCATTTCTCTGTATCTTTCATCTTCTCAGCCATACCCTCAAACTGACCCTTACGGATGCTTGCAAGGTTTACTCTGTGCGGAGCAGATGCGGAATCTTCATATAAGAAGCACGGAATACCAAATTTCTCTCCAACTTCTTTTGCAACTGTTTTTGCGATCTCATCAGCCTCAGCAACTGTTGTGTTACGGCACGGAATGAACGGGCAAACGTCAACAGCGCCCATTCTCGGATGCTGACCCTCATGCTGAGTCATGTCGATTAATTCCACTGCTGTACCGTAGGAAGCTACAACTGCATCTTTTAATGCAACCGGCTCACCGATTACAGTTACAACCAAACGGTTGTGGCTCGGGTCCATCTGGTAGTCCAGAAGTTTCACGTCCTGTTTGCCTCTGAAGTTGTCTAAAATTTTCTCGATTTTTTCCATGTCACGGCCTTCGCTATAGTTCGGCACGCACTCAAGTAATTTATTTGCCATGGTAATCTCCTCCTTGTAAACATGATTTAAATGAATGGCTGGTTAATATGTTTTATATGTTACCGCTGTCATCACTGCGCGCGCTCCGTCTTGGCCGCGAACTTCCCAGGAAACATCGGAAAAATCCCCTTTCATCCAAAGGGATCCCTTCTCCTCAAGGATCCGTTCACTGCCGTCCTCGGTCACGATCACAATCTGTCCACAGTGGCAATATATCATAATTTCATCATATCTGTTCAGATCAGACAAAACATATTTTGTCTGTCCGTCTGTTCCTTTCGAGAACACAAACGGGATCATGGCTCCGTCTGCTGCTCCCTTTTTTGTCATCAGGTTGAAATCGATCACTTTTCCTTTGCTGACCGTGTCATCACCGCCATCAAACCCATGTGTCTCAAATGCATTCAAGTGAATCCACTCACCCTCGTTGTGACGAAGATCGATCTCACCTTCCAATGTCATAATAATCCGGTCATAATCCGGAAGTGCAGTAAATGTACTCTCCTCAAGATCCACGGTCGCAGAACTGATCCTCCACACAAAGTCACGGTCTGCATAATAGCTTCCCTCAGGGCCGATTCCGAGCTCTGTTGTCGTACCCCCGCTCCAGTTTGAGGTGTTGTATTCACTGCCTGATTTATATCTGATCGAATACTCTGCCATGATTAGAACTCAAGGGCTCCGCCCATAGCTGCCTCAACAGCTTTGATCAGGGAACCATCCTCGATGATCTTCTCACAATAGTTAATATCCTCGTACATCTCACGGTCTTCTTCAAGACGCGGGCATCCCTTACGAACCAGCTCGTAAGCAGCCTGTGTACCCTTGCCAAGACCCTTGTTGCCTCTCATATCGATACCCTGGCAAGCAACCATCATCTCCATAGCGAGAACACGACGAACGTTGCGGCCGATCTCTGCAGACTGTCTTGCTGCGATCGTACCCATACTTACGTGATCTTCCTGACCAGCGGAAGACGGGATGGAGTCAACAGATGCCGGATGTGCTAAAACTTTGTTCTCGGAAACGAGAGCTGCTGCGGAGTACTGAACGATCATGAAACCGGAGTTTACACCACCGTTCGGTGTTAAGAATGCCGGAAGTCCGCTGTAAGCCGGGTTTACGAGGCGCTCGATACGACGCTCAGAAATATCAGCAAGCTCAGACTCTGCGATCTTTAAGAAGTCGAAGCTTAATGCCATCGGCTGACCGTGGAAGTTACCGCCGGAAATACCTGTTCTGTCTTCTCTGAAAATAAGCGGGTTATCTGTTACGGAGTTAATCTCGATATCAACACGACCCTGAACATAATTCACAGCGTCTTTACTTGCACCGTGAACCTGCGGGCAGCAACGCATGGAGTAAGCATCCTGGACACGGATCTGACCCTGACGTGTTGTGTTCTTACTGTCCTCAAGAAGTCTTAATAAGTTTCTTGCTGTTGCCATCTGGCCTGCGTGCGGACGAACCTGGTGTACTCTCGGATCAAGAGCATCTGTAACACCGTTCTGAGCCTCATAGGACAGAGCTGCTGCAATATCAGCTGCTTTTAATAATGTGATCGCATCGTGAAGTGCGTGTGCACCTACAGATGTCATCGCCTGTGTACCGTTGTTTAATGCGAGACCCTCTTTTGCGGAAAGCTCGATTACCGGGATACCTGCGCGGTTCATAGCTGCAGCGCCCGGAAGTAACTCGCCCTCATACCATGCCATACCAAGTCCGATCATCGGAAGTACCATATGGGATAACGGGGCCAGGTCACCAGATGCACCAAGAGAACCTTTTTCCGGAATGTACGGAGTTACGCGCTTGTTTAACATTGCGATCATGGTCTCAATTGTCTCAAGACGAATACCAGAGAAACCGTTGGAAAGGTTATTGACACGAAGAAGAATGATACCTCTTGCAATATCCTCTGTAAACGGGTTGCCTGCACCTACTGCATGAGTGATGATCAGGTTTTTCTGAAGTAATTTACACTCATCCTGTGAAATAACTACATCACTGAATTTACCAAAACCTGTTGTAATACCATAAACAACTTTCTTTTCCTCAACCAGCTCGTCTACTACCTGTCTGGAAGCGAGGATTTTCTCTCTACTTTCCTCAGAAAGTACTACCTCCGCATAGCCGCGGCATACTGCGATGATCTGCTCAACTGTAAGATCACGACCAGTAATCACTACTCTGTTCATTCCACATCTCTCCTTTATCCTCGGAATCCCTGCCTATTCCTTCTATAAACACTTTGTCATCTTTATACTCTGTCATCAAGAATGACTCTAGTTTCATACTTTAAAGCCTATTACAGTTTTATTATAGCCGAAAACCCAAAATCCGTCTATAAAATTTACAGAATTTTTAAGAGTTTTTCCCTTGTTTTCATACGTTTTCACTTTACCATGGTAATATATTACCTTATTCAACGACTTTTTAACAAAATTTATAAAAATTTCTCGACAATTGTATAGGAATTTTATAGGTTTTCTGGTATGATAAGGTTAGCAAAATAGGTATGACCACAATTGGGGATTGCCCCAGGTATCACAAATACAGGAAAGGATGTATGTTATTATGACCAACAAAGAAATTGGAAGCGCAATGACTATCAAGCTTGATCCGGTCCTTCCAGAGTATCCGGTATTTAAAGAAGGCATCCGCCGCGCACCGATGCGTGAGCTCACTCTTTCTGACCATGAGAAAAAGCTTGCTGTAAAGAACGCCCTCCGCTATGTACCGGAAGAACTGCATGAGGCTCTTGCTCCGGAGTTTATGGAAGAGCTTTTAACACGCGGCCGTATCTACGGTTACCGTTTCATGCCGAAGGACAGAATTTACGGCAAACCGATCCATGAGTACAAAGGAAACTGTGTACAGGCTAAGGCAATGCAGGTTATGATCGACAATAACTTAAACCATGACATCGCCCTCTATCCGTACGAGTTAGTTACTTACGGTGAAACAGGCCAGGTATGCCAGAACTGGATGCAGTACCAGCTCTTAAAGAAATATCTTGAGGTTCTCACAGATGAGCAGACTCTCGTTGTTATGTCCGGTCACCCGCTCGGTCTCTTCCACTCCCACAAGCAGGCTCCGCGTGTAATCATTACAAACGGTCTTATGGTTGGTGAAGGCGACAACCCACAGGCTTGGGCAAAAGCAACAGCTATGGGATGCTCCTCCTACGGCCAGATGACAGCCGGCGGCTGGATGTACATCGGACCGCAGGGTATCGTTCACGGTACATTCAATACAATCCTCAACGCAGGTCGTAAGTTCCTCGGTGTTCCGGCAGATGGTGACCTCGCAGGTAAATTATTCGTTACTTCCGGTCTCGGCGGTATGAGCGGCGCTCAGCCGAAAGCGATCGAGATCGCAGGCGGTGTTGGTATCGTTGCTGAGGTTGACTACTCCCGTATCGAGACAAGACACAGCCAGGGCTGGGTAAGCAAAATTGCAAACACTCCGGAAGAAGCATTCAAGATGGCATTTGAGTACATGGAAAAGAAAGAAGCAATTTCCATCGCATTCTACGGCAACATCGTTGACCTTCTTGAGTATGCAGTAAACAAC
>JAZTZT010000179.1:0-2615 GCA_045637605.1 Pilosibacter sp.
GCAGGAAATGCGCACAAGGATGGTATCAATGCGATCGAAGAGCTGGCTCATCAGGTTCTCTTCGTACAGAGCCTGACTGACTATGAGGCTGGTACAACGGTAAACGTTGGTGTTGCTAAGGGTGGTACAAAAGTAAATGTAGTTCCGGATACAGCAAGTTATAGCGTAGACTGCCGTTTCAAATCCATGGTGGAGCGTCAGAGAGTGATTGATGCGATCTGCGGTATCCAGACAACTGTTCCGGGTGCGACAGTGGAAGTTGAATTCATCGATGGTAAGCTTCCGATGGAAGAGACAGAAGGAAATATGGCGCTGTTTGCAATCGCAAAAGAGTGTGGAGACAAACTTGGTCTTTCCTTCACAAGTAAATTTGTTGGTGGAGGAAGCGATGGCAATACCATTTCTGCAATGGGTATTCCGACTCTGGACGGTCTTGGTGCATATGGTGACCATGCACATTCTCCGGAGGAATACCTCTACATTGATCAGCTGATCCCGAGAATCGCGCTGATGGCAGCGATGATCCCGAAAATTTAATAAACAAAGAAAAAAGTTGGTTCTTTTTGGGAACCAACTTTTTTGCGTCCTTATTTATTTCCAGTATTCTTTCAGAAGGCTGATTGCGATCTTCATACCTGTCTCCTGGAAGGAGAAGTCGATCCACTCGTCATATGTATGAGCACCGCCGCCACGGATGGTTCCGATAACGTTGGACGGAATACCAAGGGAAAGCGGAATGTTCGCATCTGTGGAGTATGCGTTGAAGTCAAGTGGACCTTCCCAGTACTGAGAAAGAATTTCAGCATTTCTTGCAGTCATTTCTTCAATTCCTGTCGGCGGAACTGCACGGTTACCCGGGCGGATTCCAAGAGTCTTGATCTCGATGTCCATGCCGCCTTCTTTGAACTCTGCGATGATGGATTCCACCTGGTTTGCCATGAACATTAAGTTGTCCTGGCTTTCGGAACGGAACTCATAGAGAATCACGCATTTTTCCGGAATTGTATTAACGGTTGTTCCACCCTGAATTGTACCAACATTAAAAGTTGTCTTATCGCCACCCGGCATTTCCTGTGCATAGAGACGCTGGATCACATCTGCAGCAAATTTGATGGCGCTTGTGTTACCGAAGTTTGCATAAGAATGGCCACCCTGTGCACGGATTGTAATTTCATAACGATGGGAACCAACTGCGCGAGAACAGCACTGTGGGCAGTAACCGTCGAAGGAGATAAATGCTTTCATACGATCACCGTATGTCTTTACCAGTTCTCTTGTACCATCTAAGTTTCCGAGGCCTTCTTCACAAGAGTTTGCAACGATAACAAGACCATACGGACAGGAACCCGGTGTCTCCAGAACATATTTTAATCCCATCATCAGGTTTGCAAGGTTTCCCGTATCATCACCGATACCAGGTGCAGCAATACGGTCGCCCTCAATTTTCATCGGAAGTTCATCAAGATCCGGGAAAACGATATCTGTGTGTGCTGCAAAAATCACGACCTGATCTTTTCCTTCGCAGTCAATTTCACATACCACGTTCTTAGCAGCATCGATGCGCACATTTGTTGCACCGAGAGATTCCATGTACGCCTTGCAGAATTCTGCACGCTTGTCCTCCTGGTGAGACGGAGCCGGAATCTTTCCGAGTGTGGTAAGAAAATCATAGTTTGTCTGAATGTTTTCCTTGATGAAACTTAAGTCTTTTTCATTCAGTGTCTGCATAGTAACCCTCCTATAAGTTGTTTGCATTGTTTAAGAGAAAATTCTCATATTGTACTAATTTTTAATCGGGAAAGCAACCTCAGCTTTGAATAGATCGCCGTCGATAGAAAGTTTGAATTTTCCACCCTGGAGTTCAGTAAGGCTCTTCGCGATGGAAAGTCCCAATCCGCTTCCTTCCGTTGTTCGTGAAACATCACCACGGACAAATCGTTCTGTCAGCTCATCCGGACTGAAGTTGAGCGGAGCCGCAGAAACATTTTTAATGGAGAATACTACTTCTGCACCACGATCCTCAATACCGACATAAACACGGGTATTTTCCAGAGCATATTTACAAGCATTGTTGTAAAGATTTTCCAGAACTCGCCATAAGCGCCTTCCGTCAGCTTCAATCATAATGACTTCATTTGGAAGCGTAGAAATCAGCTTCAAATGGCTGAGTTCATATTTATCTTCAAATTCTCCGTTGGTCTGCTGCACCAATTCCACAATATCAATATCCATCATTTCCAACTTGATATTTCCGGAGCTGGCCTTGGATGCTTCCACCAGATCTTCGGTCAGTGTTTTCAAACGATGCGATTTCTGATCAAGTACTTCCAGGTATTTTTGAATCTTCGGGTCCTGAATATTTTCGCGTTTGATCAAGTCTACATAGTTAATAATAGAAGTAAGTGGTGTCTTAATATCGTGAGAAACGTTTGTGATCAAATCTGCTTTCAAGCGTTCACTCTTAACCTGCTCCGCCAGAGCTGTTTCCAGACCGTCACTGATGCGATTCAAACCTTCTGCAAGGTTTGCCTCCAGGCTGTTGAATTCTTCAATATCAACTTTATAGCTAGTTTCTCCGGCTGCCAGTCGTTCAATCGCTTCATGAATGTTGTCAG
>JAZTZT010000180.1:0-29479 GCA_045637605.1 Pilosibacter sp.
ATTTCGAAATGCGAAGTGGAAATGGATCTTTCCTGTTTGCGCAGCTGCATTGACTGTCGTATTTGTGCTTGGAAACCAGCAGATATTTGGTCAGGTAAGACGTTTTGTGTATGGAATGAATTATCGTGATACCAATGAAGCGCTGTTTGCATGGGGCGGGCCGATCCGAATCGTGCATTATATGTGTACGACTGTTTTCATCATGGCAATCATGGCAGTTACAACCGCAAAAAAGACAATATTTACAAAGATTGGCCAGAGAACGCTTCCAATCTATATTTTGCATCGATTACTGCGTGATATGATGGAATACTGGGGTTTCTATCTGGTGTTTACGTCCCAGTATCGTAGAAATGTGGCTTTTGTTGTGGCACTGGCGATCATTACAACATTTGTAATCGGAAATCCGTGGGTGGATGCTGCATTTAAGAAATTGCAGTGTGTTCCGGATTGGTGTTATCGAAAGTGGAAAAGTGAATAGTACATGAACTACCCTGTGGTTTTTTATAAAAATCACAGGGTGTTTTTATTACGGGACAAAAGTCTTGGATTGAATGGAGAAAAATCAGTATTTCTGAAACGGTTTCCGTAGAAACATGGACAAGTGTCCTAGACTTTTTTTGAAGAAGAACGGTATAATGGAATCCAGATGATTTCTTTTATTAAAAGGAGTTTATTGTGAAGTGGAATAATTTGAAAGAAGTCGTAGAAGTGCTGGATAGGGACAAAACGATTTATGATATTTTTTGTGAGTGTCCATATGAAATTTTAAAAACTGTTCGGTTGAAAAAGTATCGTTCGGGTGAGTTTTGTTTAGAACATGGCGAAGTTCATGACAAATTTTACATCATTGTCGAGGGCGAGGCAGATATTTTCTTTGTATCGGATAATGGGAAAAAGTATCATATAGCCACATATAAAAAGGGACAGTTCTTAGGAGAGTTAGAGCATTTTGACAGAAGTCCGTTTCTAAGTCTTGTGGAGGGACGCGGTGATGTTGTGACACTGGAGTTGGGACGTGATGATTATCTGACCTGGTTAGAAAAAGATAGTAATTTCAAACAGTATGTACTTCGTGTTTTGTGCAGATACACATACAGCTCCATGCAGAAGATGAGCGAAGCTACATTGTATACATTAAAACAGAGAGTTTGTCAGTACTTTATAGAGAATACAAGTGATAAGGGTAAAACATCGATGTTGCTAAATGTGGAAGAGCTCAGTGAACGAATGGGCGTAACAACAAGAAGCGTGAATCGTGTTTTAAAAGAATTAAAAGATAAGAATATTTTGGAAATCAATAATTCCAAATTGGTGATCACAAATCGTGAACGATTATTAAAAGAAAAAAATGAAAAATAGGAGGCCTTGTTATGGGTAATCTTCAGCCACACATTCGTTTTTCTGAGGAGGAGGCTGCGAAATATGCGATTCTTCCGGGCGATCCGAAGAGAGTAGATCGTATTGCAAAGTTCCTTGATGATGTAAAAGAAATTACATTTAACAGGGAGTATAAGAGTGTCAGCGGTTATTACAAAGGAGTAAAGGTTATTGCCATGTCGACCGGTATGGGTGGTCCGTCTACCGCGATTGGAGTAGAGGAACTGGCTAACATTGGTGTAGAAGCGATGATCCGAATTGGAAGCTGTGGCGCTTTAAGAAGCGGCATTAAGCTGGGTGATCTGGTAATAGTAAACGGAGCAGTAAGAGATGACGGTACATCCAAAGCTTACATTGAAGAATCATATCCGTCTATTCCGGATACTGAGCTTTTAATGGATGTTATTCAGGCAGCAAAGGCTATGGAATATCCGTATCATGTAGGAATCGGAAGAAGCCATGATTGTCTTTACGGAGATCCGAAAGGAACTCTGGATTCCTACTGGGGCAGCAAAGGTGTGATCAGTTCCGATATGGAGACATCTACACTGTTTGTTGTAGGCAGTCTTCGTGGTGTGAAAACAGCGTCTATTTTAAACAATGTCGTTGAAGTAGACGGTGATTTAATGGATGGCATTAACAGCTATGTTGATGCAGAGTCCGCAGTAGCAGAAGGTGAAAAACGCGAGATTCTAACTGCGTTAGAAGCATTCGTGCTGATGGATCAGAAATAAGGGGTTTTTCAACATTCATCCCTTAAACCTCCCCGAGAATCTCGGTGCAGATGATCTGCACCGAGATTTTTTGCTTTTTGGAAGTATTAGATGTAGATAATCTTAGAGACATCCGGTTCATGTGGAGTTCCATTCGTATCTGTCGGATAGCCAACCAACAGAGCTACACCGAATTCATAACCTTCCGGGATCAGCATTTCTCTGTACTTTGTACCGACTTCATCGTTGATGAGGACAGCTGCCATACCGCAAATAACATTGCCAAGGCCCAAAGAACTTGCAGCCAAAGCCATATTTTCGGAAACGATACCACAGTCCATATCTTTATTCGGGAGTTTTGCGATCACGTACATGCACGGCGCATTGTAAAATACTTTGCCGCCTCTGCTCATCATTCTGTCATAAGCAGAGCGATCTTCCTGCTCGGACAGTTTTTTCATCAGAACGTCATTCATTTCATCGATCAAGTTTTTGTTCTGTAAGACAACGATCTTCCACGGCTGCTGGTTCAGACCACTCGGGGACTGAACGCCGGCTAATGCAATTGCTTCTACCTTTTCTTTTTCAATCGCCTCCCCTGTAAAACTACGGCAAGAATAGCGGTTTTTGATGGTCATTAAAGTTTCGTTCATAATGAGAAATTCCTTTCTGGTGTTTATCTAAGTATCATTTTAAAGTGTAAGGGAGACATTGGCAATTGTTTTTTGAGTGAGATCATGAAATGTTTTTCATTGTTGGTCTTGTCTAAATCCTTTGAACCATGTAAAATGAATAATAGGGCATTAGCGCGATTTTGCGGTTTTCCCAACGAGAAAGAATATAAACCCCGAAAAACAAAGGAGTTATTACCATGAGTATTTTAAACGTTGAACATCTGAGTCACGGTTTTGGTGACCGTGCGATTTTCCATGACGTTTCTTTCCGTCTGTTAAAAGGCGAGCATATTGGACTGATCGGCGCCAACGGCGAAGGTAAGTCCACATTCATGAACATTATTACAAATAAATTGATGCCGGACGAAGGTAAAGTTGAGTGGTCCAAAAACGTTCGTGTTGGTTACCTGGATCAGCACACAGCCCTTGAAAAGGGAATGACCATCCGTGATGTCTTAAAGAGCGCGTTCTCCTTCTTGTTTGAGATGGAAGCACGTATGAATGATATCTGTGACAAGATGGGTGAAGCAGATGAGAATCAGATGAATGAGATGATGGAGGAACTTGGCACCATCCAGGACCTTCTCATGAGCCATGATTTCTATATCATCGATTCTAAGGTGGAAGAGATCGGTCACGCATTCGGTCTCGATGAGATCGGTCTTGATAAGGACGTTGAGGAGTTATCCGGTGGTCAGAGAACGAAAGTTCTTCTCGGCAAACTGCTTCTTGAGAAGCCGGATATCCTGCTTCTTGACGAGCCGACCAACTATCTCGATGTACAGCATATTGAATGGTTAAAGAGATATCTTCAGGAGTATGAGAATGCATTTATTCTTATTTCCCATGATATTCCGTTCCTGAACAGTGTTATCAACCTGATCTACCATATGGAGAACCAGAGACTGGATCGTTATGTGGGTGATTATGATAAGTTCATGGAAGTTTACGAGATGAGAAAGAGCCAGCTGGAGGCAGCTTACAAGCGTCAGCAGCAGGAGATCGCGGAGCTTCAGGATTTCGTTGCGCGTAACAAAGCGCGTGTTGCGACCAGAAATATGGCGATGTCCCGTCAGAAAAAGTTAGACAAGATGGAAGTGATCGAGCTTGCAAAGGAGAAACCGAAGCCAGAGTTTAACTTCCTCAATGCGAGAGCAGCGGGTAAGATGATCTTTGAGACCAAAGATCTGGTAATTGGCTATGACGAGCCGCTTTCCAAACCGCTGAACTTTGCAATGGAGCGTGGTGAGAAGATCGCGATCGTGGGTGCGAACGGTATCGGTAAGTCTACATTCTTAAAGAGCATCCTTGGTCTGATCCCGTCCATTTCCGGTTCTGTGGAGCAGGGCGATTACCTTTATATCGGTTACTTTGAGCAGGAGATGGCTCCGGGCAATAACAATACTTGTATTGAAGAAATCTGGAAAGAATATCCGTCTTATACTCAGTATCAGGTGCGTTCTGCCCTTGCAAAATGTGGTCTGACAACAAAGAATATTGAGAGTTTAGTGCGTGTACTTTCCGGTGGTGAGCAGGCGAAGCTCCGTCTGTGCAAACTGATGAACCGAGAAACAAATATTCTTCTTCTAGATGAGCCGACCAACCACTTGGATGTGGATGCGAAGGAAGAATTAAAACGTGCATTAAAAGAGTACAAGGGAGCCGTGCTTCTGATCTGCCACGAGCCGGAGTTCTATGACGGTCTGGTATCCAAAGTTTGGGATCTGAGCAAATGGTCTCTGAAAATCTAATTGATAAGAGTGGAATCCATTTTAGCAACATCGAAAAGGAGAAAACTCATGAGTGATATGAAAAAGAAAAATTTCTCGATCGTGGACGAGAGCAGAAGTCCGTGGATGACAATCTTAATTTTGGCATGGCCGATCTTCCTGGAACAGGTATTGACTTCTCTGGTACAGGCAGTCGATACGGCGATGGTAGGTTCCATGGGTGCAGTGGCAACTACTTCCGTTTCCATCAGCCAGTCACCGAACATGCTGGTAAATGGTGTAGTCATGGCACTGGGTGTCGGATTTACATCGATGATCGCGCGAAGCGTCGGAGCAGGTGATACAGAGCGTGCAAGAACGCTGGTACGCCAGGCGATCATGATGGTGTTTGCCCTGGGTATTCCGATGTCTGCCATGTATTTTGCCCTTGCAAGACAGATCCCGATCTGGATGGGTGGTGAGCCGGAGATCCTGGATTCCGCGGAAGCTTACAATAAGATCATTGCAGTTTCCATGTGTTTCCGTTGTCTTACCATGGTATTGACAGCTATTTATCGCGGCTATGGAGACAGTAAGACACCGATGAAGATCAATGTTATGGTCAATCTGGCTAACGTGGTCGGAAACTTCCTGATGATCTTCCCGACCAGAGAGATGACATTGTTTGGAGCGACATTCATGATGCCTGGTTTCGGCTGGGGTGTTGCAGGTGCAGCCGCATCTACATCTATTTCGACGATTGTCGGTGCTCTGATCTTGTTGGTAATGTGCTTTGTAAGAAAATCTGAGATGCAGATTTCATTAAAAGACAGTTTTGCTCCGGATTGGAAGGAACTTAAAAGTGCGTTCCGTCTGAGTATTCCTGCAATGATCCAGCGTGCAGTGATGAGCAGTTCCCATATTCTTGTGACAAGTACGGTTGCGACACTCGGTACAGCTGCTGTAGCAGCGCAGAGCCTTTCTGCGACTGCAGAGTCTTTGAGCTTTATGCCTGGATTTGCTTTTGGTACGGCATGTACCACCTTGTATGGACAGGCACTTGGTGCGAAACGCCCGGATATGGGTCATGACTTTTTAATGAAAACCATCCAAATGGGTACCGTGGTCATGGCATTCATGACTTTTGTGCTGTTCTTTGGTTCTGCACAGATCATGGCAATCTTTACCCCGGATCCGCTGGTTATCGAATACGGTAGCATTTGGTTAAAAATTTTGGCAGTGATCCAGATCCCGCAGATGATCGCATTTTGTATTTCCGGTGCTCTGCAGGGAGCAGGTGACACAAAGACTCCGCTTTATATTACGTTTGCGTCTATGTGGGGTGTGCGAGTCCTTGGTATCATGCTTTGCATTCATGTATTCCATATGGGCCTGTATTCTATTTGTGTCTGCATGTGTACAGACAATGTGGTGAGATGTTTGCTGTTCCTTCTTACATATAAGAAAAAGAGAGCAGGATTGGCTGAAAAAGCCATGAGAGAAATGAGATAATAGAAAAATCCGGTATCCTGAAAAACAGGTTACCGGATTTTTTATGTCGGAATGGGGTGAAGATTAATCTTCATCATCCTCGTTCAGAGTGTATTTCGGTGCAGTTCCGGACGGAATCTCAACTTTTTCAAATGCCTCGATAAAATCAGCACAGAAATCCGCTGTTGCGTCTAACATCTTGGAACCCCACTGTTTGGTTGCAAGGTGCGGAGAATCCGGACCATACCAGCCGTATTCAGCCCAGCGGTCAACATGACGCGGTACCGGTATGGAAATGCCTTTGAAACTTACATTTGTAGCACCGTCAAATTTTAATTCGTCGCTAAGATCCTTCGGTTCAAAATGTTTGAAGTAGTGCATGTGTACGCAGGATGGATCAATCGCTAACATGGCAGCTGTCTCTTCTCCGCCTCCGTGACCGCCTTTCCAATGCGGATTCAGGTCACCTGCGATGGTCCACCAGTTGAGGAGAGCACCGAGGGCGTGCTTGTTATCCAGATCTACGCAGATTCTCTGAAGGACCGGTGTGTTTCCACCGTGACCGTTCAGAAACACGAATTTGCGAATACCGAAACGGTAAAGTTCATTTACAATACGTGTAACTAAATCATAAAGTCCGTCAGCACCAATGGTGATGGTTCCCGGGAAGTTGGAATGCTGGTCACCAACACCGTATGGAATGGTCGGAACTACCAGAACATCCAATCTTTCATCCATCATTTCGCAGAGTTTTCTCGGGATCAGGAAGTCTGTGCCAAGACATAACTGAGAACCATGGTTCTCTGTGCTTCCTACCGGAATGATTGCAATATCCTTTTTTTCAAAATATTCCTGAGCCTGTACCCATGAAATCTTTTCTAAAAACATAATCTCTCTCCCTTTTCGTTCAGTCCAGGACGCCCCAAAAGCGTCACATCATGACTATAATATATTTGACCGGGAAAGTCCAGCACTATCAAGATTTCTTACTGCTGTGAGGCAGTCTGCTGCGGAAAAAGCGTTTGCGGCATTCTGTCCAGGAGAATGGGATTAGTGGATAAATATAACTTTTTCCCGCAATGGTCTTATTGAACACAACCGCACAGATGATGAGCAACGTTCCGAGAATAAATCCCCAGACATTGAGCAGAGAAGTGAGTACCAGTAAAATAACACGCATAAACTTGATCGCATAACCCAGCTCATAACTGGACTGGGAGTAATTGGCAACAGTAACGAAGGCCATGTAGAGCATGGTCTCGCTGTTGAACCATCCGGATTTCACGGAATATTCGCCCAGGACAATACCTGCAATGACAGATAGTGGTGTGGTAAGCATACTGGGGGTGTTGACAGCAGCCAAACGCAAGCCATCAATCGCAAACTCTAAGATCAGCAGCTGAAAAATAATGGGAACGTGTGGTTCATCAGAAAGTGTGATAAAGGATAACCAAGTCGGGATCCAGCCCGGATTTTGCATGAACAGAAGCCAGACTGGAGTCAGGTACAGAGACAAAAGGGAAAAAGACATTCTGGAAAGTCTTAGATACGTACCTGTGACCGGTGGAAAATAATAGTCGTCCGCCTCCTCAATAATATCAAAGACAGAAGATGGGAGAATCATGGCAGCCGGAGAGTTGTCGACCAGCACGACGATATTTCCTTCCAGGATTGAAGCAGCTGCTGTGTCCGGACGCTCGGAAAAACGAAATTTCGGAAATGGATTATACCATTTATGTGGAAACAGACATTCAGCAAGGCTTTCCTGATTCATGGTCAGGGCATCCACATGGAGATTTTGAATCCTTCCTTTGATCTGGAACAATAACTGTTCATCCACGCGTCCCTTCATGTAACAAAGGGCAATGTCTGTGTGAGAGCTTTCTCCTGTCTGAGCGATTTCCACGGTTAGATTCTTGTCACGGATTCGTCTGCGAATGAGGGCAGTGTTAAAAATCAATGTTTCTACAAAACCATCTCGGGACCCGCGGAGCACTTTGTCTTTATCCGGTTCAGAGACACTGCGGGCAGGATATGTGCGACAATCGATCAGAATACATTTATCATACCCATCAATGAACAGGCAGGAAAGACCGGAAAACAGCTGGATGAGGATTTGCTGCTCCTCATCTGACAATCCGACCTCTCCGTAAGCAACATATTTTTTTGAAAAATCGTGAGCAGTATCCGGAAGATCTTCCGGTTGGAGGGAGACCCAGCCTTGCATTAGTTTTAGTAAAACTTCATCTTTGGTAAAACCATCGATGAAATAGAGGCAAGACTGTCGGCCTCCTATAATGAGAGTATGATATACAATATCAAAGTTCGTTTCCACATCAAGAATCGAGTGGAAATGAGACATGTTTTCTTGGATGTCCGAAGAGATTTTCATGGTACACATTCCTTTCCCCAATGGTAACTATTTGGAATTAGAATGTGCAAATACTTAAGAACGCATACATAGAAAAATAATTACGATACACCGGAAATTTCTCGGATCACTTCTCCGGCGATGATGAGTCCTGCTACCGGCGGTACGAAAGCAATGCTTGCAGGAGCCGGCCTTCCGGAAGATTTTTCCTCGCCCTCAGTCTGTGGAGTTCTCGGGATTTCTTCCGAATACAATACCTTTAAGTGGGAGATGTCACGCTTCTTCAGCTCTCTTCGCATCACACGGCAAAGTGGGCATACATTGGTTTTGTAGATGTCTGCGATCTTGAACATCTCAGGGTGGAGCTTGTTTCCGGTTCCCATGGAGCAGATGATCGGAATATCGTGCTCTTTGGCATAAGTAACCAAAGCAAGTTTGGCGCTGACCGTATCGATCGCATCGATGATGTAATCCAGTTTTCCCGGAAAATGAGAGAAAACCTCGTCCATATTGTCCGGAAGTACAAAGGAGTTGCAGAGAATGACCTGGCAATCTGGATTGATGTCAGCGATTTTTTCTTTTAATACTTCCGTTTTTTTGCATCCGATGGTGCTGATCAGAGCGATGCTCTGTCGATTAATATTGGAAGGTGCTACCACATCGGAATCAATCAGGAACAGAGTTCCTACACCGGAGCGGGCAAGTGCTTCTGCACAGTGAGAACCAACTCCGCCGAGACCAAAGATAGCAACGGAAGCATTCTGTAATTTTGTAAACCCTTCTTCTCCCAAAATCTGGGCAGTTCGGATAAAAATTTCGTTCATTTATAAAATCTCCATTATTTTTCTAAGAATCTTTGTGGATTTTAGTTTATCATAGGAAAAGAGAAAAATATAGGTCCAATAGATACAAAACTTCCCTTTTTTTGTAAAAGAGTGTATAATAGAATCAGGTATGTTTTGGCATATCTGACGATACCTCAAAAAGCAACATCAAAAGGAGGATGTGATCGTGGCAACTGTACAAAAGAAAAAAGCAATAATGATGACGGAAGGTGTGATCTGGAAACAATTGATCGCATTTGCTGTTCCGCTTCTTTTGGGAAATCTTCTTCAGCAGCTTTATAATACGGTCGACTCGATCGTAGTAGGACAGTTCATCGGCAGTGATGCACTGGCGGCTGTTAGTTCGTCGAACTCATTGATCAATATGGTCATTGGCATGTTCCTGGGAATTGCGACCGGAGCCGGGGTTATCATTTCTCAGTATTATGGTGCGAGAAATGAAAAGAAGATGCAGGATGCAGTACACACAGCGATCGCACTTTGTTTTATCGGAGGTGTGATCCTTATCGTGGTCGGGGTTGCTTTTTCACCGGCAATTTTACGAATGATGGGCACTCCGGAAAATGTTATGGCAAATTCCGTAATTTATTTCCGAATTTTCTTTTCGGGTTCTCTATTCAACCTGACATATAATATGGCGGCGGGAATCCTGCGAGCAGTCGGCGATTCGAAGAATCCGTTATATTTCCTGGCAGCTTCCTCCATTGCCAATATCATTTTAGACATTCTTTTCGTTGTGGTTGGAGGAATGGGTGTGGAAGGTGTTGCGTATGCAACTGTAATTGCTCAGGCACTTTCCATGGTATTGTGTTTAAGAACACTATCCAAGACGGATGATATTTATAAGCTTGATATGAAAAAACTTAGCCTTAAACCGGCGATGGTCAAGATGATCCTTGTTACAGGTCTTCCGACAGGTCTGCAGCACTCTATCATCTCATTGTCCAACGTAATCGTACAGGCCAATATCAATGCTTATGGTGCAATGGCAATGGCAGGATTTGGATCCTATCTTAAGATCGATGGCTTTGCGCAGCTTCCGATGCAGAGTTTTTGTCTGGCGGCGACGACTTTTACCGGGCAGAATATCGGTGCAGGAAAACCGGATCGAGTGAAGAAAGCGATCTGGCAGAATATTACGATCTGCATGATCTATGTAGGCATTGTCAGCGTTACAATGTATACATACGCTCCGGAGCTGATCAGTATCTTCAGTACAGAGCCGGAAGTAATCCGTTACGGTGCACTTTCCATGCGTTTGATCATTCCGTTCTATGCGATCCTTCCGATTCACCAGGTTCTTATGGGAACCATGCGCGGTGCAGGAAAGACGATGGAGTCCATGGTCATTACCGTTGGAAATATGTGCGTTCTGCGTATGATCTATATCAATCTCCTTGTTCCGTTCTTCCCGAGCTACGAGGCGGTTATGATGGGATATCCGATCACATGGATCGGAACATTCATCCTGGATGTGTTATATATTTGGAAAGGCAATTGGCTGCCTAAGCCAGAAGAGATAGAGATGTATTAAATTTTAATGATAAAAGGAGTACACTTATGAAAGATGGATTTATCCGCGTTGCGGCCGCTACCCCTGATATTAAAGTTGCAGATCCGGTATTCAATGCCGAAAAGATTTGGGATATGATTGAAGAAGGAAAAGAAAAAGGCGCGAAAGTGATGGTATTCCCGGAACTGGCTCTGACAGGTTATACTTGTGGAGATCTGTTCCTTCAGGATGTGCTTGTTAAAAAAGCAAAAGACGAGTTAAAGAAATTGATCAAAAAGACCGAAGGTATGGACATGCTTGCATTCGTAGGTCTTCCATGGGAAAAGAATGGAAAACTGTACAATGTTGCTGCGGCAATCTGGAACGGAGAACTGCTAGGTCTTGTTACAAAGACAAATATGCCGAACTATTCTGAGTTCTATGAACTGAGACACTTCAATCCGGGTCCGATCGCTCCGGAAGAGGAAGAGTGGAACGAGTCTTATGTTCCGTTCGGAAGCAATATTTTATTCAAATGTGCCAATGTTCCGGGCCTCGTGATCGCAGGTGAGATCTGTGAGGACGTATGGGTGATGAGTCCGCCAAGTATCTCTCATGCGAAGGCAGGTGCGACAGTGATCGTGAATTGCTCTGCAAGTGATGAGACAACAGGAAAACATCTCTACAGAAATAATCTGATCTCCGGTCAGTCTGCAAGACTGGTTTGTGGATATATTTATGCAAATGCAGGTGAAGGTGAGTCCACACAGGATCTGGTATTTGGCGGACACAATATTATCGCTGAAAATGGTACGATCCTTGCAAATTCCAAACGTTTCCAGAACGGTGTGATCTATGCGGATCTGGATCTGGAGAGGATCCGCAGCGAGCGTCGTCGTATGACTACATTCCAAATGACAGCCAATATGGAAGATTACGATTTCGTTGAGTTTGAGCTTGATGAAGATGAGTTAGAGTTAGATCGCTTTATTGATCCGGCTCCGTTCGTTCCGTCTGACGAGGCTACAAGAAACGAGCGTTGCGAGGAGATCCTTACGATCCAGGCAATGGGTCTTAAGAAACGTCTTGCCCATACAGGCTGTAAGAATGCAGTGATCGGTATTTCCGGTGGTCTTGATTCTACTTTAGCTCTGCTTGTTTTGGCAAAATCTTTCGACATGTTAAATATTCCGAGAGAAAATATTCTTTCTGTTACAATGCCGTGTTTTGGTACAACAGACCGTACTTACAACAATGCCTGTGTATTGACACACAAACTCGGCGCAGAACTGAAAGAAGTTGTGATCAAAGAAGCGGTAAACATCCATTTCCGTGATATAGATCACGATTCTAATGTACATGATGTTACTTACGAGAACTCTCAGGCTCGTGAGAGAACACAGGTGCTGATGGATCTGGCTAATAAATATAACGGTATGGTAATCGGTACCGGTGATATGTCTGAGCTTGCTCTTGGATGGGCAACTTATAACGGAGATCATATGTCCATGTACGGTGTGAATGCATCCGTTCCGAAGACGCTGGTTCGTCATTTGGTTCGCTACTATGCGGATACTTGCGGTGATAAGGAACTGGCAGCAGTTCTTTATGATATTCTTGACACACCGGTAAGTCCGGAGTTACTTCCGCCGACAGAAGGTCAGATTTCCCAGAAGACTGAGGACTTAGTTGGACCGTACGAGTTACATGACTTCTTCATGTACTATATTTTAAGATATGGTTATCGTCCGTCTAAGATTTTCCGTCTTGCGAAGATCGCATTCAAAGGTGAGTACAGCGATGATATTATTTACAAATGGTTAAATACATTCTACAGAAGATTCTTTGCTCAGCAGTTCAAACGCTCCTGTCTTCCGGATGGTCCGAAAGTTGGTTCTGTTGCGGTTTCTCCGAGAGGTGATCTGAGAATGCCGTCCGATGCTGCAAGAAGAATCTGGATGGATGAGTTAGAGTCCATCCGTCCGGAGGCATAAGATGATCAGCAGCACCAAGAACGAACAGGTAAAGACAGTCATAGAATTAAAGAAAAAGGCGAAAGCCAGAAACGAAGCGAAGTTATTTGTTGTAGAGGGAGTTCGGATGGTTTCTGAGCTCCCGAAAGAGAGAACGGAGAAGCTTTACGTATCCGAGAGTTTTTTAGACAATCCGGAAAATGAAAAGTTTTTAAAAGAATATCCGAGATATGAGGCTGTAACAGATTCTGTATTCGCAGCGATGTCAGATACCCAGACACCACAGGGTGTTCTTGCGTTGATCCGTCAGTACGAGTATGGAATTGACGATGTGTTAAAGGCAGATGGAAATGCGCACCTGATGATCCTGGAAAATCTTCAGGATCCGGGAAATCTGGGAACGATTCTCCGCGCAGGAGAAGGTGCGGGGATTACAGGCCTGATCATGAGCCGTGATACCGTGGATATTTATAACCCGAAGGTAATCCGCTCTACTATGGGGTCCGTATTCCGTGTTCCGTTCTTTTATACAGATGACATTTTCAAAACAGTACAGGAACTAAAAGACAGAGGGATTCGTCTGTTTGCCGCTCATCTCGGCGGAAAGAATAATTATGAGCAGGAAGATTATAAGGGAGATGTCGGTTTCCTCATAGGAAACGAAGGAAACGGTCTTACGGATGAACTTTCTGACATGGCTGACACATGGGTAAAGATTCCGATGGCAGGCAAGGTGGAATCTCTAAATGCTGCGATCGCAGCATCGATCCTTATGTTTGAGACAGCCAGACAGCGAAGGAGTTGATAGTATGACAATGATAGGCTGGCTGGTGGTGATCGTGGTATTTGTCGCAATTGAATTGAATACCATGGCACTGACCACGATTTGGTTTGCAGGAGGCGCTCTCGCGGCATTTTTTGCGGCGTTTGCAGGCCTTTCTTTGAAAACCCAGTTGGTAGTATTTTTGATCGTATCTCTGATCATGCTTGTGTTTACCAGACCGTTTGCATCAAAATTCATCAATAAGGGAACGGTAAAGACAAATGCAGATGGATTGATCGGAAAGAAAGCCAGAGTAACTGCAGAGATCAACAATCAGTTGTCACAGGGAGCAGCTGTGGTCGGAGGCCAGGAATGGACGGCCAGAACGGAAGATGATGCGAGCATCATTTCGTCCGGGACTATAGTTAAGATCAAAGAGATCCGCGGTGTGAAATTGATTGTAGAACCAATAAAGGAGGAAAAATAGAATGGTACCATTTATCACTATAATTTTACTAGTTTTAATCGCACTTATGGTATTTGCATCCTGCATCCGTATCGTTCCTCAGGCTCAGGCGATGGTTGTCGAGCGTTTAGGTGCGTATCTTGATACATGGGGAGTAGGAATCCATTTTAAAATGCCGTTCATTGACCGCGTTGCAAAACGTGTACTTTTAAAAGAGCAAGTTGTGGATTTTCCGCCACAGCCGGTTATCACAAAAGATAACGTTACGATGAAGATCGACACCGTTGTATTTTTTCAGATCACAGACCCGAAGCTTTATGCATACGGTGTTGAAAATCCGATCATGGCGATCGAGAATCTGACTGCGACCACTCTTCGTAACATCATTGGTGACCTGGAGCTTGATGAAACATTAACTTCCAGAGAAACGATCAATACAAAAATGAGAGCAGCACTTGACGTGGCAACGGATCCGTGGGGCATCAAGGTGAACCGAGTGGAGCTTAAAAATATTATTCCGCCGGCTGCGATCCAGGATGCAATGGAGAAGCAGATGAAAGCTGAGCGTGAACGTCGTGAAGCGATTCTTAGAGCCGAGGGTGAAAGGGAGTCTACCATCCTCGTTGCCGAAGGTAAGAAACGTTCTGCAATCCTCGATGCGGAAGCAGACAAGGAAGCTGCGATCTTACACGCAGAGGCGGAAAAGGAAAAACGGATCAAAGAAGCAGAAGGTCAGGCTGAGGCAATTTTAAAGATCCAGCAGGCTAACGCAGATGGTATTCGTATGATCAAAGAAGCCGGTGCGGATGAAGCGGTTCTTCGCATTAAGAGCTTAGAAGCTTTTGCAAAGGCAGCAGACGGAAAGGCAACAAAGATCATTATCCCGTCTGAGATTCAGTCCATGGCAGGTCTTGTAAAAAGTGTGACTGAAATTGCCGCAAAAGATGATAATAATTAAGAGTTCTCTTTTCACATACGCTGGATTGTAAGGGAGAAGAGAAACACAGGAGAAGTAACAGATGGCTGGAAACGAGAAAAGACGCAAAGTAAGAGGAACCACAGTGGCGTTGGACACGATGCACATCGTGATTGGTATCGTGATCGTGCTCATGGCAGTGGTATCCTTTGTGAATCCGGAAGAGCATATGATTCTCTTCCCGATCATATTCTTACTGGCAGCGGTCTTGAACCTGGTGACAGGAAATCATAAATTAAGACAAAGCAAACGGAATCAGAGACAGAAGATCACTGCGATCGGGCAGATGATCTTCGGTTCTCTGCTGGTAGTCCTTGCAGTCGTTAGTGCGATCAGCATCTGGTGGAGGTAGAAATGAAAGGTTCTGACATGCTTTCCCGAGAGGGGATTTTAAATGCCGTGAACACGACTTGGGCCGGACGCGAGGTCACATATTTTGACGTGACAGATTCCACGAATACACAGGCAAGGATCCTGGCGGAGCAGGGAGCTCCTCACGGAACTTTGGTGGTTGCGGACCAGCAGGACGGTGGAAAGGGTCGTCGTGGAAGAAGCTGGGTGTCTCCGGCAGGAGAGGGAATCTGGATGACGATTCTTTTAAGACCGGAAATGAATCCGATCAATGCATCCATGCTGACATTAGTGATGGCGCTGGCAGCAGAGAAGGGAATTCGTGAGACAACAGGCCAGAAGAGCCTGATCAAATGGCCGAATGACTTAGTGTTAAATAAAAAGAAAATCTGTGGAATCCTCACAGAGATGAGCACCGATCAAATGGAGATCAAGTATGTGCTGATCGGAATTGGTATCAATGTGAGTCAGACAGAATTCCCGGAAGAGATCAAAGATACAGCGACGTCCTTATATAAGGAGTCCGGAGAGCGGATCTCAAGAAGTACGATCATCACCGGGATCATGGCTGCATTGGAAGAATACTATGAGATCTTCATGAAGACAGAGGATATGTCCGGTCTGATTGAAGAATACAATGAGAGGCTGGTAAATCTGGGCAATGAAGTTTGCATCCTGGATCCCAAAGGTGAGTTCCGTGGTGTTTCCACAGGAATTAATGGGGCAGGAGGACTCATGGTCCGTTTAGAAGACGGAAGCGAGACGGAAGTCATTTCCGGAGAAGTTTCTGTACGAGGAGTATATGGTTATGTATAGACCATCCCCTTATGAAGGGTTACAGACGCTGTTTGCCGAGGGTAAAAAACTCTCAGACAAAGAGCGTCTTGCTTTCGCTTATGGCCCTCTTCTTTCCTGGTATAGAGAACATAAGCGCGATCTCCCATGGAGAGCGAATAAAGATGCATATCGGATCTGGATTTCCGAGATCATGTTGCAGCAGACAAGAGTAGAAGCGGTAAAACCGTATTATTTCCGCTTTATGGAACATTTTCCGACAGTGGAGGCGTTAGCTGCTGCACCGGATGATGAACTGATGAAGTGTTGGGAAGGGCTCGGATATTACAGCCGTGCAAGAAATCTAAAAAAAGCAGCAGGTGTGATCGTAGAACAATACGGAGGAAAGTTGCCTGCTTCCCGAAATGAACTTTTAGAACTTCCAGGTATCGGAAGTTATACAGCCGGTGCGATCGCATCGATCGCATATGAGATCCCGGCTCCGGCTGTGGACGGAAATGTTTTAAGGGTACTGTCGAGAGTCTGCGGAAGCAGAGATGACATTTTAAAACAATCCACTAAAAAAAGAATGGAGTCTCTGGTTTCTGAGATCATCCGGGAAGGAGAAGCCGGGGACTTTAATCAGGCGTTGATTGAGATTGGAGCCATTGTTTGTGTCCCTAATGGCGCTCCTCTTTGTGACTCTTGCCCGTTTTATACCGTATGTGCCGCCAGAGCAGAGGAGCTGATCGGTGAGATTCCGGTAAAAACCCCGAAAAAGAAACGGAAAATTGAGGAAAAGACCGTATTAATCCTTCAACATGGGGAAAAAATAGCCATAAGAAAGCGCGCTGCCGAAGGCTTGCTGGCATCTTTATATGAATTTGTCAGTGTTCCTGGAAAACTTGGTATGGAAGAGATTGCTGAATTCTTTGATGAAACAATCGTTCCGGAGAAGCTTCCGGATGCGAAACATATCTTCAGCCACGTGGAATGGCATATGAATGGTTACCGTATCCCGATCACAGAGATCCCGAAACAGTTGGCCGGAGAACAGCCGGAAGACTTTATTTTGGCAGATGTTGAAGAATTAAAAGAGCGTTACCCGATCCCTAATGCATTTGCAGCATACAAGGAATTGCTGGAACAGTGGTTTTGTGAAAAAACGGAAGTCTCGGTTGAAGAATAGTGGATAATAACAGAAAAAACCGCAAAAAACATTCATAAAAATGTTGAAAAATGTAGTTGGATGTTATATAATAAAAGACCATGGGGCAGTTTAGGCTGTCTTATATTTCACAACCTTCAATCGAAAGGGCAGAAAAAGTGGAAAAAGCAGTATTTTTAGAAAAACTTAAAAAACTTGTCGAGTTGGCAAAGTCAAAACAGAATGCGTTGGATGCAGGCGAGATCAATGATTTCTTCGCTGCAGACAATCTCGGTCCGGAGCAGATGGACGAAATTTATAATTATCTCGAAAACAACAATATTGTTGTGGTACCGACGATAATCGATGACACATTGCTTGTGGATGATGATTCATTGCTCCTGGATGATGTAGATGACGATTTCTCCGGCGACAAAATGGAAGAAGACATTGACCTTGATGCAATTGATCTTCTTGAAGGAATCGGAACAGAAGATCCGGTTCGTATGTATCTGAAAGAAATTGGTACTGTCCCGCTTCTTTCCGCAGAGGAAGAGACGAGACTTGCAAAGAGAAAAGCCGAAGGTGATGAGTATGCAAAGGAGCGTCTCATCGAGGCTAACCTGCGACTGGTAGTCAGCATTGCAAAGCGTTACACCGGTCGAGGTATGAGTTTCCTGGATCTGGTTCAGGAAGGTAACCTGGGTCTGATCAAGGGCGTAGAAAAATTCGACTATACAAAAGGTTATAAGCTGAGTACATATGCTACCTGGTGGATCAGACAGTCTGTAACAAGAGCGTTAGCAGATCAGGCAAGAACGATCCGAGTACCGGTTCATATGGTAGAGACCATCAACAAGATGTCCAAGATGCAGAGAAAGCTGACACTGGAATTAGGCTATGAGCCGTCCGTGACAGAACTGGCAGAAGCTCTGGAGATGACTGAGGATAAGGTTATGGAGATCATGCAGATTGCAAGAGAGCCAGCTTCCTTAGAGACTCCGATCGGTGAGGAGGATGATTCCAACCTTGGCGATTTCGTTGCAGACAGCAATGCGGTAACTCCGGAAGGAAACGTTGAGTCTGTAATGTTAAGAGAGCACATCGATGCACTTCTTGGTGATTTAAAAGAGCGTGAGCGTCAGGTTATCGTTCTTCGTTTCGGTCTGGAAGATGGACACCCGAGAACACTGGAAGAAGTTGGTAAAGAGTTCAACGTAACCAGAGAGCGTATCCGTCAGATTGAGGCGAAAGCATTAAGAAAACTGAGAAATCCGGTTCGCAGCAAACGCATCCGCGATTTCCTGTAATTGACAGAAAACAAAACAGAGTGATAAGGGCAGCAGGAGCACATCCGGCTGTCCTTTTCTGGCAGATATGGGGAAATTATGAACAAGAGAAATTATCAGAAGGAGCTGGATAAGCTTCTGGCAGGCTTCGAGCAAGAGGGTCTGGTACCCAGCCTGTTCCTGCATAGTTGTTGCGCACCGTGCAGCAGTTATTGTCTGGAATACTTATCTGATTATTTTGAGATCACGGTATTTTATTACAATCCGAATATTTTTCCGGACTCCGAATACGAAGACCGTGTCAATGAACAAGACCGTTTGATCCGGGAACTGAATGAAGCAGGTGTAAAGCATTCAATCCGTCTGGTAAAGGGCGAGTTCCGACCGGAAGTGTTTTATGAGACTGTCAAAGGTTTGGAAAAAGAACCGGAAGGTGGAGCAAGATGTACGGAATGCTTTAAACTGCGACTTGAGGAGTCTGCGAAAATTGCAAAAGAAGGAAATTATGATTATTTTACTACGACCTTGACCATCAGTCCGTTGAAAGATGCAGAGCGTCTGAACCGGATAGGAGAAGAGATGGGCGAGAAATACGGTGTGAAATTCTTAAATTCTGATTTTAAGAAAAAGAATGGTTACAAGCGTTCTACGGAGCTTTCGAAGGAACATGATCTCTATCGTCAGAACTACTGTGGCTGTGTCTATTCCAAACAGGCCACGCCTTGACATTCCTATGATTCTATTATAGAATCCTTTATTAGGAAGGAGAGGTACACCAATGAAATCTAGGAAAATCGAGATCGTAAATCCGACCGGTCTTCATCTTCGTCCGGCAGGCATTTTGTGCCAGGCTTCCATGAAGTTTAAGTCTAAGATTATGATCTTATATAAAGATAAAGAAATCAATGCAAAAAGTGTTCTGAACGTCATGGCTTCCGGTGTCAAATGTGGAGCGATCGTAGAGGTTCAGTGCACAGGTGAAGATGAAGAGACAGCATTAGAAGCTATCTGTGAATTGATCGCCACAGGTCTTGAGGACTATTAATTTAGAAACTGGAGGAAATTAACATGAGCAACACATCAGAAACATGCAGTCATGACTGCGGTTCCTGCACAGCTAACTGCAGCAGCAGACAGACAGCAGGCCAGCAGAAGATGAACAAGGAAGATTTTATTGAGAAATTAGATCCGAGAAGTTCTGTAAAGAAAGTGATCGGTATTGTAAGTGGTAAGGGTGGCGTAGGTAAGTCTATGGTAACATCCCTTATGGCTTGTCAGATGCGCGCAAAAGGTTACCGTGTAGGTATCCTTGATGCAGATATTACAGGTCCGTCTATTCCGAAGGCATTTGGTATTCACCAGATGGCATACGTAACTCCGGATGGACAGCTGATGATCCCGGCTCAGTCCACAACAGGCATTGAGATCATGTCTGCCAACATGATCCTTGACAATGAGACAGATCCGGTTATCTGGAGAGGACCGATTGTTGCAGGTGTGGTAAAACAGTTCTGGAACCAGACATTATGGAAAGACATTGATTACATGTTTGTAGATATGCCGCCGGGAACAGGTGACGTTCCGCTTACTGTATTCCAGTCTCTTCCTGTTGATGGTATCATCATCGTTACATCCCCGCAGGATCTCGTATCCATGATCGTTGCGAAGGCTGTAAACATGGCGAAGAAGATGGATATTCCGATCATCGGTCTTGTTGAGAATATGAGCTACTTAGAGTGCCCGGATTGCGGCAAGAAGATTTCCGTATTTGGTGAGAGTCACATCGATAAAGTTGCTGAGGAGCACGGTCTTAACGTTCTTGCTCAGATCCCGATCCGTCCGCAGATGGCAGGATTCGTGGATGAAGGTACTGTCGAGTACATTGAGGCAGATTTCCTGAACCACGCAGCTGATATGGTAGAAAAACTGTAAATTAAAAAGACAGACAGGTTCGAAAAAGAACGGTCTGTCTTTTTTTGTTCATAAGTTTGTGGGATTTGGGCGAATTGTACAAAAGTTACAAATTGAAACATGGATTTTTATTAAAAATGTTTGACAAGGATTTGACAAATGAGAGGAGTGTGCTATAATATTTACAGATTGATTTTGTATGTGGAGTATCGAAAAACCACATCGGGAAGGTGAAAGAACAATGACAGATGAAAGACAGATTTCTAAGGCAGTAATTGCAAGATTGCCTAGATATTATAGATACCTTGGAGATTTAATGGAGGAAGGAATTGAGCGTATTTCTTCCAATGAACTGAGTGCAAGGATGAAGGTGACAGCTTCTCAGATTCGTCAGGATTTAAACAATTTTGGCGGTTTCGGACAACAGGGATATGGCTACAATGTCAGATACCTTTATAATGAGATCGCAAGGATCATCGGTATCGACAGACAGCACAACATTATCATTATCGGTGCAGGTAACCTTGGCCAGGCGATCGCGAACTATGCAAACTTTGAAAAGCGTGGATTTATGATCAAAGGTATGTTCGACATCAATCCGAGACTGATCGGTCTTGTGGTACGTGGTGTTGAAATTCGCGGTATCGATGATTTAGAGCAGTTCATTGTTGAAAATGAAGTACAGATCGCAGCTTTGACGATCCCGAAGTCCAAAGCACCGGAGATTGCAGAGCGCCTGGTAAATGCGGGTATTAAAGCAATCTGGAACTTTGCGCATATGGATTTAAATGTTCCGGAAGATGTAGTAGTTGAAAATGTACATCTTTCTGATAGTTTGATGCGTCTTTCTTACCGTGTCAGCAGTATGATGGACGAGCGTGAGAGAGAAGAGAAAGAACGCCTGGAAAAGGAAGTATAAAACCAACAGGAAAGTAGACGGGATAAATTAACATGTTAACTGGAGTTGGCTGTGATTTGATCGAAATTGAGCGTGTGAAAAAGGCCTGTGAAAAAGAGGCCTTTTTACTGCGTGTTTATACGGAAGAAGAGCGCCGGCAGGCAGATGGAAGGATATCTGTGCTTGCCGGCACTTTTGCTGTGAAAGAAGCAGTAGCCAAAGTGCTTGGCACCGGTTTTCGCACATTCATGCCAAAAGACGTGGAAGTATTAAGGGATGAACTCGGAAAACCGTATGTGATCCTCCATGGAAATGCTGAAAAAGTAGCAAAAGAGAAATTGTTGAAAAGGATCGAAGTTTCGATTTCCGATACAAAAGAATTCGTCATGGCCTTTGCTGTGGGAGAGGGGGAAGATTCATGAGATATCTGGTCAATGGAAGAGAGATGAAAGCGATCGATATGCGTTCTATTCATGACTACGGAATCCCTTCTCTGGTATTGATGGAGCGTGCAGCACTGGAAGTGGCGAATAAAGCAGAACGACTGATCGAACTTAGAAAACCGTGCGTCACTTCACACAAAGGTGTGGTTTGGTCTGTTTGTGGTCTGGGAAATAACGGTGCAGATGGAGTGGCTGCAGCCCGTATTCTGCATTTACGTGGATATGCTGTGATGATCATTCTTCCTTCTTTGGATGGTCACATGAGTGAAGAGATGGAAATGCAGTTATCGATCGCAGAGAAGGTTGGAATTCCGATCCATCGTCTGGAGGAATTGATCCCGGGGGTTTGTGATTTGGTAATCGATGCTGTGTTCGGAATCGGTTTGACAAGACCGGTGGAAGGGGTGCATGCTGAACTTCTGGAACTGATTCGTACACAGCAAGAAGATTTTGGTGCAAAAGTTATCTCCGTGGATATTCCATCCGGCATCAGTTCTGAAAATGGAGAGATCCTTGGCCGTGCGGTTTGTGCAGATGAGACAGTGACGTTTGGTGAAATGAAGCTAGGTCATGTGTTGTTCCCTGGCCGTGAATATAGCGGAATCGTGACTGTGGCAGATATTGGATTTGTTCCAGTGGATGAAAAAGTTGCCAAGACGTACATTATGGCGCATACGAAAGAAGATTTAACCAATATTCCTAAGAGAAGGACATATTCACATAAAGGTAATTACGGAAAAATCCTGATCGTTGCCGGCGCGAAAAATATGGCAGGGGCAGCTTATTTTTCAGCAAAAGCAGCGTATCGGACTGGAGCGGGATTGGTAAAGGTGTTGACAGTAGAAGAAAATCGAAACATCATGCAGGAGAAGCTCCCGGAGGCGATTTTGACTACATATTCATCTGAGTGGGCCTCCCACGAACCAGGCGAGTTTAAAGACTATATCAGAAATCAGACAGACTGGGCAGATGTGATCATCCTTGGTCCTGGAATAGGGACAGAGGAGTACAGTCGCGTGATGGTGGAAGCTGTTCTGGAGCACGCATATGTTCCGATCATACTGGATGCAGACGCGATCAATCTGGCTGCCAGATATCCATATTTGAAAAACTTTTTTACTGAGAATATTATTTTGACGCCACATTTATCGGAGTGTTCCAGATTGACCGGAAAAACGGTTGATGAGATTCGAGACGCATTGATCGATACGGCTCGTGAAGTATCGGAACAGTATGGTGTGACCTGTGTATTAAAAGATGCTGCTACCGTGATCGCAAGAAAAGACGGAAACTTGTTTATAAATCCAAGCGGCTCTCCGGCAATGGCGAAGGGCGGTTCCGGAGATGTGCTTTGTGGAGTGATCGCCGGTCTGTTGGGACTTGGTATGGAAGAATGTGAAGCAGCCTCTCTCGGTGTCTATATCCATGGATTAGCAGGAGAGGCAGCAGCAAGAAAATTTGGGGTGCATTCCGTATTGGCGGGAGAGCTGGCGGATTGCGTAGGGGAGGTTATCAATGAGACAGTTTGAGCGAGCGTATGCAAAGATTCATCTGGACCGAATTGAAGAAAATATGAAAGCCATGCAGGCTAATCTGACTCCCGGAACAAAGATGTTCGGTGTGGTAAAAGCAGATGGTTACGGACATGGAGCAATTCCGGTCGCGAAGACCATAGATCCGTATGTATTTGCCTATGCAGTGGCGACGGCAGAAGAAGCATTCCAACTTCGAAGACATGGAATTACGAAAGATATTTTGATTCTGGGAGTAGCTCCGTCCGGAAATTATAAAGAGATCATTCTTCAGGATATCTGTATGACAGTTTTTCAATTGGAGAAAGCAGAGCAGATGTCAAAACTTGCAATGGAGATGGGAAAGAAAGCGAGAGTCCATATTGCGGTCGATACGGGAATGAATCGAATTGGACTTACACCTACAGAATCTTCCGCTGATATTGTGAAGGAAATCAATGCTCTTGCGGGAATTGAGATTTGTGGCATGTTTACACATTTTGCAAGAGCAGATGAATTTGACAAATCTCATGCAGAGGAGCAGATTCGAGCGTTCATGGAATTCAATCGATTCTTAGCGGAGCGACTGATTTCGATCCCCATCGTGCACTGTTCCAATAGTGCAGGTATCATGGATCTGAAAGAAGCCAATATGGATGCTGTCCGTGCCGGTATTACGGTTTATGGTCTGTATCCATCTGATGAGGTGAAAAAAGATCAGATGAAGATCCAGCCAGCCATGGAATTGAAGAGTTTTATTACATACATCAAAGAAATCAAAGCAGGAAGTGCAGTAAGCTACGGAGGAACATTTGTGGCAGAAAGGGACATGATCATCGGAACGGTAGGAATCGGATATGCAGATGGTTATCCGAGAAATGCTTCAGGCAGAGGTCAGGTTCTGGTTTGTGGAAAACGCGTTCCGATTCTGGGAAGAGTGTGCATGGACCAGCTGATGATCGATCTGACGGAGGTTTCTGAGGCTGTAGAAGGATCAGAAGTGACACTTCTTGGAAGAGACGGGGAACTGGAGATTTCCATGGATGAATTGGTGGAATTCTGTGACGGTTTCCATTATGAAATCCCATGTGTCATTGGAAAACGCGTTCCGCGTGTATATGTTAAGAATGGAGAAGTGGTTGGAACCCAGACTTGCGAAGCGTTTGAATTGGAAGGGTTCTGATCGTGAAATAAAGGGCAAAATGTCATTGTTCTGCATAACTTAATCGTAGGATGTCAATACTATCGGTACAGAAAAAGAAACCGAAAGCGGAGAGTGAAGCGATTGATTATCAGACGTGGAGATATTTATTATGCAGATTTACGACCGGTCGTAGGCTCCGAACAGGGGGGAGTGCGGCCGGTCCTTATTATACAAAATGATGTGGGAAATAAGCATAGTCCGACGGTGATCTGTGCAGCGATCACATCAAAAATGAACAAGGCAAAACTTCCGACGCATGTGGAATTATCCTCAAGAGATTGCGACATGGTTAAAGATTCCGTGATCTTACTGGAGCAGCTGCGCACCATCGATAAACAGAGATTACGTGAAAAAATCTGTCATATTGAGGGCGATCTGCAGGAAAAGGTCAATGCAGCACTGAGAGTCAGCCTCGAACTTCTTACATAATCGAAGTAAGAAGACAGTTGACGAAATGTTGCCAAAATGCTATATTTAACCATGTTATGCTTAATTTTGCAAAGAAAAGGAGAGTTTAATTTTACAATGGACGATGGTAATTCGTGGACTGGAATCTTGCTTTTAGGAGCAGCGTTTGTTATTTATTATCTGATTTATGGATTTGGTGCAGCCATCCAGGCGCTTAACACCAGCGCTTTGGAGGATGAGCGGGACGAAGGAAATAAAAAGGCAGAAAGTCTTTTACATATCCAGGAGAATCCGCATGGATTTGTCCAGACCAATCAGTTGATCACAATGGTATTGAGTCTTGCGATGGGTGGGATTACTCTTCCATATCTCGACGGATATCTGAAAAGGATTCTTTGGAAGATCCCAAACATTGAGAACTTGCCAACTGTGTTTGTAACCGTTGTTTCTTATCTACTGGCCATCGCAGTACTTGCTTTTGTACTGGTATGTTTCGGTATTATTATTCCGAAATGGCTGGTTATGAAAAGTCCGATCCGGTTTTGCTATAAAGTACTTCCGATCATTGACTTGTTTATGAAAATCTGTGCGCCGTTTACTGCGACCATGGAATTTGTATCTCATATTATTTTGATCATTGTGGGAATTGATACGCATGCGAAAGATGACAAGGTAACGGAGCAGGATATTATGTACATGGTCAATGAAGTTCATGATCAGGGTGTGTTAGAGGCCAGTGAAGCGGAGATGATCACAAATATTTTCGAATTTGACGATAAAGTGGCTTCTGATATTATGACTCATCGTATGAATATTGTTGCACTTGATGGAACCGTTACGTTACAAGAGGCGATGGATTTCATCGTAAAAGAATCGATCAATTCCAGACTTCCGGTATACGGAGAAGATATTGATAACATTATCGGTATTCTTCATATGCGAGACGTGCTGTATTTTGCAGAGATTAAAGAATATCTCAAGCTGCCGATCAGTCAGGTTGACGGACTTCTCAGAGAACCGCATTTTGTTCCGGAACATAAAAATATCAATGCCTTGTTCAGGGAGATGAAGTCTGAGAAGATTCATATGGAAATAGTGATCGATGAGTATGGTCAGACAGCCGGTCTTGTGACCATGGAAGATATCCTTGAAGAAATCGTGGGTAATATCATGGATGAATATGACGAAGAGGAAGTGGATATTGTTTCTTCTGACAACAACACATTCCAGCTTGCGGGTACTTCTCTGCTGGTGGATCTGGAAGATACGCTTGGAATCGAATTTGAGGAACAGGATAAGGAGAACTTCGATACGCTCAATGGTTTTCTGACTTCCCGTCTCGGTCATTTACCGAAGGAGAATGACAAGGATATTCATTTTGGTGGATTTGTATTTAGCATTGTAAAAGTTGAAAATAGAACGATCAAGCTTGTGGATGCGACACGTGAAAATGTGCAGCAGACGGAAGCGGAAGAATAAGAAGTAAAGTTCCTCCCCGGACAGTTTTATATCATTCTGTCCGGGGAGTCTTGCATTCAAAGGCGGTCTATCGTATACTAATGAGGTGACAGTTTTTGTTAAGCAAATGAGGAAATGATATATGGCAATGTTAGTAAGAAACGCAAAGATTGCGACCATGGATACTGCAAATCCACAGGCAGAGGCAGCAGTCATCGTCGGCGATTTTTTTGCATATGTAGGCACAGAAGAAGGTGCGAAAAGATATTTAGCAGAGCGAGAAGAGCAGGATGTGGAGATTGTTGATTGCAATGGGGAGTTTTTAATGCCGGGCTTTAATGATAGCCACATGCATTATCTCCATTATGCAAAAGCGAAAAAGAGTGCGGTAAATTTATCAGGCAGTACTTCTCTGCAGGAAGTTCTGACACGAATGAAAGATGGTTTTGTAAACTTATATGATAAGACCAGTGGTCTGTGGTTGACAGGAGAAGGATGGAACCAGGATTATTTTACAGATGAAAAACGATTCCCGAACTCAAAAGATCTGGATACGGTTACGACAGAGTATCCGATAATCATCATGCGTACCTGTTTCCATGTGGCGGTGATGAATTCCAAAGCCATGGAGCTTCTGAATTTCAATAAAGAAACTGTTAGTCAGTATGGTGTATTTGTAGAAACATATCCAGACGGAACACCGAATGGTGTGATCAAGGAAAATGTCTTTGATGATATCAAGGCAAATCTTCCGGCTCCGGGATTAACAACCTTGTTGGATATGATGGTAGAATGCCAGGAAGATTTATTTGCAGCAGGCATTACCAGCATTCAGTCAGACGATTTTAAATATACGCCGGATGGAAGAGCATACGAGATGATGTCTATGATCCGTGAAGCCAGTGAGCAGGGCAGGTTGAAGGTACGTATGGCTGAGCAGGCCCTTCTGACAGAGAAAGCGACCATCGATGAGTTTTTTGATGAAAAGGGTTTTGATGACAGTTATGGAAATCGCAGCTTCAAGATTTCCTGCGTAAAGGTACTGACAGACGGCTCTCTCGGAGCCAGAACAGCACTGATGCGAAAACCGTATGAAGATGATCCGACAACATGTGGACTGGCAATTTATGAGAACCAGGAAGAGCTGGATTATCTGGTTATGAAGGCGCACAAACACAATATGGCAGTTGCGTTACACGCGATCGGCGACGGTGCAGTCGAGATGTGCTTGAATGCGATTGAAAGAGCAAGAAAGGAAATGCCATATCTTCATCCGCGTCACGGTATCGTACACTGTCAGATCACGGATAAAGAACAGATCCGCCGCTTTAAAGAATTGGATGTGATTGCGTATATTCAGCCGGTATTCATTGATTATGATATGCATATTGTTTTTGACCGCGTAGGTAAAGAACTTGGCAGTACATCTTATGCATGGAAAGATTATATTGAGAGTGGTGTTCATGCTCCGTTTGGAACGGATTGTCCGGTGGAAGAGTTTGCGCCGATGCGCGGATTGTATTGTGCAGTAACTGGTTGTGATACAAAGGGTAACGGACCTGTTTGGCCGCATCAGATCTTAAGTCGTGAACAAGCGCTCTATGGTTATACAGCAGCCGGAGCTTATGCTTCATTTGACGAAGATGTGAAAGGCATGATCAAACCAGGTATGTACGCAGACTTTATCACCTTGGATACCGATCTGTTGAACTGCGCGAATGAAGAGATACTTGGCGCCAAGGTGACATCAACCTATATCAGCGGCAAAAAGGTTTTCGGATGCTAAGTGTCCGGGAGGAAGATTGAGGAGATGAAACATCATGGGTAAAATGAAAGAGGAAATGCAGGAGAATAATCCACTCTTGCAGGTATATTTGAAAATTCTGCCTCTGACAGTTTTGGCAGTTGCAGTGATTTTCGTTCTTGTGAAACTGATTTCCGGTATGATCGCACCGGATCAGCTGATCTTAAATGCCAAATACCACGATTTCGAAAAAGGTGCTGTTTTGATGGGACCGATCAAGGTCGCAAAGGATGAGGCATTTGAGAAAGAGATCAAGCAGAAAAGCGAAAAGAGTTCTGCATTTACTGATCTTTTGGTTATTATTGAAGGTGGCGAACTGGAAGAGGAAGAACCAGGCATCGTATCGGAAGATGGATCCTATTTCTTTGTTTATGAAAAAACCAAAGTTCCGGAAACCATTTATGTGAAGGCTCCGGAATGGTGGCTGCCGGTTTCTGTAAGCAAAGAGACAACCGTGCCGCTGGAAGTTGGTGCTAAAATCGATCTTCTTGAGGAGTTTGGTCCGACCGCATGCGGAGACGTGAACTTTGTGATTACGGATATTGAGACGACAAAGATTTCAACAGGTATCTTCAACATAACCGTAAAGATGACATCTGCAGGAGAGATCGCTCCATCCAGTGTTAGACTAATCATGGGAGACGAAGTGTTCGAAGAATGGGATGGAAGCTCCGAGCTTGTTTATAACGAAGAGACTGGATTTGAGGACCGAACTCTTGTGTTCCGTTATAACCGCAGCCTGAGAGAGGATATCTCTGACTTGATCGAAGATGCGATCGTAGAATTAGAGGAGTATACTGTGCGCAAAGTATACACAGAAAGTGAAATTACTACCAATATTTCTGGAGTAGAGATTGTAGAAGTTGATTAAGTGTGTATTTAGTTTAGTAAAAATAAAATAGAAGTATCTGTAGAAAATTCCCGTACTATCTCAAAATACGGCTGATTACCTTTGCTTCACTTCGTTTTATACGCCATTACGCCGATCGCGATAAAGTCGTTTGCGATCTCTGTAAGGGCGCAAAACTTGTGAAGCTCAGTCGTCCAGCCTATCATTTGAGATATGTACGGGATTTTCTATCAGATACTTTCTTGTTTTTCTAAACCTAAATACTGCAATTGTGCATTCCTCAAGGTAACTGGCACTTTTAGTATGTGAGAAACCTCTAGATAAATTGTATTTACATTGAGAAGATGTTTTTATGCATTTCTACTCTTTGTTCGATTCCATATGCTGTATTCTGCAAACATTAGCAAGGCTTCCGAAAATTTTGTACGGACTAATTTCAACCGCGGAGACTTGTCTGAAGCCCGTCAGGGCTGAGTTGGTCGAGAGCGGTTGATGATAGATGGACGTACAAAATTCGGAAACGCAGCTTGTTTGCAGAATATTGCATATGTGAATGAACAAAAAGAGGAAATGCTCTT
>JAZTZT010000181.1:0-3979 GCA_045637605.1 Pilosibacter sp.
TGCGATCATTCAATCCTGCGAAAATTATCTGATCGATCCGGAGCATAACTTCCTAACAGAAACATTTGCAACCCGAATCGTCGATTTGGAAGCAACCACAGGTCAGATTATGACTCCTGAACAAAAAAATGATTTTACCACTCGACACATTGAGACCATCCGAGATCATTTTATACCGGCTTATCAATCCCTCATAGACGGTCTCTCCACACTCAAAGGACGCGGGATCAATGACGGTGGACTGGCCAATTTCAAACACGGAAAATCCTACTACGAATATCTCTTAAAATGTGGTCCGGGAATATCCTATACCGTTCCTGAACTGAAAACAGCCCTCCTCACCCGCATACAAAAAGATCTGGATGCAGTTAACCGCCTTTACCAACAATATCCGGACCTCAACGACCGAATTGCAGCTTCTTCATTTTCATTGACCGATCCGATTCAGATCCTTGAAGACCTGAAGCAGCAGATGGCATCTGATTTTCCTGCCCTCACCGACTGTGCTTACGAAATAAATTACGTTCCAAACCACCTGGAGGACTGCCTGAGCCCGGCATTTTATCTGACCGCACCCCTGGACAATCCGGATCAAAATGTCATTTACATTAATAATGGTTATGAAGACTCCACCTCCGGTCTATATACAACCTTAGCGCACGAAGGCTTTCCCGGTCATCTCTACCAGACCGTTTACAATCGGACCAACACCTCCATCCCTCTGCTCTCCCTTCTCAGCTGCTCCGGTGCAAACGAAGGTTGGGCGACCTACGTGGAAAATTACGCCTGCACCCTAGACAACGGACTTCCGGACGGAGTCGGAGAATATCAGGCTCTTGCACGTTCCTTTTCACTCTGTGTCCACGGTTTGATGGATATCGGGATCAACTATGACGGCTGGACCAAAGAACGAGCTGCCAAATTTGCCCGTACCTACTATGCACTTGACGATACAACCATTGACCAACTCTGGCAGACCATGATCGATAATCCAACCAATTATCTGGAGTATTGCGGAGGATATGTGGAAATCATGGAAATGCGCCAACAAGCTGAAGCTGCCCTCGATGACGAGTTCTCCCTTTTAGAGTTCCATCGATTCCTCCTGGATATCGGTCCGGTACCATTTTCCGTTATTCGCAAACACTTCGATACCTGGTTATCCTCTCAGACTTCCGTCATAAAAAGTTAACCATTCCTTTTACAATGCAAAAAGCACTTCCAATGTTCCCCTCATAAAAGGTCTTACATCGGAAGTGCTTTCACACTATTTTCAATTATTGAGATACTTTCTTATTATAATCTTTGCTCTTGAATACCGTGATCGCATCGGTCAGATTAGATGCGTTTCCGGATGCCATGATCTCTTCTAACGCACTGAGCTTCTCCAGAACCATGAATTCTTTTCCTGCATAGATTTCAAAATGATCTGTAATGTAAAGCGCCTTGCTCTTTGCAGCATCCTGCGTCTCTTTCAGATCAGACACGGTTTTATTGAAATCGGATTCCATCTGGTCCATCTCTGCCTTATGGTTTCCATTGATCTCATCTGCAATGATCGTTTTGGTCACATTGTTAAATGTGTTCAACGCTTCTCTTTTCTGACCTTCTGTCAGCGCCAGATCCTGCTCTAACTGTGTGATCTCATCATCAAACAGCTGCAGATTATATACAGAATCGTTCTTATCCTTACGGATAGACTTCTCAATCTTCTTCATCTGCTTTTTGTTTGCTTTGATCTTATTGCGGATCAAACGACCTTCTTTCAGTTCGTCCATATGCTTCATCTTCGTAGAATTTCCGATCAGCACATAAAGACCGCCAAAGATCAAAATCGCTGCCACATAAATCGCTGCCAGCATCCATGTCATACGCTTCGGGATCGCAAAATATGCCCCGATCGGAACCGCAAGGAAACAAATCACGATCATCGTCAGCAAAGTCATAAACTCTTTGAATCCTTTTGTAAAATACAAGGAATAATATAAATTGCTCTTACAGAATCCCGGAACATGGTTTGCATGGAAAATAGTCTTCATCTGTGCTTTGAGATCCTCATTTTCCTGTAAGAGACTTTGGGTCTCCTCTGCAATTCGCTCCTTCTCGCCCTGACTCTTTGCTTTCTCACGCTTTCCGCGCACCTTCTTGATACGCTCCTGAGTCTTTGCGATCTCTGTATCATAACTTTTTGCTATCTCATCACTGCGTTTCTTTACTGTTAAAGAAATGGTCTCCGCAACCTCTTTTTTCTTTGTTTTTAAGGAATTCTCCAGCTGCTTTTCCAAATCTAACAGCATCTTTTCCTTCTGTTTCAGCTCATCCAGTTCCTGAACAGCCTGCTTCGCATCGACAAAAAACTTCGCATAATCTGTAATCGGCTGTACCATCTTATGTCCTCCTGGTCTAAAATTTTCGATCAGTCTTGATATATATAGATTACTACAGATTCCGCTCCGACACAAGGGCGAAACCGAAAGAAATGCGAAAATACATCATTATTCTTTACATTTTAGAGATAATTATTTATACTTTTATAAAACTTACACGCTGAAGGAGATGAAATCTATGTTCCGTATGTGGGGAAAACTCTGGAAAAACAACCACCTTTTGAAAGACTATGTAGCTGAAAATTCCGATTATTCCATGACTCGTACCGCCATGGTCTTCCAGGCTGTTGAAGAAATCTGTCAGGAGCTCGATCTCAGCCAACCAATCTGGCTCGACTCCAACATCAAAGAATTCCAACGCATCGCACGCACCAGATTTCGCAGCGACAGTTTTATCGAAGCGATCGATTTTGATTATTTAGAGATTCATGTCATAGAGGAGCTATATTAACAGCAAAGGGGAACGAAATCAAATGATTTCATTCCCCTGTTTCATTTATGTCAAATATTCTTGCAGCAACTCGCCCAAAAACTTTAAATCCTCCTGGCTAAACTCCCGGCGCACTCGTTCCGTACCTCCATTTTCTGGTTCCTTTTGATTTACAGATTTCATATCCGCACGCGTCAGTTCCCTGCTTGCAGCAATCTGCTCCAAACTCTGTTTCAAGCCATCGATGCTTTTTCTAAGCTCTTCCTCATGAGTCAATTCCTGACCCACCTCCTGTATAGTCTTTCCTACTTTTCCATTACCAAGACTTCCAATTGCAGCCTCAACCTTTCCTTTCTTTCGCTTCAAGCTCGGAAATCCCTTCCGTTCCACTTTCCCATCTGCATCACCCACAGCTGCCTCATCCACAACCTTCAAACTCTTATTTCCCATTTCACGCAGACGGGACTTGGAAGACTCCGCAACCGTTTTGCCTCTCCGCTCTGCGCCATCCGCATTCCAAGTCTTGTCCACACTTCTGAAAAAATGAGGCGTGTTGTCCACATAATCTACCAGACAATCCATCAGCTGCTGACGTTTCAATGAAACATTCACGCTGTTATCCACCAGAACCATAAACAAACCGGTCAAAATTCCCATGGTTCCATACAAAACAATATAATAAGAATCGCAGCGATACCAATATGCACCGAATGCCGCAATCCCTCCAATCAGGAAACATAAGATCATCGTCTGCACAGACAGATTGTCCCAGACATCCAATGACAAATTCATAAATCGGAAATTATAAAGCTGCTTTTCTATGTACACATTTGTATTTCGGATCCCGTTGCTTAACATGAGCATATTTTCTGTCCGCTGTCTGAACGACCTGAGATTCTTATTCTTCGTCAGTGCCATGTTTCCGGTTTCTTTGATCATTCTTTTGTAGAGGCTGCTTGTCACAAGCTTGCTGAGTACGCCAAGGCCACATACAGCTGCCAACACGTACAATACTTTTCCTGTCTGTAAAAACTGTAACATAATTTGCTTCCCCTTTCTTTCTCGGCTCTGCGCCGTATCGTGATCCCTATTATAACCACCTCGAAAAAATTTGAGAAGCCCTCGAAGCCCAGAATCGTTCGTCAAATAACGGGAGGATTCG
>JAZTZT010000182.1:0-3427 GCA_045637605.1 Pilosibacter sp.
GCTATGAAAAAGGAAGCGATCATTGTAAGAAATCCACACTCCACAAGACCGTATCAGCATGTGTTAGAGCCATTAGCTGCCTATCTGATGATCGCAAAAGCGCAGTTGGAAAATGGTTCTCTGGCAGGATACTATAATGTAGGCCCGGACGATAAAGACTGTGTGACAACCGGAGATCTGGTGGACATGGTCTGTGCAGCATGGGGCGAAGGTTTGCAGTGGATCAACAAGAGCGATGGAGGTCCGCACGAGGCGAACTTCCTGAAGCTGGACTGCTCAAAGTTAAAGAGTACATTTGGCTGGAAACCGCAGTATGGTGTGAAAGAAGCCATCGAACTGACTGCTGAGTGGTATAAGGCGTACGCAGCGGGTGCAGATGTGGTGGCAGTCATGGACAAGCAGATCGCTGAGATGTTTGCATAATTTGGAGGAAATAGACATGTTTGAAAATAAAACTGAGGCTCAGGCAAGAGAAGAAATTCTCGCGATGGTAGCCGAATATGCGGATAAATTCCACAATCAGAAAAAAGATTTTAAAGAAGGTGACCGTATTCCGTACGCGTCCCGTGTTTACGATAAAGACGAGATGGTGAAGCTTGTGGATTCTTCCTTAGAGTTCTGGCTCACATCCGGTCGTTATACAGACGAGTTCGAGAAGAAACTTGCAGAGTATTTACAGGTTCGTTACTGTTCTCTTGTAAACTCCGGTTCTTCTGCTAACCTGATCGCATTTATGGCTCTGACATCTCCGCTTCTTGGAGAGCGCAGAGTTAAACGCGGCGATGAGATCATCACCGTTGCATGTGGTTTTCCAACCACTGTAGCTCCGGCTATCCAGTATGGTGCAGTACCGGTATTTGTTGACGTGACAATCCCGCAGTACAACATCGACGTGACCATGTTAGAGGCAGCGCTGTCTGAGAAAACAAAGGCAGTGATGATCGCTCACACACTTGGCAATCCGTTCGATCTTCAGGCTGTAAAAGCATTCTGCGATAAGCACAATTTATGGCTTGTGGAGGATAACTGTGATGCACTTGGCACAAAGTATATCCTGAACGGAGAAGAGAAGTTCTCCGGAACCATCGGTGACATCGGAACATCCAGCTTCTATCCGCCGCACCACATGACAATGGGCGAGGGTGGTGCTGTATACACAGACAATCCGTTATTAAATAAGATCATTCGTTCCTTCCGTGACTGGGGACGTGACTGCGTATGCCCGTCCGGTCAGGACAACCTTTGCCAGCACCGTTTTGACAGACAGTACGGAGAGCTTCCGTTGGGCTATGACCACAAGTACGTATATTCTCATTTTGGATATAACTTAAAGGTAACTGATATGCAGGCAGCAGTTGGCTGTGCTCAGCTGGACAAATTCCCGTCCTTCGTAGTAAGACGCCGTCACAACTTTGACCGCCTGAAAGCAGCTCTTTCCGATGTACAGGATAAACTGATCCTTCCGGAGCCGGCAGAAAACTCCATCCCGAGCTGGTTTGGTTTCCTGATCACATGTAAAGATGGTGTGAGCAGAAATGAGCTGGTTCAGTATATCGAGAGTAAAGGTGTTCAGACAAGAATGCTGTTTGCCGGAAATTTGATCAAACATCCGTGCTTTGATGAGATGCGTGCAACAGGAGAAGGCTACCGTGTGGTAGGTGAACTGACAAACACAGAAAGAATTCTCGCAGATACATTCTGGGTAGGTGTTTATCCGGGAATGACAGATGAGAAGATCGATTATATGGCGAAAGTGATCAAAGAGGGACTTGCACAGTGAGCGCAACAAACGAAACAAAAACCTATGACCTTTCAAAGGTTCATGCGGTAAATCTGAAGCTTTTAAAAGAAGTGGACAGAATCTGCCGTAAATATAAGATTAAATATGCTTTGGACGCGGGAACCTTGCTGGGAGCCATCCGTCACGGTGGTTTTATTCCATGGGATGATGATGCAGATATCGTTATGACCAGAGCCAACTACGAAAAATTCCTGAAAGTAGTTCGTCGTGAACTTCCGGAAGGGATGACCTTCGTAGAGCCGAATTCCTACAACAAGGGCAAGGCATTTTATGATTTCGTATCCAGGGTTATGTACGATAAGAGCCAGAAACGTGTGGATTCCAAGCAGATGGAATTCTATGATGACAAGCTGACAAAGCTCTGGGTGGATATCTTTGTTCTGGATGCACTTCCGGAAGGTAAGATTTCCAAACCGGTGACGAAGCTCATGCATTGTATCGTTTACGGACTGGCACTCGGTCATCGATACGAGATCAATTACTCTGACTATCAGGGGATCATGAAATTGTTCGTTGGAGTCCTCTCCAATATTGGTAAACTGATCCCGTTCAAAGTCACATATAAGATTTGGAAATGGCTTTGCGTGAAAGATGCGAAGACAAAAACGTCTCTTTACTTTTTCTCAAATTACCCGCCGAACTATTTGCACGTGGAAATGAAGAAGGAAGATTACGATAACGTAAAGACCGTTCCGTTCGAAAATCAAGAACTCTACATTCCGGAGGGCTGGGAGCATTATCTTGTGCAGGTTTATGGTGATTACATGAAACTTCCACCGGTAGAGAAACAAGTTCCGGACCATTCTGACATGGAGATAATCATTTATGAGTAAGTTAATTTCCGTTGTAGTATCTGTTTATAATGAAGAACTGGTACTCAGGGAGTTTTATCAGGAAACAGGGGCAGTGTTAAAAGCATTGCCTGAAGATTGGGATTATGAGCTTCTGTTTGTCAATGACGGAAGCCGTGATAAATCCCTGCAGATCCTCCGTGAGCTGGCGGAGCAGGATTCGAAAGTAAAAGTGGTCAATTTCTCTCGAAACTTTGGTCATGAGGCTGCGATGATCGCAGGCATTGACCACGCGACAGGAGATGGGATCATCTGTATGGATGCGGATCTTCAGCATCCGCCGGAATGCATTCCGCAGATCATTGCAAAGTTTGAAGAGGGATATGAAGTCATCAGCATGGCGCGTACTAGAAATAAAACAGCCGGATTGATCAAAAATATCACATCAGCTGGATTTTATGCAGTGATTAACTTTTTATCCGACGTGAAGTTCCAGCCGAATGCATCAGACTTTTTTGCCATAAATCGTGAGGCTGCGGATGTATTGAGAAATAACTATCGTGAGAAAGTTCGTTTCCTTCGAGGATACGTGCAGAGCGTTGGCTTTGAAAAGACGGTTCTGGAATACGAGGCTAGACCGCGATTCGCAGGTGAGAGCAAATATAGTCTGAAGAGTTTGTTGAAGTTCTCGATCAATACGATCTTGTGTTTTTCTGATCTGCCTCTGAAGCTTGGAATTTATTCCGGAGGATGTGTGGCAGTCTTTGGCCTGATCATGATGATCTATACCATCTGGACTTGGTTCAAGTACGGGGCTCCGAGTGGCTATGCAACC
>JAZTZT010000183.1:0-3022 GCA_045637605.1 Pilosibacter sp.
GGTACAATCCAGCTCGACTTCCAGCTTCCGCAGCGTTTCGAGATCGAGTATATCGGTGCTGATGGCGAGAAACACAGACCGATCATGATCCACCGCGTATGTTTCGGTTCCATCGAGCGTTTCATCGGTATCTTAATTGAGCATTTTGCAGGCGCATTCCCGACATGGTTAGCTCCGGTACAGGTTAAGGTTCTTCCGATTTCCGAGAAGTACGAAGCTTATGCGAACAGCGTAAAAGCTGCTCTTGATGCAGCTGGTATCCGTGCAGAAATCGATATGCGTTCCGAGAAGATCGGTTACAAGATCCGTGAAGCACAGATGAAGAAGATTCCGTATATGCTCGTTGTTGGTCAGCAGGAAGAAGCTGAGGGCAAAGTAGCAGTAAGAAGCCGCTTCAAAGGTGATGAAGGCGCATGTGGTCTTGAGGAGTTCATCTCCAATATCAAAGAAGAGATTGCGACAAGAATTAATCGTCCGATCGAAGTGAAAAAAGAAAACTAAGTAATAAAAAAGTCCTCGTATCTTAAGAGATACGGGGACTTTTTGAATTTAAGTGATTATGAGTCAGTGCCCTTTTCATCGATTTCAAAATCGGCAGGAATATTTGATGCGATCGATCGGATCGATTTTCTGTTCCTGAATTTGCGAATGATGAAAGTCAGGATCAAGACAAGAAAAGCAAGTGGGATTAACAGCGGGGTGGAAGATGCAGCCCACACAATGAAGTCAATGGCGGAATCTTTCATATTTTCGACATTTCTTGTAAATCCTTTTTGAATCCTTTCACCGATGGTAGCCGGCGCTGTCGGAGTGAAAACTTTCACTTCTGAGATATTCACGTAAACAGTACTATAATCCACCTGATTGTCATAGAGACGTAGTCTGGATTCCATAGATTCCAGTTCATAACGAATCTCTGATAAACGTTCTTCTAGAGCAATCACTGCTTCTAATGTATCAGCTTTTTCTAACAGTGCCCAAATACGGTCCTGTTCGATCGTAAGGGATTTCTTACGACTTTCTAAGTCACTGTATTTCAGTGTGATATCTGTGGTAGTTTCTGATTTGTTCGTAACATTAGCGTTTTCTTCCATAGAGTTCACAAATTGATCCAATTTTGTGCTTGGAATACGAACAGTCATATAGGCGCGTCTTCTTGAATTTTCATATTGAATGCTATGACCGGAAACATCAGACTGTTCAATGTATCCGGATAACGTTTGGATCTGCTCCTGGAGTTTACGAAGCAGGGTATCGAACTCGTCCGTTTCCACATCGAGATGTATTGTCCGGATTAGTTTTCTTCCGAGACTTTCCTGCTGCGAGATTCCGTCGGAAGTAGTGAGTGTATTGCCTGTAGATTTATCAGCTGCTTCCTCAACAGCTTCTGTATCCACATAAGCCAACTCTTCTTTGTAGGCTCCATTTATAGCTCCGGCTGCAGGTGCCATCGCTGCTGCAGTTTCTGCAACCGTGATTGCTTCTTTGGAAGAACCGCCACAGGATGTTAGAATAAACATAAGACTAAAAAGCGTCACGAATACTTTTAAGAATTTTTTCATATTACCTCCCCTTTCCAAATGGTTTTCTCTAAGATATACATAACATAAAAAAGAATGCAAAACAATAGAAGTAATAAAAAGTTCAGAAAACATTAATAACAATTAAAAATAGTTTAAATATGATGGTGCAAAGTATTACAAAATATTTACAACAATCAAATATACATATATAATATTATATATATTTACAAAAGAGAGGAAGATAATATGACATTTTTTAAAGGTATCGGAGCTCTTGTATTGGCATTGGTGGCTTTTTCTGTATTTAGTTTTAAGCTTCCAAAAGGTGATAAGGCAATGGGAGGATTGGCAGACGCAGCGGTAGCTACTTTCCTTGTGGAAGCGATATTTAAATACATCTGCGGAGATTTTATCGGTATAAAATTTCTTGGTGAAGTTGGTGCTGCTTCCGGTGGAATGGGAGCAGTAGCAGCCGCAGCTTTAGTTGGTCTTAGCATGGGAACGAACCCTGTGTTTGCGATCGCAGCCGCTGCAGCCGTTAGTGGCTGTGGTATTTTGACGGGATTTATAGTTGCATATATTATGTCATTCTTTATGGGGAAATTTGTCAAACTATTACCGCCTGGATTGGATGTAATCTTGGGTACTTTAGTTGCTGCAGCGTTGGCACGAGCAATAGCGGTTCTGGTAGATCCGGCAGTAAACACTGTAATTTCTACCGTAGGAGATTCCATCACCGTGGCAACCACCCAGTCTCCGCTTGTTATGGGTCTTCTCTTGGGCGGCATTATGAAGGTCGTATGTACATCTCCGCTGAGTTCAATGGCATTGACCGCCATGTTGGGATTGACAGGTCTTCCGATGGGCATTGCAGCAGTTGCTTGTTTTGGCGGAGCATTTTCCAATGCAATGGTATTCCATTCGTTAAAGATGGGAGATAGAAGCCGTGTGTTAGCGGTAATCCTTGAACCATTAACTCAGGCAGATATTGTGACTCTGAATCCATTTCCGATATACAGCAGCAGTTTCGTAGGTGGAGCAATGTCAGGTGTGATCGCAGCAACATTGCAGATTGTCAATAATGCTCCGGGTACTGCATCGACAATTCCTGGATTACTTGCTCCGTTTGCTTTCAATGCACCGAGAAATGTTATTTTGGCAATGTCCTCAGCTCTGGTATGCGGTGTTGTTGGAGGATATCTTGTAGGCATCGTATTTAAAAAGATGGGCTATGTTAATAAAATGCCGTTAGCTGAATAATATATGATTGATTGAAAAGGGAGCAGATCAGGAGAAGAGATGCTTCCTTTTCAAATATTTAAATATGTAATTTATAAACTTAAAAGGAGCAGATATTGATTTATTACTTCAATACCTGCTCCTTAAAACATTTCGTTCATTGGATTTGTACCTCTATATTTCGTTTACAGTTACACTTGTTTACGGGTTACATCTATTTAAATGTTTTAAATAGTGTAGTACTTTCAACTACTTTTGAT
>JAZTZT010000184.1:0-39583 GCA_045637605.1 Pilosibacter sp.
CAGTTACCATACGGCCCTGTGTACCGTCAGATAACGGGGAGCAGTAGTAGTAACGGCCACCATCAAGGATCCAGCCTGTTACCATCTCGCCATTTGCATCAAAGTAGAACCAGTCAAACGCCTGCTGACCTGCTGCTGTGTTTGCATACGGATTGTAAACAGCTGCCCATTTGTTCTTGTAAGCTACACCTTTGTTGTCTGTGAATGTCCAAATACCGTTCTTGGATAAATTCCAGTTACCTTTTACAACATAAGACGGTAAATTCACAGTTGTGCTTGTGGACGGACCGTTGGACGGTTTGGATGTGGATGTAGAGCCGGATGTTGTGGAGGCGTTAGCGTAGATTTCTTCTGCTTCTTCTGTATCTACGTCCATTTCCTCATCAACCCAATCGCCTCTTCTCTTAGAGTCATAAACCGCACGTACTCTTAATTTGTACTCGCCTTTTCTTGTAAAGTACTGCGCAACATCAAGCTCTGTATCCTCAGTTTTTTCCACTCCGGTAAGTGCAGTGGAACCACGGTATAACTTATACTCATAGTACTTTGCACCTTCATTTTCAGTCCATGTTGCAAGAGCTGTCTCATAGTCCCATTCTAAATCTTCAAGAATAAGAAGATTCTCCCAATATTCATCATCATATTTGAGTTCCGGAAGAGTTACTGTCACAGTAATATATTTGCTGCTATCAGATACTTTGTAAGAGAAATCAGCACTATCAGAATCTCCATCTACGCCATCTACATAAACAGTAACATTATCTTTTCCAAAATCGGATGTATAGAATTTATATTCATCTTCATAGTCAGCATGAATCTTAATAGTAGCTTTTGGCTTAATATCATCGCCCCATGCATCTCCGTCTTCCGGTGCATTTGTCACATTAACATCGTCATAATCATCAAAATATGTATGCGGTGTATTACACTGTACATCAAAACTCCAGTCATCGCTTCCAGCTTCAATACCACTTGTAGTAATATTAATCACTACAGAGTCAATCGGTGTGTATGTTGTCGCCGCCATCGCCGGAGTAACAGCAGATGCTGCCATTGCAGATGCTAATACAAGTGCGCTAATTCTTTTCTTCATAAACTTATCCTCCTTATATATATGAAATATTTTACTTCTTTGATCTGTCTGTATTATACCAGAAACTATCACAGAATTGTTTAAAATTTACTGTACATTTTCAGGCAAAACTGTGGCATTTTCCGAAATATTCCAGATATGCTTATTCCTCAGATGCCAAATGGCTGCGAACCTGATTGAGGATCATATTTAACGCCACTTCGTTGCGTCCGCCTTCCGGAACGATAATGCTGGCATTTTTCTTGCTCGGCTCTACGAACTGCTCGTGCATCGGTTTTACCGTATCCAGATACTGGTTGATCACAGAATCCAGGCTTCTCGCGCGCTCCATCACATCTCGACGGATGCGGCGGATAATGCGGAGATCATCGTCTGTATCCACGAAAATGCGGATATCCATCTGATCACACAATTCTTTGTTCTCAAAGATCAAAATACCTTCTACGATGATTACTTTCGCCGGAGCGATCGTCAATGAATTCTTGCTGCGGTTATGGATCGTGTAATCATAGATTGGACAATCAACCGGCTTTCCTTCTTTTAAAAGCTTCAAATGCTCGATCATCAACTCTGTGTCAAATGCATTCGGATGATCATAATTGAGTCTGCTGCGCTCCTCATACGTCATATCATCGTGTGCCTTGTAATAGTTATCATGTGTAACTACCGTCACTTCATCTGAGAATCGAGATACGATCTGATTGGTCAGTGTTGTTTTGCCACTTCCGGAACCACCGGCAATACCAATTACCAATACCTTTCCCATTCATCTACCACCTTTCATTTCTCACGCAAATCCACTGCTGCGTGTCCATGTTATCTTTAATTGTAACCGCTATTCTGAAAATTTTCCATATTTTTTTCATAACTTCTTAAACTTTTTTATTCTTTTTTTATTGCTTCCTCACATTTTAGACACATTTATTGTCTATAATACAAATACGTTATCCGAAAGGATAACCTGCCTTTGTTTCAAGTACCATACTTGAACACACAAAGCTTTTTCATACTCATACCTGTCGGGGTCGCGCCCGACAGGTCCCCCTTTAAAGGTTCTTCCGTCTCGCAAATATGTGAGACGTTTTTTTATCTTGAATCGTGAATCAAAACGATTTATAATATTTCTTAGTTTACAATAATCTATAGAAAAGGAGATTGATCATGAGAATTGCAGTTACATATGAAAACGGACAGATTTTCCAGCATTTCGGTCACACCGAACAGTTTAAAGTGTATACCATCGAAGATGATAAGATCGTGGCTTCTGAAGTCGTAGATACAAACGGAAGTGGACACGGTGCTCTCGCTGGTGTCTTAAGCAGTCTCAATGCAGACGCTCTGATCTGCGGCGGTATCGGCGGCGGCGCACGCATGGCTCTCGATGCTGCAGGTATCAAACTTTACGGTGGTGTTACAGGAGATGCAGACAAAGCAGTGGAAGCATTTATCGCAGGCAACCTGGACTTCAATCCGGATGTACAGTGCAGCCACCACGGAGACCATCACCATGACCACGAGTGCGGAAACCACGGCTGTGGCGAACATCATTGTGGTCACTAATTGAATCATACGAAAACAAAAATCGCGAACCGACAGGTAAACTCCTCCGTCGATTCGCGATTTTTTATACATTCGTTTATACCACCATACAGAGCACCAGATAATAAACGATCATCAATCCTGCAAACAGCAACGCCGCCGGAACGGTTTTCCGGATCAGCTCACCCAGTGAGATTCCGTAATACTCTGACGCAATCGTCAGACATACGTGGATTGGAGAGATCTGGCTTGCTGCATGTACCATACACATGAGAAGCACCATCAGAGGCATACCACCATCAAGTGCTGCGAAAGCGAGCGGTGTACCAAGAGCAATGATTCCGCTGCTGCCACTGACCATCGTTCCCGCAAAGAACAGGAGCGCAAATACCATAAATGCCGGGATCGGAAGAACTGCCAACATGTCCGGAAGTTCACCAAGGATACCGGTGTATGCGACAAATTCCTTCAAAACCAAAACCAGGAAGGAATTCATCAGAAGTTTCACTTCCAACGCACTCGTTACTGCTTCAGAAAGTTCCGAAACTTTAAAACGATACACAAAGATTGCCAGTATGATCGTGATCAAGACTGCCGGAACCACCTGAATTCCAAATCCAAGGATCAGAACAAGGATCAGAAGAATTGTCCAAAGGTGTACCACAAGGTTCCTCGCATCTTTCAGTCGATTCTCACTCTTTGGAGTTCCCGGATCGATCGGAAGTCTTCTCAGATATGGAATATAACCAATCGCCGCAAGGACAAGTCCCGGAATGATCATACCAACGATAAACTCGGAAACCGGAACCCCAGATAATGTTGTCATCAAAATAACACCGGAGTATGTCGGAAGAATGCTCTCCGGTAAGTGACGGAACCAGCTGGTCACAAACGCCTGCTCTTTTTTCTCAAGGTATCCGTCCGATGCTTCTTTTACAATATCCCCACAAAGGATCATCGCTGCTGCACTTGGTACCAAGCCAATAAATACCGGTGCCACTGCTGCATTTACTCGACGGTTATGGAACAATCCATTTAAATCTTTCTGAGCTAGTTTGATCTGATCACGAGCTCCCAGCATTCGCTGAAGCAAGGAGATCAGATAAAGAGAAATCAATACTGATACCGACGACCAGTTCGTAAATACCTTCACCGTATTGTTCAAAATTTCCATCGGCGGAATCCGGAACAACACCACAGTCATCACGAGACCGCCAAAAATCGCCTGATAGAGCGGACGGCGCTTCGCCAAGAGCAAAATAATAACCAGGAATACGATTCCAAGTGAAACTAATTGCATATAAATCCCCCTCATATATTCTTTCGTCTAACCGTCTTTATTTTACACGATAATCATCATAATGAAAAGACCGGAAACGCCCAAAAGCATTCCCGGTCTTTTTCATTTCGCTATACCATCACAGGTGATTAAGCGTTTGCCTTCTCAACCTGAACGATTGCCTGTTTCTGCATCGGAATACGGCAGTTTTTGTTGTTACCAAACTCAACAATAACAGTATCGTCTGTCATATCGATAATAACACCATAGAAACCGCTGGAAGTAAGTACAGTATCACCTACTGCAATGCTTGCCATTAATTCCTGCATTTTTTTCTTTTCTTTCTGCTGCGGTTTGATTGCGATGAAGTACATGAACGCAAAAATAAGAACCACATAACCAATCCAAAATGCCGGGCTGTTCATATTCGTTACTCCTCTCTTTCTTAAATCGTGACTTTATCTAGTCTTACGGAATCTTGATAAAAGGATTCCCTAAATTTCACTATCGTTCATTTTATCAGAAAAATTCTATTCCGTAAAGCGGTCTTTGTAATTTCCTTCTACACCTGCAAGTTTTTTCGCCTTGTACTCTGCGTAGCAGTGGTTGTCGATCGCCTCACGAATCTCAGTCATCATGGTGTTGTAGAAGTAGAGGTTGTGCAATACACACAGTCTCATACCCAACATCTCTTTTGCTTTGAGAAGATGACGGATGTAAGCTCTGCTGTAGGAACGACAAGCCGGACACTGACATCCTTCTTCGATCGGACGCATGTCTTTTGCAAAGCGCTCGTTAAACAGGTTCAGCTTACCAAAGTTTGTGTAAACGTGACCATGACGACCGTTTCTTGTCGGATATACACAGTCAAAGAAATCTACACCACGGTCAACTGCTTCCAGGATATTCGCCGGTGTACCAACACCCATCAGGTAAGTCGGCTTATTCTCCGGAAGGTACGGTACTGTTACATCAAGAATGCGGTACATCTCTTCATGGCTCTCACCAACCGCAAGACCACCCAATGCGTAACCGTCAAGATCCATCTCGGCGATCTTCTTTGCGTGCTCAATACGAATATCCTCAAATGTACCACCCTGGTTGATACCGAACAGCATCTGCTTCTGGTTTACGGTATCCGGCAAGGAATTGAGACGGTCCATTTCCACCTTGCAGCGCTCCAGCCAGCGAGTAGTTCTGGCTACTGAATTCTCCATATACTCTCTGGTACACGGATGCGGCGCACATTCGTCAAATGCCATCGCGATCGTAGAACCGAGATTGGACTGAATCTGCATGCTCTCTTCCGGTCCCATGAAGATCTTGCGACCGTCAATATGGGAGCTGAAGTATACGCCTTCTTCTTTGATCTTGCGCATACCTGCCAGAGAGAACACCTGGAATCCACCGGAGTCTGTGAGGATCGGACGGTCCCAGTTCATGAACTTATGAAGTCCACCAACTTCTTTGATCAATTTATCACCGGTACGAACGTGTAAGTGGTAAGTATTGGAAAGCTCTACCTGAGTACCAATCTGTCTCAGATCATCTGTAGATACTGCACCTTTGATCGCTGCAACTGTACCTACGTTCATGAATACCGGAGTCTGGATGGTGCCATGAACAGTTTCTACCGTTGCTCTTTTGGCGCGTCCATCCTTCGTCTGGATCTGATATTTCATTTTTGTCATCTTATGGTCTCCACTCTTCCTCTTCTTCCTTCGCTACTTCAAACTTCTGGTTTTTGCTCATCAGATAGAACATCGCACCTGTCAGAAGCACGGAGGAATATGTTCCGCAAAGGATACCTGCCATCAGCGGAAGTGCAAACTCACGGATAGAGGATACGCCCATGATGTACAGAAGTAATACCATTACGAATGTTGTTAAAGAAGTATTGATACTTCTTGTAAATGTCTCTGTAATACTTAAGTTAATAACCTGTTTCAGGTCTGTCACCAGCATACCATGAGCTTTCTGCTCCATCTGGATGTGCTCACGGATACGGTCGAAGATAACGATGGTCGCGTTGATGGAATAACCAACAATCGTAAGAAGGCAGGCAATCGCTGTGGAACCCATAGACCACTTCGCGATGGCATAGCACGCAATTACGATACCAACGTCATGTACAAGTGCTAATACTGCACTCGCTGCAAAGCAGATATTTTTAAATCTTACCCAGATGTAGATCAGCATACATACAGTTGCGATCGCAGTTGCGATGATCGCGTCGTTTTTCATCTCGTTACTGATCGCACCGGAGATACTCTCTGCGATGATCTTATTTTCATCAACTCCGAAGTTTTCTACAAGCGCTGCATCAAGTGCCTGACGCTCTTCTACATCAAGAGTTCTTGTCTTAATGATAACTTCTGTTGTTCCTGCAACCTTCTGAGTCTGTGTATCAGCACTCTTTGTGATGCTTTCTACAACCGGAACAACTTCCTCGGAGATACGCTCTAAGGACATCTCTTCGTTAAATGTTACGTTTGTGGATGTACCACCCTTGAAGTCAAGACCGTAGTTAAATGCGCCGCCGATGGAACCTTTGTTCATCACCATCGCTGCAATACCAACTGCAAGGAGCACACCGGAAATAGAGAACCAGATTGGCTTCTTTGCAAGGAAATTAACTGCCGGCTTCTCTTTTCTGACACCGTAGAACTTCGCATCTGCAAATCCTGCCTCATAGAGGGCATTCAACGCAAACTTTGTAACAAAGAGCGCTGTGAACATGGAGAGCACGATACCGAGTGCAAGCGTTGTCGCAAAGCCCTTTACAGTACCGGAACCCTTAATAAACAGAACAGCTGCTGCGATAAGAGTTGTGATATTACCATCAACGATTGCGGAAAGAGCCTTCTGGAAACCTGTCTTGATCGCAGATTTTACAGTCTTACCAACACCTATTTCTTCCTTGATACGTGTGAAGATGATAACGTTCGCATCCACCGCCATACCAATGGAAAGGATGATACCTGCAATACCCGGAAGAGTTAATGTTACCTCAAATGCAGCAAGTAATACAACGATTAATGCCGTATAAATAGCAAGTGCTAAAGTCGCTGCCACACCCGGAATGCGATATACTGCCATCATAAATACGCAAACTACTGCAATACCGATCGCTGCGGCCTTTAAGCTTGTAGAGATCGCCTCCTGACCCAGTTTCGCACCAACCACGTTAGAACGGAGTTCTTCTAACTCAAGAGATAAAGAACCGATACGGATCGTGGAAGCAAGAATGGAGGCTTCTTCAAAGGATTCCATACCGGAGATTGTACACTGACCACCTGTGATCGGCTCATTTACAACCGGATTGGAGTACATCACGCCATCATAAACGATCGCGATCTGCTTTCCTACGTTTGCAGTTGTAACTTCTGCAAACTTTTTAGTGCCTTCTTCTGTGAACTGAAGACGTACAGTATATTCCATCGCACCTGTGGTCTGGTCCTTATATGTTGCAGCCTCAGCCGCTGCTACATGGCTGCCTTCCAGAACCACATTCTGGTTCATATCATAAAATAACAGAGAACCTGGTTTTCCAAGTTCCTCGAGGACTTTGTTCGCATCGGATACACCCGGGATGTCAATATTGATACGGTTTGTACCTTCCTGATAAACTTCTGCCTCGGAGCTATAGTTCTGTACACGCTGCATCAGCTTGTACTGAGTATCGGACATATCTTCCGCACTCGGCTCATCGATCTTTGTCTTGTAAGTGATGCTGACACCACCTGCAAGGTCCAGTCCCAGCTTAATGCCGCCTTCCTGGAACATTGTTACACCATTCTCATCTGTAACCAATTTACTCTTCTGCAGAGTTCCGACTGCAAAAAATGTACATACGGCGATAACAATGAGAAGACCGAGAAGACAAAGTATGCCTTTTCCTGTGTTGTTCTTCTTCTGATTCATCTGGATTCCTTCTTTCAACTTTTTTTGGCAGATAAACACAACACATCTGCCGTACAACAATAGCCCCTACAGCCATACAACCATAGGGGACCGTTTGAAAATTCGAGAAAAATTATACCATAGGAAGAACCATTATGCAATAGGGATAATTTTCTGCTTAGCCGAATAATCTCTAATAAATACAAGATGTTTGCGGCAAAAATGCGGTTGCAGATCCACATCACTAATAATGAAAGGAGCCTTATTTATGTCAACACCGGCACTCTGGCGCGTGATCCGTACACTACTCATTTCTTACATATGTTCCGCTATCTTTCTGACCATCCTGACGATTCTCTTGTACAGATTTCGTCTAAATGAATCACAGATCACACTGGGAATTTACGGAACTTATATCTTCTCCTGCCTATTAGGAGGATTTCTGGCCGGAAAAGCCATGAAAAGCAGACGGCTTTTCTGGGGATTATTGACTGGAATCCTGTATTTTGTGTTTTTATTCCTCATGTCCACCTTACAGGAACAATCTATCGAAACCGAGGTTCCACAGATCCTGAAAATTCTTGGGATCTGCGCCGGAAGCGGAATGCTCGGAGGCATCTTAAGCTAAAAAAGAGGTATCGCCCCATATTGGAGTGATACCTCTTTTTTCTATAATTATTAAGTATGTCTGAATTATTTCTTCTTGTTGCCTGCTTTTGCGAGACCAGCAACAACTGTTGCAAGGATACCCATAACAACAAGGATACCTGCCATACCCTGCCACATGATTGTGATAGCTTCCATTACTGTCGGATTCATATGTTACCTCCTATGCATTAAGCGAAGAAACCAAGGATAATACCACCGGCAACTGCAGATGCAACCTGACCGGATACGTTAGCACCGATCGCATGCATTAATAAGTGGTTTGTGCTGTCTTCTGCAACACCCATCTTCTCGATTACACGAGCAGACATCGGGAATGCGGAAATACCAGCTGCACCAACCATCGGGTTTACTTTGTTCTTTGTGAAGAGGTTTAAGAACTTCGCAAAGAGACAACCACCGATTGTATCGAATACGAATGCTACAAGACCAAGGCACATGATGAGAAGAGTCTCAATCTGTACGAACTGCTCCGCTCTCATGGAGAAGGAGATTGTGATACCAAGAAGCAGTGTGATCAGGTTCGCAAGGGAAGACTGAGCTGTCTCGGAAAGGCTGTTTAAGCAACCACACTCACGGATCAGGTTACCGAACATAAGGAAACCAACCAGAGATACAGAAGCCGGAGCTACAAGACCAGCTACGATTGTTACGATGATCGGGAATGCGATTCTTGTGAAACGACTTACAGAACCCGGTTTGTACGGCATACGGATCATACGCTCTTTCTTTGTTGTAACGAGCTTGATCGCCATCGGCTGAATGATCGGAACAAGTGCCATATAAGAGTAAGCTGCTACGGCGATCGGTCCGATATAGTTGGAATGTAATACCTGGGAAACGAGGATCGCTGTCGGGCCATCTGCTGCACCGATAATACCGATGGAAGCTGCGTCAGTGATGTTGAATCCCATTAAAGCTGCGATTACGATCGCACAGAAAATACCGAACTGTGCTGCTGCACCGAACAGGAACATTTTCGGGTTGGAAAGAAGCGGTCCGAAATCGATCATAGCACCGATACCGATGAACAGAAGAAGCGGGAACGCCTCAGATGCTTCGATACCAGTTTCGAATAACCACTGGATGATACCATGTGTCTCGCCAACGCCTTCCATAACCTGATTTAACGCACCGGAATCCGGAAGGTTAACCAGAATTGCACCGAATCCCATCGGCAGAAGAAGTGACGGCTCATAGTCTTTTTCAATTGCAAGGTAGATTAAAGCGATACCTACCAGGTACATTACGGCCTGCTGCCATGTGATAGACAGTAAACCAGTCCATAAAAACTCCATACATTTTCCTCCTTGTAATAAAAAGTATTGATTGTCTTTGGGAAAAAAGTACTTTTAAAAGGTCTCTTTTAGAACTTGTAGAAACAAAAAAAGACCCCTGCAGACAGAATTTTTCCCGTTCTGCAAAAAGTCTCGTTACCCAAAACGGTATGCACCGCCAGACACATGTGTGCCGCGCTGTTGACAGTACATTTCAACTACTCCCTCTTTGAACATTTAAAATATATACATTTCATTTCAAAAAGTCAAGAGTAGATTTTCCATTTTTACAGCAAATTAACAAATCCCCATTTTAACTTTGCTTCATTTGTCAAAATGGGGATCTTTTTTGTCTTATTCTTCTATCTCAGCTTCCGCCTGTTCTGCCCGTTCTTTTAATTCTTCTTCAGACATCTGGTAAATATGGATCGTCTCAATACGGTTACGCTCCACTTTCTCTACCACAAGACGAAGATTTTCGTAAACAACTTCTTCGCCTTCTTCCGGAAGGTGATCCAACAGACCGATCACGAAACCACCGATGGAGTCATAATCCTCTGATTTTAAATTCAGTCCAATCTGGTCATTGAGATCATCCAGTTTCATAGCCGCATCAACCGCAAACTCTGTTGCATTCAGCTTCTTGACCAGGTCTTCTTCGTCCTCATCATACTCGTCACGGATCTCGCCAACGATCTCCTCGAGCATATCTTCCATCGTGATGAGGCCTGCTGTTGCGCCGTATTCATCCAGTACGATCGCGATGTTGTTTAATGTCTTGCGGAGTTCCACCATCAGCTCTGCAGTCTTCTTAAACTCATATGTGTACATCGGTTCACGAAGATGGTCGCGAAGGCAGAAACCCTTTTCTGTCTCCAGCAAAATCAGGTCTTTTATATTTACGATACCGATCACGTTGTCCGTTGTCTCTTCGAACACCGGGTATCTGGTATATTTTTCCTCTCGGAATATTTCAAGAACTTCTTCAAATGAAGAATTTACATCAATGAACGTCATATCAATACGCGGAACCATAATATCACGCGCCACGGAGTCTCCAAAATCGAACACGTTGTAGATCATCTTCTTTTCGTCAGACTCGATCACGCCTTCTTCATGGCTTACTTCTACGATGGTACGAAGTTCTTCTTCTGTGATCGCCTCCTGCTTCTTGTTCGGATCAATATGGAGGAGGAGAAGGACTGCCAGTGATAATTTATCTACGATAAAGATCACCGGTGTCAATACCTGCATCAGCAGATAAATGGGCTTTGCAAATTTTAAAGCCATCGACTCCGAGTAAAGTGTTGCCGTTGTTTTTGGTGTGATCTCACCAAACAGCAATACGAGAAGTGTCAGTACACCGGTACCAACGCCAACATATGCGCTGCCCAGCACATCTGTTACAAGAAGAGTCATAAGTGAAGATGCGGAAATATTTACGATATTGTTTCCGATCAGAATCGCACTCAGCATCTTCGGTTGATTGTCAAGTACCTTTACAAGAATCTTAGCACTGCTAAGACCGGCATCCGCCAGTGTTCTCACACGAATCTTATTCACTGACATCATCGCAGTCTCCGAAGATGAGAAAAATGCGGATAAACCTAATAGCCCAATTACAATAAACATCTGCAGGGCTTGCCCTGAATCCAAAAAAATCACTCCTATTTCTATAAATATTTTTTGCTCTGCATCTGGATGAGGATGCATACGACGCAGATTCTACAATATCCATTTTAGATTGTCAACCGCAGAACATGCTCAAAAATATGAAAAATCCGTAAATTTTGAAGATAAAAACTCCTTTTTCCCCATTGATTGACTCTTATTGAAAAGTTCTTTATAATAGAGAGTATAGTATTTTATCTATCTACCAGTCTAAAGTTTTCGGAGGCACAATGCTATGAAATACATCATCCGCTATGTGAAACCACATCTCCCCACGATGGCATACGGTTTCACGATCAAGTTCACAGGAACCATTATGGAACTTTTGATCCCATATATTCTTTCCTATATTATTGATGAAATCACACCCAAAAACGATATTTCGCTTGTAGTGAAATGGGGCTTGGTCATGATCGCATGCGCTGCCATGGTTTTCATCTGCAATGTCTGGGCAAACCGTGTTGCATCCGGAGTTTCCAGAGATACCATTGAAAAGCTTCGTTACGATCTGTTCCATAAGATTTCCTATCTTTCCAGTTCCCAGGTGGACAAATTTACGATTCCATCACTGGTCACCCGAATGACGACCGATACATACAACCTGCACCGCACATTAAATATGATACAGCGTATGGGTGTGCGTGCGCCGATCCTGATGCTGGGCGGCATCGTTGTGACAATGCTGATCGACACACACTTGTCAGCGATCCTCTGCATTCTGATCCCGTTTATGAGCATCCTAGTGGCATTTATCAGTAAGAAGAGTATTCCGCTGTTTGCCCAGTCGCAGCGTTCCGCAGACGACATGATCCGTGTGGTTCGAGAAAACACCACCGGTGTCCGTGTGATCAAGGCTCTTAGTCGTGCGGAACATGAGATGGAACGTTATGACACCGTCAACCAAAAACTCAATCATGATGAAATGAAGGCAACCATTACCATGGCAACTGTCAGCCCGATCATTAACTTGATGCTCAATACCGGCCTTGTGGCAGTTATCATCGTCGGTGCATGGCGTGTTTCCAGCGGAGCAATGAAACCGGGTGCTATCGTTGCTTTCCTTACGTATTTTACGATTATCCTGAACTCCATTATGGCGGTCTCCAGAATGGTCACTATGTCTTCCAAAGCCATCGCCAGTGCAGATCGTGTGGCAGAAGTCCTTCTGACACCGGCAGATATGGAGATCAAAGAGTGTGATTCCCAACGCTGTCCGGATGATAATTCCACAGAAACGATCGTTCCGCACATCGAATTCGACCATGTGAGTTTTTCTTATAATAAGCGTGTAAAGAATTTGGATAATATCACGTTCAAACTGGAACCGGGGCAGTCTCTGGGCATCATCGGACCGACCGGCTCCGGAAAGAGTACGTTAGCACAGCTTCTTCTCCGGCTTTATGACATCGATGAAGGGCATATCCGAATCAACGGCCGTGACATTTCCACGTTCCCGCTGCAGGAACTTCGCAAGAAATTCGGTGTAGTATTCCAGAATGATATGCTTTTCAAAGATACGCTGCATCACAATATTGACATGGGCAGAAATCTGTCCACAGAAGAACTCACGGAAGCGATGGAAGTGGCTCAGGCAGCCCAGTTCGTCCAGGAAAGCGGCGGTCTGGAGCAAGATCTGGCAATCAAAGGTGCCAACCTCTCCGGCGGTCAGAAGCAGCGTGTGCTGATCTCCCGTGCTTTGGCCGGTCATCCGGAAATCCTCATTCTGGACGATTCTTCCAGTGCCCTGGACTACAAAACCGATGCCCGTTTCCGAAATGCTTTGGATGACCATTTTGATGCGACCACTACCATTATCATCGCACAGCGTATCAGTTCCATCATGCATTGTGACCAGATCCTTGTTCTGGAAGATGGTCTTCCGCTCGGTCTGGGCACTCACGATGAACTGATGAAAACTTGTGATGCCTACCGCGAGATCAGCGAAATTCAGATGGGAGGTGGCGAGGCGTGAAACGAAAAGCAACCCTAATCCGCATCATCGGATATCTGATGCAGCATAAAATTCAGTTATTTACGGTTCTTATCCTGTCCTTAACCAGCAACCTTCTGGCTCTGGCGGGACCAAAACTTTCCGGAACTGCGATCAATCTGATCAGCGACGGCGGAGCGTCCGGCTCCATGGACTTTCCTCTGATTTACAAATATGCGGCTTTACTGTTAGTGTTCTACGTTGCCAGTTCGATCATGGGTTATATTGTAAATGTATCTATGATCCATCTGTCGAGAAAAATTACATACACATTAAGAAAAGATACCTTCAACCACCTGATCAAACTTCCGGTCAGCTATTTTGATAATAACACAACCGGTGATATTTTAAGCCGTATTTCCTATGATATCGACACACTGAACGCATCACTGTCCAACGATGTAGTTCAAGTTCTCTCCAGTACCGTGACAATCGCAGGATCTCTCTTTATGATGTTAAGCCTTTGCCCGAAGCTCTGTCTGGTATTTACGGTCACGATCCCGCTGGCTCTGGCATTGGCCTCTTACCTCACCAAAATGGTGCAGCCTATGTTCCGCGCCCGCTCCAAAGCGGCCGGTGAATTAAATGGTTATGTGGAGGAAATGATCTCCGGTCAGAAGACACTCCGTGCCTATACGCAAGAAGAGCGTGTCATCAAGGAAATGAGTGTACAAAACAAACGCCTTGTAGACGAATATTTCAAAACCGATTACTATGCAACCATCATGGGTCCGGGCACCAACGCCACTAACAACCTGGCGCTGGCACTTGTATCTATCTTTGGTGCAATCCTCTTCCTTCGCGGAGAGATCGATATCGGCGGAATTTCCGCATTTGTACTATACTCACGTAAGTTTACCGGACCGATCCGTGAAGTGGCGGAAATCTACGGCGAACTGCAGTCTTCTCTGGCTGCTGCCGAGCGTGTATTTAAAGTTATGGACGAAGATCCGGAACCGGCAGATATTCCTAATGCGACGGAACTTCCGGTAACAGAAGGCCGTGTAGAAGGAAATGTAGAGCTGCAGAATGTAAACTTTGGCTACACCAAAGACAAAGTGATCTTAAAAGATTTCAGCATGGAAGCGCCGAAAGGCAGCCTGATCGCCATCGTCGGACCAACCGGTGCCGGAAAGACCACCTTCATCAACCTTCTGATGCGATTCTACGATATCGACAGCGGAAAGATCCTGGTGGATGGCTTCAATGCCTCAGAGATCACCCGCAAGAGTCTCCGTTCGTCCTACTCGATGGTTCTTCAGGATACCTGGCTCTTCTACGGAACGATCTATGAAAATATTGCATACGGACGCCCGGATGCCACCCGCGAAGAAGTAATCGCGGCAGCGAAGGCAGCTCACATCCATCATTATATTGAGAGTCTTCCTCAAGGCTACGATACATTGCTGATCGATGACGGAACCAACATCTCCAAAGGTCAGAAACAGCTTCTTACCATTGCACGCGCATTGCTAATGAAGACCCCAATGCTGATCCTCGACGAAGCCACTTCCAACGTCGACACCCGCACGGAACATCAGATTCAGGCAGCGATGCGAACACTTATGGAAGACAAAACCTGTTTCGTGGTTGCCCACAGACTGTCCACCATTCGAAATGCGGACTGCATTCTGGTGGTGCGCGACGGAAATGTGGTGGAGCGAGGAAATCATGACGAACTCATGAAACTTCGTGGGTTCTATTACGAAATGCACCAGGCTCAATACCAATAAACATAAAAAACCCATCAAACGGTTTCGTCTGATGGGTTTTTGTATTTTAGATTTTAGAAGTTTCTGGAAGAAAGTTCTCTGATATTTCCTTTGTACGGTGTGAACGGAATCTCACCTTCGTAGTTCTGGAACTCGATCACGTAACCGATGGCTGCTGTGATACCTGCGATCATACCCTTATCGTCAACTTCGAACTCCGGAGTATGGTGGTTTGCACCTGTACCCATTGCATCGTTCTTGATACCTGTGAATGTGATCACGCCCGGCCAGTACTTTAAGTACGCCTGCATGCTCTCACATGCCATCCACGGCTGAGCCTTTGTCAGTGCACCTTCGCCAAGGTATTTCTTAACCGCGTTCTGTGCGATCTCTGCACATTTTTCATTGTTGTAGTTCTCGAACAGCGGATCTTTCATGGAGATCACTTCGTATGTGCAGTGGTGGAGTTTACACTCTGCCTCTAATACTGCCTTGAACTGGTTCATGAACGGCTCGCCTGCGCCATCGATGTTGAATGTACGTGTTGTACCTTCAAATGTCAACTCATCCGGAATAATGTTAAGCGCTGTACCACAGTTCACTTTACCAATGGAGAATGTGAGGATTTCTGTCGGAGACACGTATTTCATACGATTCATATTCATATGTGCATAGATGCTGTGGAAGCAGTCTAATACACTGTGTCCAAGGTCCGGACGGGAACCGTGACCTGCAAGGCCATGGAGCTTGATACGGAAACCGTAACCACCGGAGATCACTGCACCCGGTTCTGCGGAAATCTGACCAGCCTCAACGTCCCATTTTACGTGGGAAGCTACGCAGGACTCGATCGGAAGTTTCATTTCTTCTACAATATACGGAAGAAGGTTCGCCACCTGACCGCCGCCCTCTTCGCCTCGCTCGAAACAAAGAACGACATCGCCCTTGAGCTCATCCTTGATTTCCATTAAGATCTTTGCCTCAGCAAGAAGCATTGCTGTATGCATATCATGACCACACGCGTGGGATACGCCCGGAACCTTAGAAACGCACACTTTCTCGCCAACCAGGTTCTGTGGGCTCTCCTGGATCGGAAGTGCATCCATATCGGCTCTCATAAGAACCATCTTGCCCGGCTTACCACCATGGATCAGACCAACGATACCGCCATCCGGTACTTCTGTCCATTCGATGCCCATGGATGTCAGCTCATTTTTGATCAGTTCCAGTGTATTGAACTCAAAGCTTGTCAGCTCCGGGTTCTCGTGGAGATGTCTGCGGATCTTTACCGCATAGTCATAATTATCCTGCGCTAATTTTAAAATATCCATGTTTTCCCCCAATATAAGAAGACAAATTATTTTACTACTACACGACGGAAGTTTTTCTTACCACGTTTTACAACGATACCTTCGCCTGCAAACTGCTCTTTTGTGAACATTGCTTTGATGTCTTTTACGATCTCGCCATCTACAGCAACACCGCCCTGCTCTACGTTTCTTCTAGCCTCGGAACGAGATGCGCAAAGACCGGATTTCTGTACTACAGAGAGAAGGTCGATGGAACCGTCTACAAAATCAGCATCTGTTAACTCTGCTGTCGGCATTTCTGCTGCTGCACCGCCTGCGAATAATGCTTTCGCACTTGCCTGTGCTTTTTCTGCCTCTTCTGTGCCGTGAACAAGAGCTGTAAGCTCATATGCAAGGATCTCCTTCGCCTGGTTCAGCTGACTGCCTTCCCATTTATCCATCTCGTCGATCTGCTCAAGCGGTAAGAATGTAAGCATTCTTAAGCACTTCAGAACGTCAGCGTCAGCAACGTTTCTCCAGTACTGGTAGAACTCGAACGGAGATGTCTTGTTCGGATCAAGCCATACAGCACCGGACTGTGTCTTACCCATCTTCTTACCTTCAGAGTTGAGAAGAAGAGTGATTGTCATTGCATGAGCATCCTTGTCCAGTTTACGACGGATAAGCTCTGTACCGCCAAGCATGTTGGACCACTGGTCATTACCACCGAACTGCATGTTGCAGCCGAAGCGACGGTATAACTCTAAGAAGTCATAGCTCTGCATGATCATGTAGTTGAACTCAAGGAAGCTTAAGCCTTTTTCCATACGCTGTTTGTAGCACTCTGCACGAAGCATGTTGTTAACAGAGAAGCATGCACCAACTTCACGGAGAAGGTCTACATAGTTAAGTTTTAATAACCAGTCTGCGTTATTTACCATCATCGCTTTTCCATCGGAGAAGTCGATGAAACGCTCCATCTGCTTCTTGAAGCAGTCGCAGTTGTGCTGGATTGTCTCAACTGTCATCATGGAACGCATATCTGTACGACCGGACGGATCGCCGATCATCGCTGTACCGCCGCCGATAAGAGCGATCGGTTTGTTACCTGCCATCTGTAATCTCTTCATTAAGCAGAGAGCCATAAAATGACCAACGTGTAAGCTGTCTGCTGTCGGGTCAAAGCCAATGTAGAATGTCGCTTTGCCTTCATTTACCATTTTTCTGATTTCTTCTTCATTTGTTACCTGCGCGATCAGACCGCGGGCAACTAACTCTTCATAAACACCCATTGTTTTATCTCCTTTTTCTTTTTCGGACAGCGGATCCGATAATAAAGAATAAAAAAGCCCCGTCCCAATACTAGGACGAGGCTGTTATCTCGTGTTACCACCTAATTTCCCGCATGGACTCGCATCCACACAGCTCTGAAAGTCACCATCATGACTCTCGACGCTATAACGTACGCCAACTCCGTTGCAGCCTACTGGGTTTCCCGTTCGGTGCAAAGCTCCGAGATGTATTCACTGCGACTGTCCCACGCGCCTTTCACCAACCGGCTGCTCTCTGTCTGGGATGAAGATCCAGCTACTTCTTCTCTTCTCCGCTTGTTTCCTTTATTACTATAAAGTGAATTATAGGTGGATTTTGTGGCTTTGTCAAGCCCACGCAGAAATTTCATCATGCTTTTCCCACGCATTTCCTATCATAATCCGCACCCTCTTTCTTACTCCAGCACTTAAACGCGTTAAATTTTTATCTTGACATCACCGAAAAGCCGTGCTATAACATCGATATCGAAAACGCGATGACACAAACTAGTAGACAACGTAGCACTTTCAGAGAAATGCCGGCAGGTGCGAGGCATCAAGTAGGAAATTGTTGAACTCATTGTTGAGCGGTTGTGCTGAACACAATTGCGTAGATCCGCCAGGTTCTTCCAATCAAGTAGGTGCAGACGGGAGCTCCCGTTACAGAGCCGGGATATGTCAGTATCCCAATGAGTGATTCTCCGACTGGAGAATAAAAAGAGTGGTACCGCGGAATAATCAGAGTTATCCCGTCTCTTTTGCCTCATGGCAGGAGAGGCGGTTTTTTATTGCAGAATAAAAACAAACTCCTGTCACAAGATTCATTCATATATTTATACACAGGAGGACAAAATTATGAAATCATCCAACAAGATCCCGTTTGCCATGGTATTTTCCGTGGGCTGCGTGCTCTTTTCTTCCCATGCCGGCGGAGGCTTCGCCACCGGTAACCAGGCCAACACCTATTATGTAAACTTGGGATGGCTGGGTCCGGTCTCGGCAATCATCTCCATGCTTCTTCTTACCCTGACCATGCGCCAGGCGATGATCATGTATAACTCAAGACAGATTAAATCTGCCAAGCAATTGTTCGAAACCTTATTTCACCCATTCGACAAACTGGAATGGCTGTTCGAAGCATTCTTCTATATCATGGTACTGATGGCCATCGCCGCTGCAATTTCCGGCGCTGCATCCGCACTTAACAGCTACTTTGGTTTGAATTATAATATCGGTATTTTAACCATTGGCCTCCTTGTCATGCTGCTGACGATCTTCGGTGCAGACCTGATTCGTAAAGTTTCCAGTTACATGAGTATTGGAATTCTGGTTACCGCAATTATCATCTACGCAATCGGCATCTTCAACTGCGAAACTCCGGTAACTGTCATCATGGCAGACGATTTTGCTGCAAACGGCTTTTCCGCACTTCCGGCTGCGATTAAGAACGCCTTTGTTTATGCCGGTTTCCAGTGTGTTACACTTCCGACTCTGGTTGCATGCGGCACACCGCTGACAAACAAAAAGGGATGCGCAGATTCCATGTGGATTTCCTTCGTGATGAACGCAGTTGCTCTGACACTTTCCGTACTGATGTTGATGGGATGGGAAAGCGTTTATACTTCCGTTTCAGGCGGAACGACAATCCCGACTCTGACAAGCTGTACGTCTATGGGAGCAACCTGGCTGACTGTCGTATATGGCTGCTGCCTGCTTCTTTGCCTGATTTCCACCGGTGTTACAATCACATTCGGCTTTGTTTCTCGTTTTGAAAACGCAAAATTTTATAAAAATATCTCTTCTGCCACTACAAAAAATGCTATCAGCGCCATCTTCATTATCGCGCTGTCCATGACCATTTCTTTAGTTGGCCTTACAAATATCATTAAATACGGTTATGGCTACTGTGGCTATCTTGGCATCGCAGTCATCGTCATCCCGTTCCTGACCGTTGGATATTACAAAAACAAAAAATATATGGCAGAGCACGGCGAAGAATTCGATATTGCTCAGTAACTGACCGAAACAGAAAGGAACTCATATTATGGATAAATCACTCTTCCCAAATTACACCATTGGCCCGGATGCCTATGAAGATATCAAACATGTATGCCCGGCATACGGAAAAAAAGTAGCAATTATTGGAGGAAAGCGGGCACTGGAAGCTGCAAAAGACAAAATTCTGAAAGCCATTGAACAATCATCCCTTGAAGTGATCGGCGTATTCTGGTACGGCGGTGAGTGCTCTGTGGAGAACATGGACATGCTTCGCCCACAAGTTGCAGAAGCAGATATGATTTTTGCAGTCGGCGGCGGCAAAGCCATCGACACATGTAAAGTTCTGGCCCACTCCACTAACAGACCGTTCTTTACATTCCCGACCATCGCCTCCACATGTGCAAGCTGCACAAGTCTCGGCATTGTTTACCACCCGGACGGAAGCTTAAGAGAATACTCCTTCTCCAAAGTTCCTCCGAACCACATCTTCATCGACACAGAGATCATTGCCAATGCACCGGATATCTATCTCTGGGCAGGCATGGGAGACACGATGGCAAAACATTACGAGTGTACAACTTCCTCCCGCGGTCATATTCCGGCACACAGCGATGCTATGGGAATCGCCTTAAGTTCCATGTGTGCTGACCCGATCATCCGTTGGGGCAAGCAGGCTATGGATGACTGCAAAGCTCACCGTGTGACGAAAGAATTCACGGAGGTTGTTTTGGGTATTATCATTTCCACCGGTTTCGTATCCAATTTTGTCCAGGTAGACTATACAACAGGTCTTGCCCACGCAATTTATAACGGATTTACCGTAATTCCAAGCGTGGAGCACAACGGACACCTCCACGGTGAAGTTGTCTCCTACGGTATTCTTGTTCTGCTTACTGTCGACAAAAAGTTCGAAGAAAGAGACAAGCTCTTCCAGTTTAGCCGTTCCATCGGACTTCCGACCTGTCTGGCTGACATTGATGCGACACCGGATGACCTTCCGATCGTTGCAAAGAAAGCATTGGCAGGAATTGATGTCCGTGTATGGCCATATCCGGTCGACGAACAGCTCATCATCGACGGAATCATGGAAATGGAAGAATATACAAAGGCACATGCTTAACGAGACAACGGATGTATCCTGGTAACCAGGTTTTCTGTAAATGAAATAACAGCAGATTTGCTGGAGATATCTCCCGGCAATCTGCTGTTTTCTTTTCATCTTATTCATTTGTATTCGCAAGTGCTCCAAGCTTCCCCATAAGCTCCTTTGCCATAGCCATCATCTTCTCGCAGTCTTTGTTCTTCGTCCTCTTATCCTGGTACAGCATCATCGGCTTTTCACCCGGAATAAAGCGAAGAGCATTTTTATACTCCGCGATCAGTCCCGGAATTCCTGAAATATCCAGCTTGGCTTTCGGGAACAGTTCGATCCGAACTTCCTGGCGGTTGATAGTGAGTTCAGTCACGTAGGCGCGGTGGGCCATGGCTTTCAGCTCGGCCACACGCAGAAGATTATCCACGGATTTTGGAATATCACCGAAACGATCCATCAACTCATCCTGCATATCCATGTACTCTTCTTCATTTTCAATCGTGGATATACGCTTGTAAACATCCAGCTTCAAATATTCATTCTTGATGTAACCATCCGGTATGAATGCGTCGATGTCACAGTCCACCACAGTTTCAAATCGGTCTTTCTCTTCTTCCAGTCCTTTCAATGCAAGAACTGCCTCATTAAGCATCTTACAGTACAGATCGTAACCGACAGCCTCCATGTGTCCATGCTGCTCTGCGCCGAGAATGTTTCCCGCACCGCGCAGTTCCAGATCTCGCATAGCGATCTTGATACCGGAACCAAGTTCTGTAAATTCACGGATCGCCTGGAGACGTTTTTCCGCCTCTTCTCTCAGCAGCTTATCACGCTTGTACATGAGGAATGCAAAAGAGGTACGGTTAGAACGTCCGATTCGACCACGGATCTGGTATAGCTGGGACAAGCCCAGTCTGTCCGCATCGTGAATGATCATGGTATTTGCATTGGGGATATCCAAGCCAGTCTCAATGATCGTTGTGGATACCAGTACATCAATCTCTCCGTTCACGAAATCCAGCATGATCTTTTCCAGCTGGCGCTCACTCATCTGACCGTGGGCAAATGCCACATTCGCATCCGGAACCAGAGCTGCCACATGATTTGCCACTTCATCAATATTGCTGACACGATTGTATACATAGTACACCTGACCATTTCTCATCAATTCACGATGAATCGCCTCACGAACCATCTCGTCATTGTATTCCATAACGTAGGTCTGGATCGGAACACGGTCAACCGGCGGTTCTTCCAGGACACTCATGTCACGGATTCCGATCATACTCATATGAAGGGTACGCGGGATTGGAGTCGCTGTTAAGGTCAGAACATCAATATTCTGCTTCATCTGTTTGATTTTTTCTTTGTGGGCAACGCCAAAACGCTGCTCCTCGTCAATGATCAGAAGTCCCAGGTTTTTGAATTCCACATCCTTAGAGAGAACTCTGTGGGTGCCGATCACAATATCCACAATTCCTTTTTTCAATCCTTCCAGCGTCAGTTTCATCTGTGCCGGAGTGCGGAATCTGGACATCATGTCCACGCGAACCGGGAAATCTTTCATTCGCTGGACAAATGTATTGTAATGCTGCTGGGCAAGGATCGTGGTCGGAACCAGGTAAACGACCTGCTTTCCTTCCTGGATCGCTTTAAATGCAGCACGGATCGCAATCTCTGTTTTTCCGTAGCCAACGTCTCCACAGACCAGACGGTCCATGATCTTGCGGCTTTCCATATCTTTCTTGATCTCTTCAATAGCTGTTAACTGGTCTTCCGTCTCCTCGTATGGGAACATTTCCTCAAACTCTCGCTGCCATACGGTATCCGGACCGTACTGGAATCCTTCCGCATCCTGTCTGGCTGCATAAAGTTCCACCAGTTCCTTCGCAATCTCTCGAACTGCCGTCTTGACTCTCGTCTTGGTCTTGTTCCACTCACTTCCACCAAGCTTATTGAGCTTCGGAACCTTTGCATCGGAACCGGCGTATTTCTGGATTCCGTCCAGTCTGGTGGCCGGAAGATACAGATTTCCGCCATCTGCATACTGAACTTTAATATAGTCTTTGATTACATGATCCTGTTCGATCTTTTCAATACCCCGGTAGATGCCCAGTCCATGGCTCTCATGAACCACATAATCGCCCACAGTCAGCTCGCTGAAACTGCTGATCTTTTTACCTTCGTAATTATACTTTTTACGCTTTTTCTGGCGCTTTTCTACGCCAAACATATCGCTTTCCGTGATCACAACAAACTTGATCAGCGGATACTCAAAACCTTTGTGAAGCTTTCCGTATGTGACCAGGATCTGACCTTTTTCAACCGGTTTGGCCGGGTCATCCGGACAAAATGCATGAAGATCATATTCTCTTAAATCTCCCGCCAGTCGGCTGGCTCTTGTTCTGGAAGCAGAAAGGAGTACCACGCGGTAACCATCTTTTTTCCAGCGAGTCAGATCCTTGATCAGCATCTCAAAACTACTCTGATAGGAGTTTACGTTTTTACCTGTTATGCTGTATTTGCCTTTTACCGTCACTCCCGGAAGTCTCTGGTCGAGACCGGTCATGAGCACACATTCCGGAGCCTGAGCCGCTGCCAGAATGATTTTTGCAGAAAACAACAGATCTGTCTGCCCCGGAAGAAGGTAACCCTTTTCCAGACGATGCATCATGCTCTCACGGAACTCTGTCTCCACAACCTCCGCCTTTTCCTGCAAACGCTGCGGCTCGTCTAAAAAGATCGCGAGACTTCCTGCCGCTTTCATATAATCCAGGAATGAAACGGTTTCCTTACAGAAATACTGAATATAGCTGTCCAGATTCTGCACTTCAAATCCTTCTCGAATTCCCTCACAAAGTTCTTTCGCAACCATCTTCATTCGATGGGCTTCTTCATTTTTCCCCTGTTCGCGTAACAGCTTCTCCTGTTTCTTCCAATCTTTTTCAATTTTCTCCGCACCGTCCAGCAGGCGATCACGGTCTAACACCAATTCTGCTGCCGGATAAATGGTCACAGAATCTAGCTGTGCGATGGAACGCTGACTCTCCGGATCAAAGGTTCGGATGGAATCCACCTCATCATCCCACATCTCAATTCGTACCGGAAGTTCCTCCGTCAGCGGATAAACATCAATGATTCCGCCTCGGATCGAGAACTGTCCCATACCATCGACCTGACCCATGCGCTCATAGCCCATGTCCGTCAGAATTTCTTTCATATGGTCGATATCCAGAATCTCGCCTGCTGCCACTTCCAGACAACGCTCTTTGAGCATGGAAAGAGGAAGCAGATGGTCCATCAGACCGTCCACGGTGGTCACTACGACGCCACCTTCATCCTCAAGCAAATGTTTGAACACCTGCATACGCTGCCTTGTCAACAGATTTCCATGAATATCAGAACTATAGAACAATAAGTCTCTGGCCGGATACAGCCAGGTATTTTTACAGAAATAGCTGAAGTCATCGAAGAGCTCTTTGGCTCTTGTTTCATCATGCGTGACAACCAACTTCCATGATTTCTCTGCGGAAAGCTCATGCATCACGTGCACCTTCTGCGAATCAGTCACACCACAGATGTGGATCGGACCATTTCCCTTCATCAGGTCACGTTTCATATCCGTATATTCCGCCAATTCTACCAACGGATTCGCAAAAATCTCTCCCATACTTCCCCCGCTTTCTGCTTTTATACTACTCGCTTCTGCGCCTTACGCTTTCTTTTTATTGTGCGCATTCATCGCATGCTCAATTCCGCTTTCAATGATCTCACATGCTGCATCAGCTGCTTCTTTCACAGCTTCTGCCATGATCTTTCTGTCCTCTGCACTAAAATGACCAAGCACATAATCAGCCAGATCCATTCTGGATGGTTTTTCACCGACACCAACGCGTACTCTCGGGAACTCCTGTGTTCCCAGATGTGCAATAATACTCTTGATACCGTTATGTCCGCCTGCACTGCCTTTTGCGCGCACACGGAGCTGACCCGGTGCCAGACTGATATCATCGTAAATAATAATAATGTCTTCCGGAGCGATCTTAAAATAGTCAGCTGCTGCGCGGATGCTTTCTCCACTGGAATTCATATATGTCTGCGGTTTTAAAAGAATGCATTTCTGACCGCCGATCACTGCCTTTCCACATAAACCTTTGTGTTTCTTTTCAGACACATCTGCACCAAGCTTATCTGCCAGTGCATCAATTACCATAAAACCTGCATTATGTCTGGTTGTTTCATATTCTTTTCCCGGATTTCCGAGACCTGCAATTAAAAACATTGTATTTTCTCCTTAAAGATTCCACAACGGAGGTACCCACCGGATACCCCCGTCATCACTCATTCTCATTGTTCATCATTTTCAGATGGTGTCACGCTGTTCCTTTCGGAGCTTCTATCGTCTTGGATGGGCTCCGTGATATGCCTCGCGCACAGCACCTGTTCCTGCATACGCTGCATACATCTGTGTCGTCGCCAGATCGGAATGTCCCATCATCGTCTGAACCGCTTTCACATCGGCTCCGTTTCCGATCAAATGGGCCGCGAAGGAATGACGCAAGGTGTGTGGAGTAATATCTCCTTCGATTCCTGCTTTCATACCATACTGCTTGATGATCTTCCAGAAGCCCTGACGGCTCATCGTTCCTCCGCTGCAGTTGATAAACAGCCACGGAGACTCATTTCCCTTCAGCAACTCCTCACGAGAAGCCTCCATATATTTTGTAAGAGCATCCTTGGCCACACGACCAAATGGAATCGTTCTCTCCCTGTTCTCATCTCTGCATGTGATAAAACCGATGGACATATTTACATCTGCGAGCTCCAGATGGATCAGTTCCGACACACGGATTCCGGTCGCATATAACAGCTCCAGCATCGCCCTGTCACGAATCTCCTTAGCAGTCGCGCCTGATGGCTGCGCCAGCAAACGATTCACCTCATCAATGGAAAGGATCGTCGGCATCTTCTTTTCAATCTTCGGTGCCCGGATCGCATCCGACGGATCACGCTTAATGATCCCCTGCTTGAATTCATAATTAAAGAATGCTTTCGTAGACGCCAATGTTCTGGACACCGTTGTCGATGCCTTTCCGGCTTTTTCTAAATGCAAAATATACGAATTTAATAAGGTTTTGGTCACTTTGGCTGCCTCAGTAATCCCCATCTCCTCCAGATAAGCAGCCAGCTGGAGCAGATCTCTTCGATAAGAAACGCAGGTGTTTTCAGACGCACCCTTTTCTGTTTTCAAATACTCAATAAAACTCTTTATTTCCTCTTTCATCTCAGTCCCTTTATAGTTTCCCTATATCCCCTTAAAACACGATCCATTTGACACTTTATCCCCAAAAAAGTGTCGTGTTCCTACATTATATCCCCAGTTTTCCATAAAATCAAACACATTTTTCCCACTTATCCCCCATTCCGAATCTGATTTACATAAAAATCACAACATCTGGATTTTCCTGATTCTTCCATTTCCAGATATTGTGATATTTTATTGAAAAATTTTTCTCAAAACCATGCCAAAAACCTTGGATTTACAAGGCTTTCCAGCAAACCTCCCATACAGACCAAAATGACTATAAAAAGAATAGAAAGGACAGTAAACTGCTTTTCTTTCATAGGCATCCACCACAGCAATAAATAACCGGTAGGTATGTAGCATAGACATTGTGGAAAGATCAAAAGAATGTAGCGAAGCAAACCTTTCGCTCCAAATTCCATCGTAAGCGCACACAGGAGCACTGCATTGGAAAACCCTACATATCCTGCCACGAATCGCATGCACCAGTCAGCAATCGGAGTTGCTGCTGCCAGCATCACTATAGTCAAAATCCAGATGCGTCTTGGCAGGATCTGAAGCAGCAAGTCATAGCGATTGATTTCCTCTAGCATCGTCTGCGTAACAGAACTCTGGCTCAATATCATCAATTCCTGCTTCATTTCTGCAGTCATTCGATTGCAAAACAACGTTCCCGCCACACTTCCTGCCAATAGAAAAAAGGACAGCCCAAGTTTCAGGCTGTCCTCTTTGCTTCTAACATATTTCATGGTCAGTCCTCATACAGCTTTCTCTTCACTATATGAGAATCCGAATTCTCTTATGACATCTTTTGGAGAGGCACAATACCATCGATTATCGAATGCCTTCCTGCTGTGCATAAGCCAACACAGCCGCGATCGTCTTGGAATCTGTCATTTTTCCGCTGTAGATCAATTCGAGCAAGTCTTTCACTTCCCAAATCTCCACATCAATGCTTTCGTCCGCATCCAAATGCTGCTGGGAAGGGATCAGATTTTTTGCAATAAAAATATCGATCGCCTCATTGCATAATGCAACCGTTGTATTGATCGTCATCAGATATTCCAGTTTATCGGTACGATATCCGGTTTCCTCTTCCAATTCACGATATGCGCACTCAATACGCGGCTCATCCGGAGAATCCACTTTTCCGGCCGGAAGTTCTAAAGTAAAACGATCTAACGCATTTCGATACTGACGAACCAGCATGATCTTTCCGTCTACTGTTACAGGAAGCACGGCGGCTGCGCCATTGTGATGGATATAATCGAAGACTTCCTCGATCCCATTTGCAATAACCGTGTCCCGATATATCTTCAGTACCGTTCCCTGATATGCCAATTCTCTTTTAATTCTTACGATTGCTTCCATCTCTTTCGTCCCTTCGGTTTTTTATTTTAAAAATTTGTTCTTTTGGAAGTTTGCATCACAAGCCTTGATGATCGCACCGCGGAAATTGTTTTCCTCAAGTGCAGCAAGACCCTCGATGGTTGTTCCGCCCGGAGAGCATACCATATCTTTTAATGCGCCCGGATGCATACCTGTTTCCAGAACCATCTTTGCACTGCCGAGAACAGCCTGGGAAACCATCTTATATGCAAGAGCACGCGGAAGACCATTCTTTACACAGCCATCAGCCAGTGCCTCGATGAACATGTAAACATAAGCCGGGGAACATCCGCTAGCACTTGCCACTACATCCATCATATTTTCATTGACAAGTTCCATCTTACCAATGGAAGTAAATAATGTCTCTACCATTGCCTTCTCTTCATCATTGAAAAGCTCTGCATCATAAGCCACACCTGCCATACCTTCGCCCACGAGAGCCGGTGTATTCGGCATAACACGTACGATTCTTGCCTGCTCACCAATTCCCTCTCTCAGGTCCGCAATCGCAAAACCTGCGGCGATGGAGATCACAACCTGATCATTTCTTACTACATCTTTAATCTCTGCCATAACTGCCGGAAGAACCTGCGGCTTTACAGCAAGAACAATATATTTTACCTGATTTACTAACTCGATATTGGAAGAAACGTGTGCAACACCAGTCTCAGCTGTTACTTTCTCAGCCTGTGCAGAACTTGCATCAAAGAACATAATATCTTCCGGTGCAAATGTTTTTAAGCTGCCCTTCATAATCGCACCAGCCATATTTCCCATACCGATAAAACCAATTTTTGCCATTGTAATTGCCTCCTAATACTTCAAAACACAATCTCTTTCTGCCCAAGGGTATTCATAAAACCTCTTTTATCATACCTTGATTTTGTGTGATGGTCAACTGAACTTTCCCATATAACAAAAAATCCGGGGGTACATAAAACTATGTACCTCCGGACATTTCTGTCAAAGTTATTTCGCGTAGTCGGTCACTCTGGATTCACGGATCACATTGATCTTGATCTGGCCCGGATATTCGAGTTCTTCTTCGATTCTCTTAGAAACATCTCTAGCCAGTAATACCATATCATCATCATTGATCTGTTCCGGTACTACCATAATGCGCACTTCGCGTCCCGCCTGGATTGCGAAGGACTTATCAACACCCTTGAAGGTATTTGTAATATCCTCTAACTGTTTCAGACGGTTTGTGTATGTCTCCAATGTCTCTCTTCTTGCACCCGGTCTTGCTGCGGAAATAGTATCTGCAGCCTGAACGATACAGGAGATAAGACTTGTCGGTTCAACATCGCCATGATGGGACTCTACTGCGTTGATAACTGTCGCAGACTCTTTGTATTTCTTACAAAGCTCGGAACCCAGCTGAATGTGGGAACCTTCCATCTCATGGTCAACGGATTTTCCAATGTCATGTAATAAACCGGCACGTTTTGCCATTCTGACATCTACACCAATTTCAGAAGCCAGTAAACCGGACAGCTGGGAAACTTCGATGGAATGCTTTAATGCATTCTGTCCATAGCTGGTTCTGAATTTCATCTTGCCAAGCAGCTTGACAAGTTCCGGATGGATACCGTGAATACCTACTTCAAGACAAGCAGCTTCACCTTCTTCGCGCATCATATTCTCTACTTCTTTCTGCGCTTTCTCCACCATTTCTTCGATTCTAGCCGGATGAATACGTCCGTCTACAATCAAACGCTCCAAAGCGATTCTTGCAACTTCTCTTCTTACTGGATCAAATCCAGACAGTACGACTGCTTCCGGAGTATCGTCAATGATCAGTTCTACGCCTGTCATTGTCTCGAGAGTACGGATATTACGGCCTTCACGTCCGATAATACGACCTTTCATCTCGTCACTTGGAAGCTGAACAACAGAAACGGTTGTCTCTGCAACGTGGTCTGCAGCACATCTCTGAATTGCAGTTACCACATACTCTTTTGCCTTCTTGTCGGCTTCTTCCTTAGCTTTGCTCTCCAGTTCTTTGATGAGCTTTGCAGTGTCGTGTTTCACGTCTTCTTCCACTGATTTCAGAAGATATTCTTTCGCCTGCTCAGAAGTAAGACCGGAAATCTTTTCCAGTTCTTCCTGTTCTTTTGCGAAAAGCTCTTCCACTTCAGCGGTACGCTTTCTTAAGGATTCTTCCTTGGACGCAAGGCTTGCTTCTTTCTTTTCCATCGCATCTGCCTTTTTGTCGAGGTTTTCTTCCTTGCTGAGAACGCGGCGCTCATAGCGCTGAACCTCTGCTCGACGCTCTTTGATTTCCTTATCCAGCTCATTTTTAGCCTTCAAATTTTCTTCTTTTGCTTCGAGGAGAGCTTCTTTTTTCTTCGTCTCTGCGACCTTCAATGCTTCATCTATTATCTCTCTGGATTTTTCCTCTGCGCTTCCGATCTTGCTTTCATAGCTTTTCTTACGGTAAGCAACAGCGAGGAGCCAGGTAATAGGAGCCACAATAATTGCTGCTAATAACGCACTCATTATTGGTGACACAGGAGCACCTCCTTTATTAAATTTTCATTGTACAGCACTTCAATTCTAATTGTTTTTATACATTATGTCAAGTATAATGCCCTTAATTTCGATTTTTCCGTGCATATTGAATCAAAGCAACGGAAATGGCATCATATGAGAAACCTTTTCTGGCAAGATACGCGGAAATTTTCTGTTTTTCTTCCCTTGTGGCATCTTCTCCTGAATAGTTTTTCTTCGCGAGCAGGGCTAAGATCTGCGCCTCCTCGTCCACTTCCATATCTTCTAATACTGTCTCCAGGATATCTCTCGCCACGCCTTTCTGTGTCAGCTCGTATACCATCTGCTTCCGACTCTTTTTATTTCCATTTCGTTCCACAAAACGTCTTGTGTAGTCTTCATCGTCCAGATACCGGTATTTCTTTACAAATTCAATGGCAGAGTCAACAGAAGCCGGCGAAAACTCCTGTTCCGCCAGCTTCTTTCGTAATTCATACTCTGTCTTACCGGAAAACTGGAGATAATAAACTGCTTTTTCCCGGGCCTTCTTCGCTTCCTCCGGACCATCTGCCTTCGCTGGTTCCTCAATCGGTCCCAATGCGCTCTGGCTGTCCACCCAGTCTTCTTGTCTCCAAACTTTCATCGTTCAACTCTCTGATCTATGTTTTCCTCTCTTTTAGTCCTCTGCTACCGTCGGCGCAGACTCTGCTGCCAGATGCTGAGCATCCAGGCCGTACAGCTCTCTTACCTGGTTCTCGATCTCTTCGCAGATCAGCGGGTTCTGAGCCAGATACTGTTTTGCGTTTTCACGGCCCTGACCGATCTTCGCACCCTTATAAGCGTACCAGGCACCGCTCTTCTCCACCACATTTGCATTAGCCGCCAAGTCGAGAATATCGCCTTCCTTAGAAATACCTCTGCCGAACATAATATCAAACTCAGCCTCTTTGAATGGCGGAGCGATCTTGTTCTTAACCACTTTTACGCGTACATGGTTACCTACGATCTCTCCACTCTGCTTTAAGGACTCGGTTCTTCTTACATCCAGACGTACGGAGGAATAGAACTTCAGAGCACGTCCACCTGTTGTAGTCTCCGGATTGCCAAACATCACACCAACTTTCTCACGAAGCTGGTTGATAAAGATCACGATACAGTTTGTTCTGCTGATCACCGCAGTCAGCTTTCTGAGCGCCTGAGACATCAAACGCGCCTGGAGACCCACATGGGAATCACCCATATCACCATCGATCTCTGCCTTCGGTACGAGAGCCGCAACAGAGTCAACAATCACGATATCAACCGCACCGGAACGCACCATAGTCTCCGTGATCTCAAGTGCCTGCTCACCGTTGTCCGGCTGAGAAATATAAAGGTTGTCAATATCCACACCGATACTCTTTGCATATACCGGATCTAACGCATGTTCCGCATCGATAAAGCCTGCGATACCACCACGCTTCTGCACTTCCGCTACCATATGTAACGCTACGGTTGTCTTACCACTGGACTCCGGTCCGTAGATCTCAACAATACGTCCCTTCGGAACACCACCGAGACCAAGAGCAATATCCAGACTCAGGGAACCGGTCGGAACTGTCTCAATATTCATATTCGCCTTAGAGTCACCGAGTTTCATTACAGAACCTTTGCCGTACGCTTTTTCAATCTGTGTGATCGCCGCATCAAGGGCTTTTAATTTATCATCTTTATTTAATGCCATCTTCTATATCCTCCATCTGAACGAACCGACATTCCGTCGTTCGAAAACCAGAACATTTGTTCTGTGTCTATCATAATATAATACCCCTAAAAAGTCAACTGTTTCTTGTCGCAAAATTCTCTGCAATCAAAGGCATTCCTCCCATTCATCATTTCATTTTTCACACGGTTTTCCGGGAAAGAATGCTTCCCAAAGAACAATCCGATCTGCTTATAGTCCGGTCATTTCGACCGCAAGAAGTGTACATTTAGAATATCATACGCCCAAACCGGGCGTCAAGCAAAAGAAAAGACCGCCTATCTTCCTGCGATAAGCGGCCTCGTCTATAATATTTTGTCAGAACTCAATTGTTCATCGGAGCCAGATCCGAAAAATCCACACGGAGCTCTGTTCCTTTTCCTTCTTCACTATCTATTGATATCTTGGCTCCATGCTGGGATACGATATGTTTGACGATCGCCAGACCCAGACCGGTTCCTCCTGTCGCTTTGGATCGACTCTTATCTACACGATAGAACCGTTCAAATACACGTTCCTGGTTCTCCTTGGAAATACCGATTCCCGTGTCTTTCACCATCAAATATGTGTGTCCATCCTCCTGATCCACCGTCACGATCACGGAGCCACCACGGTTATTGTAACGAATCGCATTGTCACACAAGTTGTAGACCAGCTCTTCCATCAGCTGCTTGTCTGCCATGATCATCGAAGATTTTCCGGCTACCTGCATCGTCACATTCTGCTTCTGTGCGTTCAATGCCAGCATATCCACACATTCTTGCGCCAAAGCATACAGATCCAGATTGACAAATTCCATCTGCTTTCTTCCTCCATCCAACTGGGAGAGCTGGATGATATCATTGATCAACGTTAACAAACGCGCAGCATTTTTATGGATCTCGCCTGCAAATCGTTCCGCAGTTTCCATGCCCGCCATACCGTGCTCGATCAGCTCTGCGTAACCGGAGATCGCTGTCAGCGGTGTCTTCAATTCATGAGATACATTGGCCGTAAATTCCTGTCGTATCCGCGCACTATCCAAAATATCTGCATGCTGCTGTCGGATCGTTGTCATAAACGGACTCAGCTCCTTGTAGGGAACCTCTACACCAGGCTCAGAAAGATTTTCAGCCATTTTCTCGATCGGCTTTACAATACTTTTAGTGAAATAATTGGATAATACAATGCAGAGCGCAAACAAGATCGCACATACGCCCAAAACCGAAGGGAATACATTCTGAAGAACCGACCAAAAGCTGTCTGCCAGTCGCGACACTCGCATGACGGTTCCATTTTCCAGGCGCACTGCGTAGTAAAATGAAGTCTTTGCCATCGTTTCCGAAACACGGCTTGCACTGGCCTCTCCGTCACGAAAAGCTCCGATGACCTCCGGACGGTCCAGATGATTTTCCATAGAATTGGAATCTGCATCGGTATCCAATAACACGGCTCCGCTTTCATCTACGATCGTAATACGCAGACTTTCCTTTCCCAAAGCATAAATATCCGGATGGAGCGAATCCACATCCTCGAATACATGCAGAGTCTGAAACGCCAGGGCGTCCTCACGCAGATCATTGACAACCTGCTTTTTAAATAATCCATAAAATACATATAATGCAAACAACAGCGTCAGCACGATCGCCAACGCTGATGTTGCCAGAAGTTCTAATTGTATCTTCCGTTTCATATTATTCTCCGCTTACTCTATCATATAACCGACATTTCGTACCGTACGGATCATCGCGCCGGCTTCTCCAAGTTTCTGTCTCAGAGTTCGGATATGCATATCCAATGTACGGGATTCACCTTCAAAATCAATTCCCCATACACGATCCAGGATAATCTCGCGGCTTACTACAACGCCGGAATGATGGAGCAGCAATTTCAACAACTCATACTCTTTGTAAGTCAAAGTGCAAGGCTCTCCATGCACATAAACTGTGCGTTTCTCATCATCTAAGAATACATCACCAACACTCAGGAACTTATCCTCTTCCACCGTACGTCTAAGTATGGCTTTCACACGGGCAATCAACTCCATAACTCCAAACGGTTTTGTGAGATAATCATCCGCCCCTGCATCCAGTCCTTTTACTTTCTCGATTTCTGAGCTTTTTGCCGTTACCATGATGATTGGCATTTTTTTCGTTTCCGAACGCTTTCTGAGTGTTCCGACGATTTCCAGGCCACCTTCATCCGGAAGCATCACATCCAGAAGGACCAGATCCGGTATCTGTTTTTCCAGTTTCTTATAAAAATCATGCGCTGTTTCAAAGCCTTCCACCTGATATCCGCTGTTTTTCAGTGCGAACATCTCGATTTCCAGAATATTTTTATCATCCTCAACTGCATAGATTAGCGCCATCATGGTCCTCCTTTCATTATATTCTAGTAATTAATCAGCCGCCTCTGTTGTCGGGAGTGTATATTTCTTACGATAGGACTCAACCAGACCGATGAACTGCGGATCATTTTCTTTCTTTAAGTTATCAAGATAGCCGTGTGCATCGAAACCGTCTCTGTCAATCTCAATAACGCTGATCGCGATATTGGAGCAATGGTCAGATACACGCTCTAAGTTTGTAGAAATATCAGAGAGAACGAATCCCTGCTCAATTGTACAGATACCTTTCTGAAGACGTTTAATGTGGTTTGCTTTCACCATTGTATTAAGGTCATCAACCACTTCCTCTAACGGCTCTACAAAAGCAGCTCTCTTGATGTCGTTCTTTTCAAATGCACTTACAGTAAGATCCAGGATCTCGCGAACTGCGTCCACGAACACCTTTAACTCTCCCTTACATTCATCGGAGAATACCATACTCTTTTCATGCATCTCTTCTGCCGCACTTAAAATATTCATACTGTGGTCAGAAATACGCTCTAAATCTCCGATGCTGTGAAGCAACAGGGAAATCGTATGGTTATCATACTTGGATAACGGAGCATGGCTCAGTTTTACCATGTAGGAACCAAGTTCGTCTTCATAACGATCCACAAGATCTTCCAGCTCTTTGACTTTCTTTGCTTTATCCGCATCAAAGTTATCTAAAAGTTCGAGGGACATAAGAAGACCGTCTTTCGCATGTTTCGCCATATCAATGGCTGTCAGTTTACACTGATCCACTGCATAACCCGGAGTTGCAAGGAAACGCGGATCCAGAAGACGGAATGCATTCTCCTCAGCTGTCGGCTCAGTCTCAGCAACCGTGTCATCTTTGATCGTTGCACATGCCATCTTCACAAGCAGATCAGAAAACGGAAGAAGAATGCATGTTGCAAATACGTTAAATACTGTATGGATGATCGCAATATTTACGGCTGTTGCCGGACCATTCATAAACTCAAAATTCATAAAACTGTTCAGTGCATAGAACACGATCAGGAATGCGATTGTACCAACAACGTTGAAGTACAGGTGTACTAAAGATGTACGTCTCGCATTTTTACTTGCACCAAGACCGGAAATAAGTGCTGTTGCACAAGTACCGATGTTCTGACCCATGATGATCGGAAGTGCACTGCCAAATGTGATTGCTCCTGTTGCAGACAATGCCTGTAAGATACCTACAGATGCAGAAGAACTCTGAATGATCGCAGTAACAAGTGCACCGACAAGCAGACCCAGGATCGGGTTAGAGAACATTGTAAACAATGCTGTAAATTCCGGAACATTTGCTAACGGCTTTACCGCGCCGCTCATCATATCCATACCTGTCATCAGCACCATGAAGCCAAGAAGAACCGCACCAAGATTTTTCTTCTGCTCGTTTTTCTTCATGAACATGGTGAATACAATACCGATCACGGCAAGGATCGGCGCAAAGGAGGACGGTTTTAACATCTTCATAATGAAGCTTCCACCCTCAAGTCCTGTTAAACTCAGTAACCAGGCTGTCATTGTAGTACCAACGTTAGCACCCATGATAATACCAACTGCCTGCTCCAGTTTCATAATACCGGAGTTTACAAAACCAACAACCATTACCGTTGTTGCAGAAGAAGACTGGATTACTGCAGTTACGCCTGCACCCAACAGTACAGCCATCAGCTTGTTGGATGTCAGCTTTTCCAGAATTCTCTCAAGGCGGCCGCCGGATGCCTTCTCAAGGCCATCACCCATAATGTCCATTCCAAACAGGAACAGAGCCAGACCACCAAGCATAGTTAATACGCCAAAAATGTCCATAGTTTCCTCCATATAGTGTTTTCTTTTTCCTATATTTCTTTTACCATACATTATAAGAATAACACCCACATGTAAAATTTCCAAGCCTCTAATGTAAAATTTACGTAAAATCACGAGCCAATTTTGACATGTTTGCTGTCTCTTAACAAATAAAGATGAACATTATTTCAAATTCAGCATACGCTCCATATCTAAAAGTCCCCAACCTTGCTGGTTTTTGGGAAGTCCCAGATCTCTGGACGACTCCATCAGTTTCAATTTCACATCACGATTGGTCATATCAGGATATTTCTCCAGTAACAGAGCGATAGCTCCCGACACAATCGGTGTACTCATGGATGTTCCGCTTTTCATTGCATATTTTCCATTTCGACTGGCACAGCTTACAATCGTTTTTCCCGGTGCGATCACATCCGGCTTACAAACATGCTCTGCCGTAGGTCCACGTCCCGAATAATCCACCATCCGTTTGCCTCCTACCAAAATTTCCTGATCATCGTCCGAACAACCTACTGTGATCACTTTGCGGCTGATCCCCGGAGTCGTGACTGTCATACGTCCCGGTCCATTATTTCCGGCCGCCACAACCACGACCAATCCTGCATCCCACGCCCGATTTACCCCCTGCACAAGAGCCGAATCCTCGCGAGGGCTCCTTTTCCCTCCGGATCCCACAGAAATATTAAGAATTCGAATCCCTAACGAGTCCTTTCTATTTAAAAGCCAGTCAATCCCAGCCAGCACATCTGTCGCATACCCATTTCCCTTCCGATCCAGCACTTTGACCGCAATCAGATTGCAGCGTGGAGCCATTCCACTATATTTTCCGTCTGAAAGAGCTCCGTTTCCCCCAATGATCCCACAGACATGGCTCCCGTGTCCACAGTCGTCGTACGGTTCTCTGCGTCGGTTTACCATATCCACGAAGCCAATGATGCGCCTTCCATAATCCGGATGTAAAAAAGCACCGGTGTCCATGACAGCAACACCGACACCATTCCCCGTAAGTCCTTGCATTAACACTGCTCTATATCCAATTTTTTCTTTTACACGATCCACAGACTCTTCCTTTTGAATATCTTTAGAATAGAATATTCAAAAGGAAGAGATATTGCAAAGATTTTACCTTTTTGTATCTTCATCCAGAATTACCACATCAATCCTTTGCTACTGAATCCATTGATATTACAGTAGTCCTAAAATAAAAACCATTAATGCCATAATAGCGATCACTGTCCATCCTATGTATCTTCCTGCAATTTCCCAATCAGATGGTTCTGCCTTTTCCACATTACGAATTTGAAATGCCAGATTCCAGCGGAACAGCTCATCTGCAAATAGAATTGACAATGCGTTAATGATACAGATAAATACTGCTCCAAACCAAGCACGTCCATCTCCTTTATGTGTCAATTCTGGATTATTCATTAACTCGTATATGGTCGAAACGGTCGGCTTCATTCTATCAATTGGATTGCCATTTTCATCCCTTTCTATTCCATCACTGGTCATATATGAGAAATGAATCATGCTATCTGACGTTCCATCTTCGCTATGAAACCAATAGAAATCCCCTAAGTCTATTACGCCACCACGGAACAGAATCTCATTACCCTCAAGTACTTCAATTCCATCCATACTATCCTTCATATCATTATCATTGGGAATAGCAGTTGGGTCTTCTTTTATCGTATAAGTACCATAGGTTTTATCACCATACTGAAATACAACCGTATTATCTGATACTATAAAACAAGCCTGCTGTCCTTTAATCTTTCCCGAATACAATGTACTCCCATTTTCTTGTGTTGGGATAAGAATTGCGTCATTGTATCTATAGCCAACTCTTGAAATTGTCTTTGGATAAATTACAGCAAATATCAGTGCCATAGCAGTCATCAAAATCAGAATACTTTTTTGGTATAAGTTTAAACTTTTTATTCTTTCCATAGCTTCACATTCCCTCCAAATTTGAAAATCCAATGGTATGATTGTATTTGCAACTGCAGATACCACTGATATGAGCAGCATTCCTTTTTTCTTTTACCAATATGTTTTTATAAGCGACAGATTGATACTCCACTACCGTCGATAAGCACTCCCTCTCCATCATTTATACGAATGACTTCTATACCATGTGATTTCTATAACCTTTTTGGGGCTCAGCATACTTCGTTTTGGTTTTATTCACTATAATATAACTGTTTCGGACTCCTAGGCTTATCTGGTATGCTCAACTTTATCTTTCCACTTTCAACCAACGGCATTACATGTTTTTGAATTGCATATGTCAAAGAAGATAAGCCTAAATAATCACATATTTCTTGTCTTGTTCTAGGTGTCTTGCAGAATATCAGTAAGTTATTTATTTCTTCATCAACAATTTCTTCTGGCTTATTCTGAAGCATTTCTTTATAGAACTTGACAACAAAATTCCCTCTATCATCTAAAAATTCTGGCTCACGTAAATTGTATTTCTCCATTTCTTTTTTTATGGTCGGAATTCCAGAATAACGATTTTCTGTAACACCTAATACTTCCAGAGAAGAGGCTAATACTGGATTTCTTGTATCCGGCTGTACTTTCCCAAGCTGATCCACTCGAATTCGTCCATAAAGCCCTCCCGGATTGCGAATCTCTATCCTATCTTCAAACATAATAATTTGAATTGGCATCCCTTCTGTATGAATACTATAATCTCTATGAACCAATGCATTTACAATTGCCTCTCTAATTGCAATTGTAGGATAATCCGGTCTATCCTCTCTCGCTCCATTTTCTGGATTAATAATTGTTTTTGTTCGCATATTTTTACGAACAAATTTTATTGCTGAATTCAACATATCTGGTATGTTTCCTTCAATACGCTGGTTATCCAAAAAACGTTCTCCCGCTTCTCCCAAGTCTCCCATTTCTGTTCCTGGCACAACAATTGCGGTAATACATAACTGTGGAAAGTAGGCTTGTGGATACGGAGAAAACAACATAGTTGCACTCAAAGTAACTTCGCCATCGCGTTTTATGCTCATTAGTTCATAAATGCTATTGTCTTCAATTGCAGCTAAATTGGGTTTTCCAATCTTCAATGTATCAATATATTTTTGTAATAATTTCTGATTCAAAGATGCTAAAGTTGCCCTTTTTACTTCTCGAATATCATCCTGATACTTTTTCCTAAACGCCTCATAACTATAGACTTCATACTCTGTCATGGGTTCATCACTATCACCAATCCTAGTATAAGAGCCTTTTAGTCTTCCTTGTCCTTTGTAATGACACGGTCTTTCCACTAAATCAATTCCCGGGATTTCTGCTGAAACAAAAAATTTCTCATCCTTTTCCGCCACTGTAAGTAATGGACGCACCACAGGCTCCATCTGTAAACACTGCTCATTTATCTTCTTTTGGATATCTTGCGGATCATAAACTCCAACTTCTCTATAATCATGTTCCTCATCTATACCAAATATAATTACACCACCTTCATCTTGGTTGGAAAAGCTGGACAGTGTATCATATAAACGTTTTGGGCATCCTTTTTCTGCACTTTTTAACTCAAGAATTTGAGTTTCACATTTCATTTTTTGAATATAGTTTAGTTTTTCCAATAATTCTTCCGTTGTCATTTTAGTTCCTCCATTCATATTTTAGATTTTACCAT